>JAJTXU010000111.1 GCA_021462845.1 Anaerolineales bacterium
TCGCCCGTCTTCAACAACTGCGGGTTCGCGCTGACAAGTTCGCGCACCGTCACGCCGTATTTGTTCGCAATCGATTCAAACGAATCACCCGCCGCCACTTTATGCTTCGCCGGCTTGGATGCATCCGCGGCAACAGGCTTCGCTCCCGCGAGTTGATACAACTCTTCCAATGTCCCGTTGAAAAGATTCATGTCAACGCTGGCATTGATACCATTAACGCGTCCTCTTTCGCTGTACTGCCAAAACGTCCATTTGAACCAGCCGCGCGGCAAAAACGGCTTGGACTCTTCCGTATAGTTGTTGGGATATTGCGCCAGCCACAACGGATAATCCTTCGCCCACACTGGCGGTCCGCCGCCCCCCTCGGAAAAATAATCCTGTAAAAAATATTGAGCCGAGTAAATGATCGGCTTTTTTCCGAACGCGGCTTCGACGAGATCGAGCCACGCTTTCGCGCGTTCGATGATCTTCTCTTTCCTTTGTCCGTCATGGCTTTCAAGATCGAGAACGGGCGGCAGTTCGCCCAGGTCATTCGTAGATTTTACGTAATCAATAAAACGATTGGCTTGTTTCTTTCCATCCACATTCGCGCGGAAGAAGTGATACGCCCCGCGCAAGAGTCCAGCCGCTTTCGCGCCCGTCCAGTTCGCTCCAAATGTTTGATCTGAATGAAAATCTCCCTCGGTGGCTTTGGCAAAAACAAAACGTTGGCCCGTTGCGCGAACCTTGGGCCAGTCGATGCCCGCATCCCAATACGAAACGTCGACGCCGGGAATGGTTGTCATCTTAGTCTCCTTGTCTGATAGATAATCAGTACTTCACGAAAGCGCGTAATTGACATTCTCTAACGTCAAAATTGCGCCAGAGAGCGCAGCCTGCGCAGAATTTTCGTGATCTACCGATAATACAATTAAGGGTAGCATAAATGTCAAGCAAAATCAACCAGCCTGAAAACTTCGTAATTAATATTAGCCTCCCCCCCTCATCGTTGTTTATGGTATAAAAATCACATCCCTGCTGTGCTCGTGATGTTGCCCTTCCGTTTTGAGCCAACATTTTTTAAAAGGGTCTTTAACTCCTAAAGAAATAACGCGATAGGCCTGAGCCAAGGCGGCGTTTCTGGGTAAGGACCCACCTGCGAAAGCAGGTTCAAAACTTCGTAGCACACGGCATTGGCGGGGAATCGAATGTAGCAGACCTCACAGGTCTTAAAGACCTGTCAGGTCTTTTTATTTAGGGAGATTGATGAATCGCAATCGCCGCGCGCAGACCCGATTCAAACGCGCCTTGAATCCACGCATGATAAAGTGACGCATGTTCACCCGCAAAATGGATTCGTCCCTCTGGCTTCACAATTTCATCATGCAATAACGTTTGCTGACCAGGGTCGAACAACGCGAAGGCGCCGCCTGCAAATTCATCGTCGTGCCACATCCATGATGTGCCGACTTCAAATTCTTTTGTGATCTGCGGATGAATCTCTGCCACATCATCCAATGCCTGCGCGATTCGATCATCAGGTTTGAGCGAACCCCAACGTTGCGCATCTTCCGACCATGTATAACTCGCGAGGATCACGCCGCGTCCCGTTTCGCGTCCGTGGTCGGGATAATACAAGTTGCGGATGGGTAGATCGGTCATCGTGCCGCCGCCGAAGATGCCGTCGTCCTCTTCCCAGAATCTGCGTTTGCATTGGAAAAGAATTTTCGCCGAGGCATCGTAATGCAACTGGCGGATGGCGCGATTCTTTGCGCGCGCGAACGGCTTGAGAATCTCCACATGCCTCAACACAGGGAATGGAACCGTGATGATCGCGTAATCGCCTTTCTCCTCAAATCGTCCTGCCTGCGTTTGATAGTGGATCGTCACATCGGTCGGCGATTGATCCATGGCGATCATCTTCGCGCCGAAGCGGATGTTATCTTTGAGTTCGGGAAGGAACGCGTGCGGAAGACGATCCGTCCCGCCTTCAAGTTCGATCATGTTGGTGTAGTAATTTCCTGAATCCTCGCGGAACAATTCAAGGAAGGACGAATTCATCACCGACTCTTGATTCGCCAGCAAGCCGAACATCTCGATCATGCCTTCCGACCAGCCGTTCAATTCGAGAAACTCGCGCGTGGAATATTGGTCATATTTTGAGATGATCTCATCCCATGCTCTGTCGCCATCCCTTTCGAGCAGGTCAAGCAAAGGCTTGAGCGCGGCTTCGTACATCTTCCCCGCTGTCTTCCCTTTTTCTTTTTCAGAGACATCGAAACCGAGCAGAGATGGGTCATTCGCGGCTTCCGAAGCGCGGACCTTTCGTCCGCCCATGTAGTGGTAGGCGTTGGGGTTATCCATCGTGAAATCGTTGGTCTTCAGTCCAAACTTCTCGACGTAGGACATGGTCAACGTGTGCGCGCGTGGAATCCGCATCGCGCCGACTTCGGCGTATAAGCCCTCGGTGAACGGATCACGAAGTGTGTGGACTCGCCCGCCGACGCGGTGCTGAGCTTCGAGAATGATCGGGGTGTGGCCAGCTCGCCGAAGCTCGTACCCAGCCGAAAGTCCCGCGAGACCCGCCCCCACGATGACGACGCGCTTCGGCTTGCCGTCTCCAAATTTCTTAGCGATTCCCTGCTTCACAACGTCGAGATAATCTTGAATCGAATGTGCGGATTGCATCGGAGCCTCCAAAAGAATGTGTCACTCTCCCGAAGGACATCGGGACGATGTGAGGGAGCATATTTCTGCGACCGAAGAGTCTCGCGCTTAATCTTGGAGATGCTTCGCTCTGCTCAGCATGACACGACAGAGTTTGTGAATCTTATCGAAAATCCAGATAAAATACAATCACCAAATCTGCGCTTGACAAAGGCGCGCTAGGCAGTATACAATCGCCGCCATTAACAATTGAATATTCGGAGATTTAGCGGCTGGGTCTTATGCGACAAATTGAAATTTGTCGTACGAGACCACGAGGTGGAGGTTCTCCCGTGCGAACGGGATGCTACGGACTTCCCCTCTCCTTGCAGGAGAGGGGTCAGGGGTGAGGTCTAAAAATCGGATCGATCAGCGGATGCCTCTGGAGTTTGTCACAAACTTCTTTCTCCCTTCCGAAACAAGCGAAAGGCAACAGGTTTAAAAAAACTCTGTTGCTCGCCCGAAATCCAGAGAGCGATCTTTGGGACAAGGGAAGCGCAAGTGGCACAGGTGGATTCCATCTGTTTGTGTTTGGGAAGGGCTGTCTTTTTTAATGCTGAGTCGTTAACAGGCATGCCCGCGCATGCCTGTTTTGTTTAACCTCACCCCCAACCCCTCTCCTAAAGGAGAGGGGAGACTCAGCAAGAATCGGGTCGGCAGATGTAATGGATGTTCATAGAATAGCATCAACAAAAGGAGACACTATGAGCACCGATTTCAAACAATCGTCCGAAGATTACCTGCGCATCGAGCAGGCGATCATGTACCTTGAAAACCATTTCAAAGACCAGCCAAACCTCGACGAGGTCGCGGCGAACGTCGGCTTGAGCGAATATCATTTTCAGCGACTCTTCACACGCTGGGCGGGAGTCAGCCCGAAGCGATTCTTGCAATTCGTGACGAAGGAAAGCGCGAAGGATTTGCTCGATAAGTCGGAGAACCTGCTCGACACCACGCATCAAGTCGGACTGTCGAGTCTGGGCCGCCTCCATGATCTTTTTGTGAACACGGAGGCGATGTCGCCTGGCGAGTACAAATCCAAAGGCGAAGGCGTGACCATTCGGTACGGCATCCACCTCACGCCATTCGGCAAATGTCTGATCGGACTCACCGAACGCGGAATTTGTCACCTCGGCTTCGTGCAAGGAAGCGAAGGCGAAGCGATTGACAATCTCGTCAGCGATTGGAAGGAAGCAAAAATGATCGAGGATTATCGAGCTACTGCCGCGTTGGTCGCTCCGATCTTTGACCTGCGCTTCAACACCCGTATCAAACCGTTAACGCTACATCTGCGCGGCACAAACTTCCAGTTGAAAGTTTGGGAAGCGTTGTTGCAAATCCCTGCGGGTTCGGCATCCACATACGAAGGGATTGCGTCACGCATCGGCAACCCAAACGCCGTCCGCGCGGTGGGAACCGCCGTTGGGCATAATCCGATCGCGGTGTTGATTCCATGCCACCGCGTGATCCGCAAGGCTGGAGATTTTGGGAAGTATCGGTATGGCGCGTTGAGGAAGAAGGCGTTGTTGGCGTATGAAAATGTAACCGCAAGCCCGTAGGACAAATTGGCAATTTGTCCTACTACAAAACGGAGATGAATGAAAACAAAAATTTGGATTGCTTTGATCGCGTTGTACATAGTGTGGGGTTCGACTTATCTTGCGATTCGATTCGCGGTGGAAACAATTCCGCCGTTCTTGCACGCGGGATTGAGATTTCTTATTTCGGGTTTGATCCTCATTGCGTGGCGGCGCGCGGCGGGAGATGAAATGCCTACGCGTGTGCAATGGAAATCGGTTGCGATCATCGGCGCATTGTTATTACTCGGCGGCAATGGGCTCGTCTCATTTGCCGAACAACGAATCGCATCGGGCGTTGCGGCGTTGATCGTTGGAACGACTCCGCTATGGCTGGTGCTTATCGAGGCTCTGCGCCCGGGCGGCGTCAAACCGACGTGGCTGTCCATTGTTGGATTGCTTATCGGCTTTGGCGGTATTTACCTGCTAGTCGGTCCATCTGAAGCAACGGGCAAATTACAGCTTGACACGATCGGAACGATTGCCGTCATTTGCGCTTCGTTTTTGTGGGCGCTTGGTTCCATCTACAGCCGAAGCGCGGATATACCCAAGTCCGCATTAATGACGACGGGCGCGGAGATGCTCGCGGGAAGTGTTCCGCTGTTTTTGGTCAGCCTCCTGCTCGGCGAATGGAATGGATTCAACATCGTTCAAGTATCAACGGAATCGTGGCTCGGTCTGATCTACCTCATCACATTCGGCTCGATGATCGGATTCGTGGCGTACATCTGGTTATTGCAAAACGCGCCGATCTCACTTGTGGCGACATACGCGTACGTGAATCCCTTGGTGGCGGTGGCGCTCGGAGCATGGTTCGCCAGTGAGCCGCTCACGCCGCGCACTCTCGCCGCGGCGGGGATCATCATCGGGGCTGTGATCGTCATCAATTGGGCGAGGCAGATGAAGGTCAAGACAGAACCGTTGCAGTCCGCGCCGAGCGGAGAATAACTTTCACATCCAACAGCATGTCACCCTCAGCGACAGCGAAGGGTCTCTGAGGCGCAAACGAGATTCTTCGCTTCGCTCAGAATGACATGACATAAATCGAATAATTTATTCTGCGAGGAGATTGTGTCGCCTCGCAACGACATAAGACATAAGGAGAAAAAAATGGACGGCAAGGATTTAGTCAAGAAAGTAAAAGAAGACGGTGTAAAGTTTCTTTCACTGCAATTCTCAGACGTGACGGGCGCGGTGAAAAGCGTGGACATGCCCGTACGTCATCTTGAGGATGTATTGAAAGACGGCGCGTGGTTCGACGGTTCGTCGGTGGAGGGATTTGCGCGCATTCAAGAAAGCGACATGCGTTTGCTGATCGACCCAAACACGTACGCGGTGTTGCCGTGGTCGGCGGCGGATTCAAAACGCGCGCGCGTGTTCTGCGATATCCACATGCCGAACGGCGACCCGTTCGAGGGCGATCCGCGCGGCACGTTGAAGCGACAGTTGAAGCGCATCGAAGAAAAAGGCTGGACGTTCAATCTTGGACCTGAACCCGAGTTCTTCCTCTTCAAAGGCACGAACGGGCACGGCGTACATCCCGTTCCGCACGACGCGGGCGGCTACTTCGACTTCTCGTCATTCGATGAAGCCGTCGTCGTTCGCACCGCGTTAATGAGCGCGCTCGACGCGATGGGACTCGATGTGGAAGTTGGGCATCACGAGGTCGCGTTGGGTCAGCACGAAATTGATTTCCGTTTTGCCGACGCGCTCAAGACCGCCGACAATGTATTGACGTTGAAATACACCGTCAAAGCCATCGCCGCGCAACATGGACTCACCGCGTCATTCATGCCCAAGCCCGTATTTGGAATCAACGGTTCGGGGATGCACTGTCATCAAAGTCTGTTCGACAACAAGACGGGAACAAACCTCTTCTTCGACAAGAACGACGAAGCGCATCTTTCCAAACTTGCGTATTCTTTCATCGCTGGACAGTTAGCGCACGCCCGTGCGTTAGCCGCCGTGGTCGCGCCGACGGTCAACTCGTACAAGCGTTTGGTTCCAGGCTATGAAGCGCCTGTGTATATCGGCTGGGCGCAACAAAACCGCTCGGCGTTGATCCGCATTCCGCGCTACACCGAGGGACGCGACAAAGCCGTGCGCGCCGAACTCCGCTTCCCCGATCCGTCGGCGAATCCGTATTTAGCGTTCACCGTGATGCTCGCCGCCGCGCTGGATGGAATCGAAAAGAATATGCAAGCGCCGAAGCCGCTCAACAACATCAACTTGTATCACCTCGATAAAGAAGACCGCGCAAAACTCGGAGTTACCGAATTGCCCGGCTCGCTCGCCAGAGCGTTGACCGAACTCGAAAACGACGAGGTCATCAAGTCCGCGTTGGGCGAGGCGACGTATGAAGCCTTCTCGCGCGCCAAATGGGCGGAGTGGGACGACTTCCGCTTGCATGTGTCGGATTATGAGATCGAGAGGTATTTGGAGACGGCGTAGAATCAGTAATTGGTAAGTGGTAATTGAGGGGATTGAGAGAATTGGGAGGATTAGGGATTGGAGACTAGAGATTAGAGACTGGAGACTGGAGATTGACCTCCGAGGGATTTTGTCCTTCGGAGGTCATTGATTCATGGGATTACTCTACCGCATGGCTTCAACAAATTGAGGGACGTACTTCACCATCGGCGGTTCTTCTTTGTCTTTCAGGATCACTTCGCTTTTCACGAACCACGAGAAGCCGAATGCGAAGATGGCAAGCGTTTCGAGCCAGTAGATCGGATTGGTGATGCCAAGGAATCGTCCCTCCGCCCCGAACGCGGCAAAATAAACGGCGATCAACAGGATGCAAGCCAGCATCACGCCGCCGCAGACTCGATAGATCGTGTTCCGAAGTTTTTTCATCTTCGGCATATCGGCAGGTTTGTGTTTGGATTTCGTAAACAGGACGAGGCAAAAATACGTGAGGGTCAACAGGAACGATGCCGCAAAGATGTGATGGACGATGCTGATTCGCTTATAGATCTCGCCAGTCTCGCCCTCGCGCAAGGTTGGGAACAGGGCGGTTCCGATGGCGAAGAAACACGCAAGGTTCCCCGCGATATCGTCTTCGCGCCCATAGCCTTTGTATGAAAATAGGAACACCCCGAGCGAGAACAAAATCCCTACCATCACATCGCGCATCCCGGTGTGATAATACGCGCTGATCGACTCCTGCAACACCTTCCCAAAGATCACCCGTCCGCCCACATAGAGGATCAACGGCATCAACATCCCCAACAAGCCGACCATCACCCTCAATTCTTTGTACGGAAGCACCAACTCGTTTTGAATCTCGCTGAGTTGACTCGGGGTCAGGACGGGTTCATCGGACTTCGTTTTTCGGGTTTGAACTTTTTTGCGGGGTTTTGATTTGGCAACCATAAATTCTCCTCTCGGTGTGACGGTTTCACTATACAACGATTGGAGGGAGATTACAACTGGCAGATTCTCCTTGCGCGAGGAAAGTTTTGGCTTTATGCTTGAAACTTAAGATTGTAGATTGAACAGTTAGGAAAGTCAGACGAACATGGAAGTCAAACTCAGAATTGCGAGGTTCATATGCCTGATTACGACGCGCTGAATCAAATACTGGGGAAAACCATCAAGGGCGTAATTGTGAAACAGAACAAGAATAACGGCTTTCCCTCAATGGCTGTCTATTTTGTTTTCGAAGATGATACAACCTATGAGATTTATGCCGATTACCGCATGTCTTTTGCGGGAGGCGTTAATTCCTGGGATATGGAAAAAACACGCAAATACGGAGTCCCTCCAATGGAGAATGTTCTCGATATATCCGTTGATGAGGGTTAGGACTACGCTTACCTTCGAAAGCGTCGAAACACGGTTGGCAGTATACGAGGGCGAAGTTATGGGGAGTGATTAACTATGCGTTGAGTTTAGGCGCTCCCAGGTTTTGAAAATTCCAAGGGATTGGTTTTCATCGGCTATAATTTGAAAATCTCAAACTGAAGGGCGCATGTATGGCAACCGCTAAAACCAAATCAAAAAAGAAAGCCGTAAAAGAACCTTCCGTAGACTATGAAGTGGGCGAGCAATTTGTTCCCGCTAAAGATAAAACTGTCGCGCTGGACGCCATCTTTGGCGATTCAAACGTAAAACACGGACTGACCGCTTTCGCCGCGCACGAAATCAACAATTTGGAATTATGGAAGCGGGGCGAAAAATATTATGTGCATTGTTTGATCCGCCAGAAAAAGATTTACGCCAAGCCCGAAGAAATTATTCGGCAGTTGTGCATCAAACGAGTTTTTGACCTTGGCTACTCGCCTGACCAAATGGCTTTGGAAGTGGGCGTGAAAATGGGAAGCACCGTTCACAGCAAAGCCGCCGATATTGTTGTCTATCGTGAAGCAACTTTGAGACTCACGCCTTATATCGTGATTGAACTCAAACGCCCACTTCGAAAAGACGGTATTGACCAACTCGAAAGTTATATGAACGCGACAGGCGTTCCGTTTGGCTGGTGGTTGAACGGAAAAGATGAACTGATTCGCTATCGTGAAGAACCCAATATCTTCACCTCCATTGACCGCCTCCCTGCTTCGGGCGAGACCATTGACGACGTGCGCGCCCCGCGCAGGAAAAAAGATTTGGAGCCGCTCGTCAACTTACGCGGCTTGGTTGAACTGCTCGAAGAACGCGTGCTTGCCAATGCCGGCGTTTCTGCCTTTGATGAAATTTTCAAATTGATTTTCGCAAAACTTTTTGACGAACATTCTCACGGCGACGATGAAGCCTTGTTATTCCGACGCGGCAGTGAAACCCCCGAAGAGCTACATGACCGAATTCAGAAGTTGTTTGTCCGAGCCACGAAACACCCAGGTTGGAATGAAATTTTCGACCCTGCCGAAAAGATTCAACTGACGCCGCAAGCCCTTGCGCCCTGCGTCAGTGAATTGGAAAAATTTCGTTTCTTCGGCTCAGACTTGGATGTGCTGGACGCGGCATTTGAGCATTTGATCAATCCCGAGCAAAAAGGCGACAAGGGACAATACTTCACGCCGCGTCATGTCGTTCAAATGTGCGTGGAGATGTTGAATCCGAGAGACAACGAATTCTGTCTCGACCCCGCTTGCGGACCCTGCGGATTCATGATCCACACGTTGAAGCACGTTACAGAAAACACGGGATTCAAACGAAAATGGGGCAAGGAAGTTGAAAACCGCAAAAAGGAATACGCGCAGAACTTTTTGTATGCGATTGACTTCGACATGAAACTCGCCAAGGTCGCCAAAGTGATGATGCTCATCATGGGCGACGGCAAGACCAATGTATTCCGTGTGAGTTCGCTTGATCCGCGCGAGTGGAAAAGTAACCCGTACCGAGTTTCAGACAAAGTAAAAGATGGGATGTTCGACATCGTTTTGACCAACCCGCCGTTCGCGGGCGAAATCACGCAAGCGGAAATTTTGGGCAATTATGATCTTGCCTACAAAGGCGACCCCGCCACAAACAAACGCGCCAACAAAGTGGAGCGCGATGTTTTGTTCATCGAACGTTGTTTGCGCTTTTTGAAACCTGGCGGGCGGATGGCAATCGTCCTGCCGCAGGGAATTTTCAACAACACCAGCGACGAATACATCCGCGAGTATGTGATGAAGCACGCCCGCTTGCTCGGCGTGGTTGGCTTGCACGGAAATATGTTCAAACCCTTCACAGGGACAAAGACCAGTGTGTTGTTCGCGCAGAAATGGAACAGCGATGAAGAACGCATCGAGACAGGCGATTACAAGATCTTCTTCGCCACCAGCCAGAGATCAGGCAAGGACAATTCAGGCGAATACATCTGGCTCGATAAAGAAACCAAAGAACGCGTGCGCGGCAATAAGACCTCCGATGTCTCGCGCAGCGCCTCGGAGGTCTTACTCGACCATGACCTGAACGACATCGTGGAGGCATTTCAAGCCTTCGCCAGAGAGGAACGGCTCGATTTTTTCGCCTAAGCCCTTCTGACCAAACGTTCAAGCAAGTGGTTAGAAGGGCGGGATTGAGTATTTCGGCAATCAAAGTTTCTGAAATGGAATATCCGACTCGCATAGAGGCGGAGTTCTATCAACCATATTATTTGGCTACTCAAAACAAAATACTCCATTCCGGGTTGCCCGTAAAACACCTGAAAGAAATAGCAACACGAATAACGGATGGGTCACACATTACGCCTGAATATCAGGATGATGGTATCAAATTTGTAATGGTTCGGAATCTTCATGAACACCATATTGATTTTGAAGATGTTAAATACATCACGCCAGAAATGGATAAATTCCTGAAACAATGTAAGCCAGTTGTCGGCGATATATTGCTTTCTAAAGTAGGCTCAATTGGTGTTAGTGCGGTCGTACCTGATGATGCGCCCGACTTCAATATTTTTGTAAGTCTCGCAGTTGTCAAGGGAATTGAGCCCAAATTTCGTGCTTATGTTTCGACTTTCCTAAATTCCCGTTTTGGAAAGTTACAAGCCGAAAGAGTAGCAAAGGGCATTTCACAACCTGATCTTCATCTTGAAGATATTCGAGAGTTTATCATTCCTATCCCCGCTGAAAAATTTGCTGAAAAGGTCACGTCAACCGTTTCAAAATCTAATTCTCTAAGAAAACAATCACTTCAACTCTACGCCGATGCGGAAAACCTGCTTGCGTCCGAGTTGGGGTTGGATAAAGTTGATTTGAGCGAGAGTTTGTTCACAGTAAGAAATGTCTCAGAAGTTTCAGAATCCCAGCGCGCCGATGCTGAATATTACAAACAAAAATATTTCAACCTGCTCCGTTTTATTGAAAAGCGGTCATTCAGTACTTTACAAGAGATTACCTCCTTCTCTGGAGGCGCAACTCCATTAGGCGCAGACTATCTTGAAGAAGGAATTCCGTTCTTGAGAATTCAGAACGTCAGAGATAATCGCCTCGTAATGGATGATGTAGCCTTCATTGATGAAACTGTTCATAACGGTCTACTCAGACGCTCTCAAATTGTGCCTAACGATGTTCTTCTCACCATAACTGGAAGAATTGGCACGTCAGCGGTAGTTTCTGACGATGTAAAAGTAGGAAATATAAATCAGCACATTGTCCGAATGCGTTTAACTTCAAAAGATTTCAATCCATATTACCTTGCCGCTTATATGAACAGCATTGGCGGAAGATTACAAACTGAACGAGAATCCTATGGAACGACGCGCGATGCCTTGCCATATTATTGTCTCGCAAAGATTCAGATTCTTAATGCCGATATGGGGTTGCAAAAACAAATCGAAACTACTATTCGCAAAGCGGAAGAGACTCAAAAGGAAGCCAAACGCCTGCTGGCAGAAGCAAAAGCAGAAGTGGAAAAAATGATCGAGGGGTGAACCGTCCACGAATAAAATCACGAATGCGCGAATGGACGGCGCGAAATTCGTTTATTCGTGGTTGTAATTCGTGGATGGATGTTTTGCCTGTATTACTTCACTGATAACTACTCACTCCTCACTGATCACCCTCTTCACCTCCCTCCTCAACCCCGCTGGCTGGATCGCTGAAACATCCACCTTCTTCGCCTCCACAAATTTTGCAAAGCGCATCAATCCCTTCGCCAGCGCGTTCGCAAAATCAGCGTCCTTCACGGGCGCGTCGTCTTCATGCCAAAAACCTTTGATCTCCAACGTCATCGTCTTGCGGTCCAACTTCGGGTCGAGCCGCGCCACCAGGTCATCGCCGTATAAAATCGGCAGGACGTAATATCCCCAGCGGCGTTTATGCGCGGGCGTGTACACCTCCCACGTGTACTCAAAATCGAACAACTTCTTCGCCCGTCCGCGCGCGCTCACGATATCCAACGGCGCGAGAAACGTCGCCTCTTCAAGCGTGCTTGTTTCTTTTGGATTCCAACCTTTGGGGATTCGCCCCCTCTCGAGCGACTCCAACGTTTGGACGTCCTCGCCCAAAATGAGATGGATGTCGCGTCCGCCCTCGATTTGGACCTGCCTCACCATCCCCGACTCTTTCCACCCTTCGAGTAATCTCGTCATCTCCGTCTTGGAATAATCGCGATAGAGATGATAATTTAACTCGCCGCGCATCGTGGCTTCGCGCTTCAATCCATAAAACGCGACGGCTTTCCGCGCAAAAAAATCCTCCGCGTCTTTCTTGCTGGCAACATAATCAAATTCTTTCGGCGCGATATTTTCACGGAAATCATACACGCGGCTGAACCCATCTCGATGGTGCATCATCAGTTCGCCCGAAAGCCACATGTCGAACAACGCCACCGCCGTTTCCTTTCGTCCGCGGTAACTCCAACTCTGAACCCGCGCGCCGTCAAAATCGCGGTTCCCTAACGGACCCCGCTTGCGCAACTCCGCGCGGACTTCATCCAACAATTTCTTATGTCCTTTCACAAAATGGGACACATACGAATCTTTGGCGCGTCCCTCCATGTGCGTCCGCCAATACGGCAAATCGCGCATGGGATACATCGCCAGCCAGCCGCCG
>JAJTXU010000112.1 GCA_021462845.1 Anaerolineales bacterium
ATTTCGGGCATGGGCTTTTCCGTGTAGGTTGGGTTGTGAGAGACACAACTTTACCCGAAAAGCCCTGCTTCTTTCACCTATTTTTGGCGAAGGTATTGACACTAACTATCTTTGTACAGGAGTGCCTAAACTCAAAGTGATGTTACGTTCTTGACGCATAGCGAAGGATATCCAAAAAGACAAATTCCCCTGTCTCTTCAAGATTCTTCTTCGCACCTTTGAGGCTCAGAATGACACTTTGTTTGTAAGGGTATCACCTCGAAACCGGATACTCCCTTTTGTACTATTTTGTATCTTGATCGATGTTTTACGGTAAAATTTATTATATCATCAACGTTTTCCAGGAGGAAGTATGAAATCGTCCAACACAAACAGGGCAAAGATACCTTGGGGTTATATTTTGGTCGGTATTTTAAGTCTCATAACTTTCTGGTTTTTTGTATCCAGAGATGATTATCCGATATCTCTTACGGGAAGTACACACGTCTACTTGGGATTAAGTGTTGTAGAACAAGATTTTTCAACAATACTTCGAGAGATTAATGATGGCAACAAGGAATATTTGGTAATTGGCAATGGCATGTGGCTGGATGCAGATAATGATGGTATTCAGGATGCCGGTGAAACGCCGCTCGCCGGCGACACAAATATACAGAACGATTGGCTCGCTAGTTTCTTGTTACAATCTCCTGACCCGGCGGCCTTAATATATTTAGACTATATCCGTTTCGACAAAGACATTGATCTTCCAGAAATTGTTTGTTTTAAGACCATAACGATAGCAAAAAGTGGGGGTATACCTGTTCAAATTGCCCCTGAAGTCATTCCTGCTGGTCTTAAGATTACACAAGAAAAGTACGAATATGCATTCCCACCGGAGCGTTGCATGAAGCAGGGAGAAAAATATATCATGCCACATATATTATTAGGTGTTGTGCCGGTAAATGCGTCAGCCAATCTTCTTGGAATACTTGAGGTTAAGGGTTATCGCGCGTCTGATTATTTTCCCATTGATAAACAAAAAATTTCGTTTGATATATCCATGGAGATTGATGATGGCCGCACATTTTCACCATCGATGGAGGCTGTTGTGGCTCAAGAAGGCTGGGAAGGCAAATTCGTACTCGATCAAAACAAGATACCAACTTTAAGTTTAGATCGAATTGATATATACAGCTGGGTGCTTATCCCGTTTTTTCTTATTATGGCAGTCGCCATTCCATATCTATCCAATATTGTACAAAACACAAGTGAATTTCTCGAAATAGCTTTTGGTTTGCTTCTAGGGTTATGGGGCACTCATGAGATCTTCACTCCGGATTACATCAGTACATCCGTACCCATAGACATCATTATCTACTTTCTCTTCATATTATTGATTACAGAACTAATACTCACCCTTATTCCTGAAATCAACAGACTGTTCTTAAGAATTCACGTTGAGGATGAAGGTACAAGAAATGAAAAAACTGTAATTGAAAATCGAGGTTTTCTGCAGGTAGATTTGACCGAATCCTTTCTCGGCGATTATCAATCAAGAATTACACAAGCTCTTCCGTCTATCCGCATACCAGGTAGAAGAAGTTCCGCTCGAAAGGTCATTATCTGGACAAGAGCTCCGGCGCCAAATGATCCTACTTCTAATCATATGATAACTTATCTATATTTGAAAAAGCACAGGCCCTTATGGACCGAGGTTGAGGATATTATTCACCTTAAAGACGCCAATAAAAAAATATTAACAACATGCTCTTATTAAATTCTGGGTCACCTTAAACCCAAGGTCGTCAATAGAACGTTTTTCTCCTCATCACGGCGACAGTCGATGCGCCACACATCCTTGCTTCATCTCGTATACATCGTGCAATGTCGAGAAGTTCCAACAAAAAACAAGATTAATTTTGCGTCGAAAAGGTTGTTCCACTTTTTACAGCCAAGCTGTTCAACAAAACTTGCGTCACTTGAGCTACCTCCTCCACCGCCCTCTCGAACGCCGCTTCGTTGACCTTGGACGGCTTGCGATACCCGCTGACCTTCCTCACAAATTGCAACGCCGCCGCGCGGATCTCTTCTTCGGTGGCGGGGACTTCACCGCGTAATGTTTTGATGCTACGGCACATGGTTCGCTCCTAGGGAGGGAATATCAAAGGGTGGGATCGGCATCTAGGGACGAAGCCGCTTGGGGGGCGAGAGAGGCGACGCGTCTCACTTCTTGTTTTTCGGCGAGCAAGTGCCAGACTTCCATCGGCCCCTTTCCCTTGATGTGGATCTCGCCGACGTATTCGCACTCGAAATCGTCTTTGAGCAATTCGTACGCGTCGCGCGTGATCTGGATTCGATTCTTGACGCCGTGACTTTCCATGCGGCTGGCGATGTTGACCATATCTCCCCACACCGCAAACACTTTCCTGCGACCGATCACGCCCGCGATGAGCGGACCCGAGTTCAGCCCGATGCGAATCTCGATGGGATGTTTGCCGCCGAGAAACTTTCCCTCATGGACTCGCTTCAACATATCCAACGCGAGACGCGCCAACGCTTGCGCGTGATCGGCTCTGGGCGCAGGGACGCCTGCCGCCGCCATGTAGCCGTCTCCCGCCACCTGAATTTTTTCCAGCCCATGTTTTTCCACGAGTTCATCGAAGAGGGTAAACACATCGTCGAGCATCTTCACCACTTCATGCGGACCGAACTTTGCCGAGATCGGCGTGAAGTTGACGATGTCTGCGAACAGCACGCTGGCTGAGTCGTATTCCTCCGCGATGGTTTTGTTGCCCTGTTTTAGTTTGTCCGCGATCCAGCCTGGCAACACGTTGTGAAGCAGTGAGTCCACCTGATCGCGTTGAAAGCGGATGTTGTATTTTTGCAGGAATTCGCGGCGGCTGTAGCGTTCGAGATAAAAACTTGTGAACGCTCCCAACACGTTCGCGCCAAGGAAGAAAAAATTGTAGATGACGAAAATGAGCGTGCCAGTTTCGGTCTCCAGCAATCCCTTGAACCAGATGCTGTTGACTTCGTAGCCGACGGCAATGATCAAGTTGGCGATCACCGCATAACGGAAGAGCAGGCGCGAGAGTCCGTATGCCCACATCGAGACGAGCAGTAAGCCCGTCACGTAGAAGCGGCTTCCAAATTCCACCTCTTGCGTGATCGAGATCATTCCCACAATGCCCAGCCCCGCGACCGCGGCAGTGGCGCACATCAACGGTTGGATGTACGGTTGGAATCGCTTGAAATAGGTGGAGACAAAAACGAGCGTGAACATGGGAACGACGATCCCGAATCGAATTGACCAGACCGCGTTCTTCGAGAGAGGTACGGCGTACATATCCAGAATCCCGAACAGCGCGTATAACAATGCGCCCAACGCCAAGGCAAACCGCGCCGTGGACTGTACGTTGACGCGGTAATCTTCGATGAATTGTTTTTCGATATCAGGAGGGAAGCGCAGTCTGCCCGCGCGAGGGTAGAGGGATTTGTTCACGGCACTACACTTTCGTCACGGCAAGAGTTGTTCCATATCCCAAATAACAACAGTTCCATCCATCGCGTTGGAGTATAGGAGTTTCCCATCGGGTGAAAATGCTACACTGTTTATGGCTCCTGTGTGTCCCTCGAGAACTTCTAATAAGCTTCTATTTTGTACATCCCAAACGATAATGAAGCCGTCCTCTGTGCCTGAGACCAGATATCTTCCATCGGACGAGAAAGCCAATGCGGTGATTGGATTTGAATCCGCCAGTTCTGTAGATGCCGGGTTGGAATGTCCATCCAATATCGTAATTTTTTCTCCCGTTAATACATCCCACAAAATCAAGATGCCTTTTGTGTCTTTGATTTTGTCATCATTGGTTGCAGTAAGCCAGGTGGATGCCAGGATCATTCCATCGGGAGAGAATGCTCCGAGCGCTCCCGAACCACCTCGATCGTAGAAACGCAGATTTTGATCTAGTCCGCTTTCAAGGACTTTCACTTGTTCGCCCGTTGCTATGTCCCGAAAAATTACCTGATCTGAAAGGATTACAATCATTGAATTATCAGGCGAAAAAAGTAGACTTTCTTTATATGGCTCGTCAAAGCTTGCAGGAACGAGACCCAAACTAACTGGTAATTGTTCTCCAGATTCAATATCCCAGATAACGAGCCTGTTTTCTGCGCCACCGGTTGCAAGCAAAGACGCGTTTGAAGAAAAGGCTACAGGACCAAAACCACTTAGCGTTTTCAGGCGATCGCCTGTCTTTGGGTCTAATAGAAGAATTGCGCGATTGTGAGTCTCCCAATTATCCCATGTGGATGCCAATATTGTTTCGTCGGGCGAGAAGGTAATGGAGGTTAGCCTGCCCAGCTCATCTTTTTCTTCATCCGACAGTTCAATGGACCGAATAATCTCTCCGGTTGAAATGTCCCTAAAGTAAATATCACTTCCGCTCAACGAATAAAAGCCGCTGCTTCCTGAAGCAATAGATAAAACGCTCATGGATTGAGATTCATATGTGGATGCCATAAAGGTATCTTGAAACGTTATGTTTCCCAGGGAAGCGAAACCTTGAATTGCAAACATCGTTTTCCCATCACTGGTTTCTCTGATCGCCAGATTACCGTCACGAGATATGGTGGCGAGCAAGGAGCCATCCGGGGAGAAAGCCCCAGCTTGCGCGCTCTCCCCGTCAATTGTATTCATCAACTCGAACGATTCGGTATTCCAAAAGCTCAGACCCGCAGCCGATGACGATACAAGCAGTTTTTCATCGGGAGAAAATGCCAGAGGACGACTGCCGTCCTTAATTGAAAACAATTCTTTTTGGCTCGCTGTGTCCATGATCAGCATTTCAGAATCAGCGGTTGGGTGGAATTGATTCGCCGCGAAAAGTTCTCCGTTTTTTGATAATGCAAATGAACTGCAAGATGTGCACATGACTGCTTTTGTTCTCATTCTCTGCGTGTCAACAAGGATGACTTTTGACAGCATTATTGTGCTTAATGCAAGCAGGTTTTTTGTCGGTGAGTACTGACCCTCAAAGACATACTCCGATGAAACCTTCTTGGTGCTTTCTGGGTTCGTTCTATCCCAAATGACAATATTCACGCTGCCAGACGCGCCGCTCCTGCCAAGTTCAACGATCAAAATTGATTTTTCCTCGGTCACGCCCAAAGCCACGACCAAGTCGGGACGCTGCAATGTCTCCAGAATTTTTGGGGTTTCCTTTATGTCCCAAACTATTGTTGTGCCGTCTCCGCTTCCAACCACGAGAGTTTCATCATCTATAAAGACGGCATCTTTGACGAACGAGTTTCCGGGTATGAAGGCGATTAACTCCATCGTTTCCACTTGGTACAAGTAAACGCCAATACTTGTTGCTACAGATAAAATCTTCCCGTTCGGTGAAAATTCCAGATCGTTCACCCAGCCTTTACCCAGGCGCGCCATTGCGCTATCTGTAACGGGACCAGCTAGAGGCAATGGCGTAGGCGTTGGCGTGAGTGTGGGAGTAGGTGTGTTGGTGGAGGTGGGAACAGGTGTATGAGTGGCTGATGGAAGGGGTGTGATGGAAGGGGTGGAGATTATTTCTTGCGGCTGTTGCCCTCCGCAGCCAGACAACAAAACAATCACAAGAATAACTGAAAGAAAACGCTTGAACATGCCTACCTCCTTATTTGTTGTTCAAAATCGAACCGACGAGAAAACCTTCCCCTCAAGTATTTCAATAATTTTACACTTTCGGCAGATCCATCAACAAAACTTCCGCCAACATTTTTGCGTTGACGTTTCTGTCCATCTTTTCCAGCGCATCTTCGAGTCCGCCGACGATGCGGCGCGAGGCGGAAAGGTCCATGCGCGAGGCGATGTCTTCGATCTCCAGATTGCGGTCCACGTTGACGAGCGGAGTCTCAGCCTGTGCGGTGCGCAACATCACGTCGCGCCAATAGGATAGCCAGAATAGAATTGTCTGCCGCATGACATCTTTGTCTTTCGAGAGTTTGTCGGCGTAGGAAAATTTTTCCACGCGCGAGGCAGGCAGAAGGGAGAGGAGATCGTTCAATCGTTCGTCGCGTTGGTCGAGCAGGGAATCGTTTTCGGTCAAACGGATCGCGTATCCCATGCGCCCGCCTGAAATGTGCGCGATCAACTTTGCGCGTCCAGTCTCTAATCCTCTATTCTCTAATTCTCTCTGAACATCATCAACGGATAACGGTCTTAATCGCAACACTTCGCAACGTGAAATAATGGTGGGTAAGAGTTGTTCGGCGTTATCGGCGGTGAGGATCAACACGGCATACGATGGCGCTTCTTCGAGCGTTTTCAACAGCGCATTCGCGGCATTGTCGTTCGCCTCTTGAAATCTCAAAAACAACGCCACGCGATATTTGGATTGAAACGGTTTGAGCGTGAGCAGTTTCCTCGCCTCGCGGATCTGATCCACTTTCAGGATACCGCCCTCGGATTCAGATTCGACCACGCTCAAGTCCGCGTGTTTCATGGACTCGATCTGCCTGCAATCGCGGCACGTTCCGCAGGGGACGCCTGCTTCAAGCGGTGAGGGGCAGTTCAACGCCTGAGCGAATCGCAACGCCAACGTGCGGCGACCCAGCCCGGGAGGTCCCGCGAAAAGATACGCGTGGCGCGTCGTCCCGCGGACGATGTGCTTCTGCAACATATCCACAGCCCAGTGGTGACCTGTGAGATTCCAGTTAGCAGTGATCGAGTTATCAGTTATCAGTGAAGTAGTCATCAGTTTCCCCAATCATAATCGTAAACTTGCGCTGAGCAAGGTCGAAGCATCGTCAATCGTCAATCACCAGTCTCTAATCTCCAATCTCTAGTCTCTATTCCTCTAATTCTCCAATTCTCTATTTCTCCCCCTCCCTCAACCTCAAATACGACTCATATCTCTCGCGGAAAACGTTTCCCTCCTCCACTGCCTTCACCACCGCGCAGCCCGGCTCGTGGATGTGCGTGCAGTCGCTGAATTGACAATGTTGCACAAGCTCGCGCAGTTCGGGGAAGTAGGCATCCATTTCTTCGGGAGTGGTGTCCCACAACGCCAATGATTTCCAGCCGGGAGTATCAGCCACGTAGCCGCCGTCGTCCAGCGCGAACAACTCGCGCGTGACCGTTGTATGCTTTCCTTTATTCATTGCTGTGCTGACTTCGGCGGTCTCGAGTTCAAGGGTGGGATGCAAGGCATTCAGCAGACTCGATTTTCCCGCGCCGCTGGGACCAGCAAATGCGCTGATCTTGCCCGCGAGAATCTTTTTCAGTTCGTCCAAGCCATCGCCTCTTTTGGCAGAGACGTAAACCACCAGATAGCCGAGTCTTTCATATAAACCGAAAATATTTCTGGCATCGTCAACAAGATCAATCTTGTTTGCGACGATGACTGCTGGGATTTTTTGTTTCTCTGCAATGACGAGAAACCGATCCAGCATTTTCAATTTTGGGTTCGGATGCGCGCACGCAAACACGAACACGGCTTGATCGGGATTCGCCAGCAGGATCTGTTGATATTCGCCTTGCGGACGCGGGTCGAGCCGCGTGATGGCTTTCTTCCTCTCCTCGACCTCTTCGATCACCCCACTTCCGTCATCCAATATTGTTATCCGAACTTTATCGCCCAACGCGGCGATGTCGCCTGTGGCTCTTCCCTGTTTTAGTTTTCCCCGCAGTTGACAAACAACGAGTCCATCGTCGGTCCTCACCGTGAAGAAACCAGACTGGGCTTTGACGATCAGACCGCGTAACTGATTTTTCTCCACGTATCTTTACCTTGATACATTCGCTTGAAAACCCCGTAGGGGTGCAAGGATTGTAGATGTGGATATGTCGCGTATCAACCCCGAAGGGGTGTCATATCGGTTTTGCGAATCATGACATCCCTTCGGGATTATGACGCGAAATATTCTCACGGCTAAAATCATCTCATCCCTTCGGGATTTACCTTATGGCTCCGGCGTCTCAGTGGGGATTCCGCCGAAGGGCGTCGGGGTTTCGGTCACGCCGAAGTTGGACTCGAACCAATAGATGGTCCGGGGTGAACCGAAGTAATACGTCTCGATGATGCGCTTGAAGACCGGCGCCGCCCAATCCGAGCCTTCGCCTTGATTTTCAAGAATAATCGCGATGGCAATATCCGGTTTATCTTTACAGACAGGGTATTGGTCCACGGCTTCCTCGCAAAGGGTGTAGCCCGCGAACCATGCGTGCGGTCTGCCACTGCCCGATTCGGCTGTGCCGGTTTTGCCGGCGACCGGCACTTGAATGCCGCGCAAACGGAAGTGTGCCGTACCGAGCGAATTTTCCACCACCGAGATCATCGCTTCGCGAATGAGTTGCAACCGCTCCGGCGTGACGGGCAGAACGCCTGTCGCTTCCGGCTTGAAGACCAGCGTGGGCGGTCCTTCGATGGGTTGGATTGATTCGACCACTTGCGGACGATACAACGTGCCGCCGTTACCCAGCGCGGCGATGAATCGCGCCACTTGCAATGGCGTGACCTGCATATCACCCTGTCCGATGGCTTGATTGACCACATCAATAGCCGTTTGAGGGTCGCTGATATTCCCAGCGGCTTCTGTGATCTGACCGATGCCTGTTGGCGAACCGAGACCAAACGCGCGCGCCATGTTGGCAATATCCGTCTGGCGATTATTTTGATATAAGGTATAGCCGATATCATAGAAAAACGGATTGCACGAACGCATCAATCCCTCAGAAAGAGTCAACAAGCCAGAGGGAAGGCTATCGGGCGTATTACATTCCCTGCCCGAAGCAACGCGATCTTCACAATGTTGCCACGTCCAATCGTGGCGAATCGTATCAGGAAGCTTTGTCCAATCGTATTGACAGTCGAAGGTTGATTCGGGGATGTACAACCCGCTTTCCATGCCTGCCGCCATGGTGATGATCTTGAATACCGAGCCGAGCGGATATTGTCCTTGCGCGGCGCGGTTGAGCAGTGGGTCGTCTACGCGCTGAAATAATTCCGCGATGCGCTCGGAACTGTTGGGGTTATTCGTTTCAAAGATGTTCGAGTCATAATCAGGCGAGGATGCCATGGCAATCACACGCCCGGTATCCACTTCCATTACAACCACCGCGCCGCGGAAACCTTCGATGGCTTTTTCCGCGTAATATTGAAGATTGCGATCAAGAGTCAAATTCACCGATTCGGACGGTTGCGGCTCGCTCTCTCCGACCTTAGTCACGATCTGCCCTGTGGATGGATTCACCACATACAACGTGCCGCCGTGTTTGCCAGCGAGAGCATCTTCCATAGATCGTTCGATGCCGGCGTTGCCGACTCGTTCCGAACCTTGATACCCAAGGCGTTTGTATGTATCCAAATCATCGGCAGAAATAAACGTGGTGTACCCGACCACATTTGAGCCGGTACCTTGCTCAAAATAATAACGCGAGGTGTACTGCTCCCATTGCAAACCGCTCGGAGAACTGGCGCGGATGATCGCAGATTCATCTGCCGACGCTTCACACAACGGAATGGCAAACTGGTCCGGCGTGTTGAGGATATCCTCCGTGAGAACTTCCGGGCTGATGCCGCACAGCGCCCACACCCGCGCAACCAGCGTGCCGATGCTTTCATCGGTCACGTTGCCGGGGATGACGTAGAACGCATACACATCGGACTGCGCCGCGAAGGGTTCGCCGTTGCGGTCGTAAATCTCGCCGCGCGAGGGGATCTTGTAGTCCATTTTCAATGTGTTGCCGCCGGCGAGTTCCGGCAGGATGTTTGCATCGTCCCATTGCAGTTTCCATTGCCCGTTTTCGAGCGTGAAGCGCGCGATCATGTCGCGCCCTTGGATGTCGCCTGCGAGCACGGTGTGATAAGTGACGTTGTACGACACTTCGGCAGACAATGGGTTGACCAATGCCGAATTAATCACATAATCGAACGAACCGGCGCTCATTTCGTTCAACGCGTCGCGGTTGCGTTTGGCAAACTGGTCGAGCGGAAGCGCGTCGGTTGTCACTTTGCTGAGCATGGCGTACATGGCGTTGTAATCGTCCGCTTTGTAGGCGTCGAGGTATGCGCTCAACGCCGCGCCCGCGTCCGGTGTGGAGTCGATGGTGACCAGCGGTTGCGGCAACGCAGTTCCGGTAGGCACGCCGGGAATCCCGTTCGTGCCGCACGCGGCGAGAATAAACGCGGGGATGAGAATGATGCTGATGAGACGGAATAATTTCATGTTTTACCTTTCGATCAATCAATCCCGAAGGGATGGCAGGTTTATAGCAATGAGCGCATGATAATCAAATCCCGAAGGGATGATATAGCTATGACACCCCTTCGGGGTTGAATTTATCATGCCCAAAAATCTATAATCATTTGACCCGTTTCGGCAGGCTCAACGCGCCGCCTTCGGGGTCTTGCCAAAAAAGTTCGTTGTTTGTGTTATTCGATAGCGCTCAATATTTTTTCATACACCGGACATTCGTACTCCAAATACTGTTGGCAATTCGCGGGCACATCAGCATTTGGATTCACATTCATCTTTCGCAGCAATCGCGTGACGTGGCATAGCGGAAGCCCCATCACGCTGGCGAAACATCCGCTGAGATTCTCAACCGGGTGAAATTCCGCGTGCTGGATGGCGTACGCGCCGGCTTTGTCGAACGGGTCGCGGGTGGCGATGTATGCGCGCATCTCCTCATCGGAATAATTTCGCATCGGCACATCGGTGACGCATAGATCGGTCAGCAGAAATCCGTCACTTGCTCGAAGCAGGGCGATGCCGGTGTAGACCTGATGAATCTGCCCGCGCAGTTGAGTCAACATGGCGAAGGCTTCCGCGTCGCTGCCGGGTTTGCCGAGGATGTCGCGTCCGCTCACCACGGTCGTGTCAGCCGCAAGGACGATTCGACCGGTCTTCATCCTGTTTGCAATGGCGCGGGCTTTGGTTTCCGCAAGCCGTAAGACGTATTCGGCGGGCGATTCGTTCTCGCGCGCGCTTTCGTCAATATCCGCGACCGAAACGGTGAAATCCATTTGCAAGAGCGCGAGCAGTTCGCGCCTACGCGGAGAGTTCGATGCCAGTATGATGCCGGTCACGTGGAAGATTCTAACACAGGCGTTTATAATGTCGTTGCGAGCGCGAGAGCGACAAACTTGGGATCACGGAGACAATATGAAAGAACTTGAAGAGCGAATTTTGCGCGATGGGAAAAATCTCGGCGGGGGAATTTTGAAAGTGGATAGTTTTGTCAATCATCAAGTGGACCCGCTGTTGATGGACGCCTGCGGGCGCGAGTTTGCGCGGCTCTTCGCTTCGGTTCATGCGACGAAGGTGCTGACCGCCGAAATCTCCGGCATTGCCCCCGCCCTGACGACCGCGATCCATCTTGGGCTGCCGGTGGTGTATGCGCGCAAGACCAAGCCGATCACCATGCCCGATCAGGTATTTTTGACTCTCGCGCCTTCGCATACGAAGGGAAGAACCGTTGAACTCATTGTCTCACCAGAATATTTGGCTCACAACGAACGCGTGCTCATCATTGACGATTTCCTCGCCAGCGGACAGACGATCCTTGGATTGGTCCGCTTGGCTGAAGCGTCCGGTTCAAAAGTGGTGGGCATCGGCGCGTTGATCGAGAAATCGTTCGAGGGCGGGCGCGAGGCGTTGAAATCGCTGGGGGTGCCGGTGGAGTCGTTGGCGTGTATTACAAAGATGGATGAGGGGAAGATTGAGTTTAGTAAAGCAGAGAATTAGAGGATTAGAGAATAGAGACTGGAGATTGGTGTTTGATGGAAGAGAATTGGAGAATTTGAGAATTGGTAACTGGTAATTGGCGCGGGTTGGTTTGGTTCTTTGCTCCGCTCATCGGCTGGACGTTCGCTCACATGAGTTTTGCCATTCCTGTCAAAAGATTGCGAGAGACCGAGACCCTCATGGCGTTTCATCACCCGAAGCCTTCGTATCCGTTCCATATCCTGCTTGTTCCGAAAAGGGCGGTCAAAACATTGATGGAGTTTGATTCGAGCGATTCCGCTTTCCTCACGGATTTGTACTCAACCGTTCAAAGCCTTGTGGATGAATTTCATCTCGCGGCATATCGGCTGATCGTCAACGGCGGGGAGTTTCAGGATTTTCCGCAGTTGCATTTTCATCTCATATCAGGGGTCGAAGGTCAAAAGTCGAAAATCTGAAAAGACAATAGACCTTTGACCTTCGACTTTTGACCCGGATTATTTTATGACACAATCCATTGCAATCTTGGATTTCGGCTCACAATACGCCCAACTCATCGCGCGGCGCGTGAGGGAGGCGCATGTCTATTGCGAGTTGTTCCCATGGGATGCGCCCCAGGAGAAGATTCTCTCCATCAATCCTAGAGGATTTATTTTATCGGGCGGACCAAAATCGGTATACGAAGAAAACGCGCCGTTCATTCAAGAATTTATTCTCAAATCGGGTTTGCCCATCCTCGGAATCTGTTACGGGATGCAAGCCCTCACCCACGCCCTCGGCGGGCAGGTTGACTCCTCCGCGCAACGCGAGTATGGTCACGCCATCATAGAACCCCAATTCTCTAATTCTCCAATTCTCCAATCGCTACTCTCCAATCTCTCTCAAGTCTGGATGTCACATGGGGATCGAATTAATAAACTTCCTG
>JAJTXU010000113.1 GCA_021462845.1 Anaerolineales bacterium
CTTTTTATTGGCTGACATTTTTCAGCGCATCGCCCGTTTGGGCGCTATTCACCCTTCTTTTCACCCTTCCGCCAGCCCATAATTGGCGAAGGTATTGTAGTGTTTGATCTATTAAATAGGAGAGGAAATCATGAAAACCTATTTTGTACATTGGTTAGTGGTTGGTAGTCTCTTCTGTGCTGGATGCAAATCTGCTACTCCTACTTCGACTTATGGTGTTCTATCGACTGCCACTGACACACCCACCATAAACGCAACCGCTACAGGGACACCCCAAACTCTTGAACCGACAGTTACCCCATTTCCACCGCTGGTAGCGCCTACCCCTATTGTCACCAAAACAATATTGCCGGTTATTTGTTATGAAGGCCCCGGCAAAGCGTATGAGCCAACCAGCAGAAATGTTCCAGCAGGAACACAGATCACATTGTTGGGTATCAACAGCCAGGGTAGAAACTGGCTGAAAGTGCAGGTTGGTGCAGTCGTCACTAACGGTAATTGCTGGATTGGTATTGAATTCGTCGAACTGAATTTTGAGATCGCCTCCGTCCCATTGGTGAATACCTTTGTCGCAAACCAAGGTACAACCTGCCATTCTGGTCCCAATGCTGTTTACAACAAGGTACTTGTTTTTATTAATCCACTTGACGAACTTATAATTCTTGAAAAGAACACAGATCAAAAATGGGTTTTGGTGCCGTTTACACCGGATTACCCGAATCCATGTTGGGTTGCATTAGAGAAATTCACATACGATCCAAGTGTTATTCCTCAACTCCCATATGTCGCCGTTGAGCCGCCTTTCGATACTAATTTGGGAGGCGGCGGAGGCGGCGGTGGCGGCGACGGTGGCGGCGACGGTGGCGACGGTGGCGGCGACGGTGGCGGCGACGGTGGCGGCGGTGGCACGAACCAAACTAACCCGCCAACCCCAGATCGCCCGGAATGTAGTGACGGGATCGATAACGATAACGATGGCGCAATAGACTATGGATTGGATTGGGGTTGCAATAACGACAACGATGATTCTGAAGATACTGTGCCCCAGCCTCCGTAAAACGTTACGATGAAAATTGAATTTTGTCTATAAAACGGAAAGATCATGTGGTGGAGTAGTTTGTATGATCTGTCCAGCGAACCTGAACCCGCGCTTATCGTCACAGGTCGCAGGCTGGACGGTGAATCGCCCGACCTCCGCTTTTACGGCACGATAAACGCCATGGCAGACGACATCGGAGAAGCGATGCTCACAGGCGTTGAATTTCCGTCGCTGGGTTGTTGGGAAGTGAGAGGGGAATACAAAAAATCGAGCCTGACTTTTGTTGTTTGGATCGCGCCGTAATTTTTAGCCACGGATTGACACTGATTTACACAGATTTGTTTAAAAAAATCCGTGAGAATTCGTGAAATCCGTGGCTAAGGTTTTTTACTCAATCGCCGCGCATTTCCATTCTATCCAAATCAATCAACGCGCCAACGGCGGTCAGGAAATCAAGCCCGATGATTCCATCCATGTCAAAACCGTAGTTCATGGCTCCGACCTCAAGTTCAAACGTTGAAACTTTCAAGTCTCCCACTTTCAATTCATCCACCCGTTTCGTAAACACAAACTCAGAACCGCCCACGCCTCGAATTCTGTGAACAAAATCCTCTGGCTCATACGTCAAGCCGATGGTCGCCACTTTGTCCGTTGAAAAGATCGTGCCAGCGGAACCTGTGTCAAGTAAGACATTTTTCAGGGTCACTCGCTGGCGACGATAAATCAGTGTTGCGGAAACATACGGCAAGCCATTCTTGATTCGTATTTTCATCTCGCCCCTCGAACGCCGAGCCACATCCTTTCTGTCACATTCAATTTTTCGCGGCTGGTATGAAAAACATACAACTCGCGCTCAGGCGAGAGGCGATGGAACTGCGTATATTTCCGTAGCGCCGCTTTGGAATTGGAGAAAGAACCCAGCACTGCCAATTGCATCAGAATCCGTTGTTCGGCTTTTGTGCGGGCTTTGATCGCCTCGACCACCAGCCACTTGCGCGGATATTGTTCGCGAATTTCGCTCCACTTCATAGGATTCTCCTTGATCGTTGAGATTATAGCACGCACACATCGTCCCGCAACCTTGCGAAGGTTCACAACCTTCGCAAGGTTAGATGTTTACTCAATCGCCCCTCTCAACTTCTTCGCCAATTTTCCAAACTGAGACGTGTATCGAATCTCATCCTTGCGCGGATGCGGCAGGTCAAATTCCATGTCCATTTTTATTTTGCCGGGGCGTTGAGTCAACACGAGGACACGATCCGCCAAGAATAATGACTCGTTGATCGAGTGAGTCACCATGATGACCGTCTTCTGCCGCGCCTGCCAGAGGTTGGATAACTCTGTCCACATGCGTTCGCGGGTCATCGCATCGAGGGAGGCGAAAGGCTCATCGAGCAGAAGCAGGTCGGGGTCGTGGATGAGCGCGCGCGCGATCGCCACGCGTTGCGCCATCCCGCCGGAGAGATCGCGCGGGAGTGAATCTTCGAATCCCTGTAATCCCACCAGCTCGATCATCTCGTTTGTTTTTTTGCGCGCGCTGTCTTCGTCTATTTTTTTTACTTCGAGCGGAAGTTTGATATTCTCCGTCACCGTGCGCCACGGCATGAGGGTTGCCTGTTGAAAAACCATGCCGATGCTCGGCTCTTCGCCTTGCCCAAATGTGAACGCGCCTGACGTGGGCGGAATCAACCCCGCCAAAATTCGCAACAAAGTTGTCTTGCCCGAACCCGACGGACCCAACACGCACACGAATTCGCGCGGCTTCACATCGAACGAAATATTTTCAAGCGCGTGAAGTCCGCCGTTTTCATTTTGGAACACGGCGGAGAGGTTGCGGATGGAAAGGATTGGCGTGTGAGGCATTTTTGGAACCGCGAAGCCTTGCATTGAGTTTATCGAAATGACGCTAAGAGCGCGAAGTTTTTATAGATTTCTTTGCGACCTTCGCGCGCTTAGCGGTTAATTTTTTACGGCACAAATTCATTCGTGAACGCTTTACTCAGATCCATCTTCTCGGCGATCAAACCCATATCGAGCAAAACATTCTGCATGTTCTCCCACGCTTGCGGATCCGAATAACCGAGTCGCTCCGCCTTCCATTGCTCGATGGAAACTTCAAGCACTTGTTTTTGCACGTCCGCATCGAGTTCGGAAAAATTCGGAATATACGCCTTGCTGATCTCGAACGCTTCATCGGGATTATCAATCGTGTATTGCAGTCCCTTCAAGAATGCGCCGACGAACGCGCGCACGAGATCGGGATCTTCCGCAATCACTTTTTCGCTGGCAAGCAAACCGTTCGCTGCGAGTTGAGCATAGTCCGCCACGCGCAACTCGGTCACAGCGATTCCCTGCGCGCGCAATTGCAACGGCTCATTCGCCGCATATCCAACGACGATATCTTGTTGTCCCGCCGCCATCAACTCCACTTGATTGAATCCGATCGCATCGAGAGTCACATCCGCTTCGGTGAGTTTGCCCGCGTTGAGCAACGCGCGCAAGCCGATGTAACTCGCGCCGAACAAACCGGGCAAGCCGATCTTCTTCCCTTTCAAATCCTGCGGCACGAGCACATTCGCCTCGCTCTTCGCCACCATCGAAACAGGATATTGCTGATACCACGCGGCAACATACGTGACGGGCAATCCCTGCGCGCGCGCCAACAAAACCTGCTCGCCCGAAACAACCGCGAACGGCAACTCGCCCGCGCCCACCAACGCGACGCCGTCGGTTTCAAACTTGTAATCGAATTCGATCTCGATGCCCGCCTCTTTGAAATATCCTTTTTCAACCGTGACATAAAACGGCGCGTACTGGATGTTGGGGATGTACCCCATCGGCAAGCGGATGTGGGTCAACGCTTCATTCGCGGACTTCGAGTTGCCGCAGGCGGTCAGCATCAGCGACAGCCCCAGCGTGAGTAAAACTAATTTACGAAACATTTTGAATCTCCTATTTTAGGTAGACCTCACAGGTCTCTGAGACCTGTGAGGTCTGTTTGCTAATTTTGCCACTTCAAAAATTTATTCTCCAACACTCGCACAATTCCATACAACATCAACGCCAGCGCGATCAAGGTGAACACCGCCACGAAGACCATCGGCGTGTCGTATTGGAAATCGCCGAGTTGCAACAAAAAGCCGAGACCACTCTCCGCGTCCACCAATTCGCCGACGATCGCGCCGATGACCGAAAGCGTCGCGCCGATGCGCAAGCCGCCGAGGAACACAGGCAGGGACGCGGGCGCTTCCACCTTCCACAGAATCTGCGCGCGCGAAGCGTGGAGCGAATTCATCAAGTCGTACAACGCGGTTGGGACTGCACGGATTCCAACGATTGTATTGACCAGCACGGGGAAGAATACGATCAACGCGCAGATGACTACCTTCGAGAGAATCCCATCTCCGAGCCAGATGACCAGCAGAGGCGCAATCGCAATGACAGGTATCGCCTGACTCGCAACGAGATACGGCGACAACACTTTTTCCAACGAACGCGATTTGGCAAGCATGTATCCGACAACTGTGGCGAAGGTCACGCCAACGACGAGTCCCAGCACGATCTCGGTCAACGTGATGGCGGTGTGATGCGGCAGACTTCCGTCGTTCATAGCTTTGAGGAAACGAGTCCACACGCTGAGAGGCGACGGCAGAATGAAGTTGGGAATCCCGCTGTAGCGCGTGAGCAAATCCCAGCCGAGGAGGAAGGCGAGGGTGGAGAGGATGATGGGGGTGAATCGTTTCATTATTTCGACATTCGTAGAGCAAGACGCCATCTTGCGCCATGAAATTAAAAAGCGCCGCGAAAAGTCGGGGCGCAGAATCAGGACTCCCCTGAGTCCGAAGCGAATAAAAATCCCGAAAACAGCGCGCGTTTCCGGGGGTAAGTCGAAACAGACTCGTGTTGAGTCGCTATCCTTCTTCCATCCAGACTGTTACTGTCGGCTCTGGAATTACACCAGTATCGTGCCGTACGACCGACTTAAGTCGGTCATACTTGCTCGCGGGCTGTACCGCCGATCGGGAATTGCACCCTGCCCCGAAGGTTTGTATTCAGTTGGCGCGATTATAACGCAAACATTACTTCAATTGCGCTTTGATCTTTTCGGCGGTGTCTTTATAGCCCGCGAGTTTGTCGCGTTCTTTTTGCACGAGCGCGGCGGGGGCTTTGTTGGCGAAGTCGCTTGAAAGTAATTTTTCCAAACGCTCGATGTGTGATTCGGCTTCCTTCAATTCTTTTTCAAGGCGCGACTTGTCTTCGGCAAGATCAACCATGCCCGCCAGCGGCAAATAAATTTCGATCGCGCCCACAACAAGCGAGACAGAATCGCCGGGCTTCTCTTGTAGAGACTTGAGATTGGAGACTTGAGATTCGTCCAAACCTGCGAGCGACGCGATAGTGGACGATTGCGATTTCAGCAAATCCATCTTGTCGCCGCTGACGATCGTCGCTGGAATCTTTTTCGAAGGAGCCACGTTCTGCTCCGCGCGCAAATTGCGGATGGAACGCACGATCTCTTGGACCAACTCGAAGTCGGCGACCTTCGCTTCTTCCCACCCTTCGGGCTGACTCGGCTCGGGGAACTTCGCCACGATGAGGGCGGCGGGCCAGTCTTTGCAGATCGGAGACTCGCGCAACGCGCTGCGCAAATGTCCCCAAATTTCCTCGGTGACAAACGGCGTGAACGGATGCAACAATCGCAAACAAGTATCGAACACACGCGCCAGAGTTTCAACCGTCTGTGTGTGAGTCGCTTGGTTCTTCATCTGTTCTTTTGCCGCTTCCACATACCAATCGGCAAAATCGGACCAGACGAAATCGTAAATTTGTTGCCCCGCCTGCCCGTATTGGAAGTTTTGGAACTGCCGCTCCACATCGCGGACGAGTTGGTTGAGGCGGGCGGAGATCCACTGATCTGCAAGAGTCTGACTCTCACCCTGCGCTCTCTTTGAAAGGGAGAGGGGCGTGATCGCATTGATCACAAACCTCCCCAAGTTCCAGAGTTTGTTGGCAAAGTTGCGGTTGGCTTCGACGCGTTTCACCGAAAGGTTCATGTCGTTTCCGGGCGTGGAACCAACCAGAAGGGTGAAGCGAAGCGCGTCTGTGCCGAATTCATCCATCACGGTGAGCGGGTCAATCACGTTGCCATACGTCTTGGACATTTTGCGTCCATGCTCATCGCGCACCAGTCCATGCAAATACACGGTATGGAACGGCGCTTCGCCGGTGAATTCGAGTCCCATCATGATCATGCGCGCCACCCAGAAGAAGATGATGTCGTAGCCCGTTTCCATGAACGAGGTGGGATAAAAATATTTCAGGTCGGGCGTTTCCTGGGGCCAGCCCAACGTGGAGAAGGGCCATAAGCCAGAGGAAAACCACGTGTCCAGCACATCGTCATCCTGACGGATCTCTTTCGAGCCGCACGCGGCGCATTGCGTCGGGTCTTCGCGCGTCACGGTCATGTGCCCGTCGGGGCAATACCACACAGGGATGCGATGTCCCCACCACAGTTGGCGGCTGATGCACCAGTCTTTGATATTTTCGAGCCAGTTGAAGTAAACCTTCTCGAATCTCTCCGGCACAATTTTGATCCGCCCATCGCGCACGGCATCCAGCCCGGCGGCGGCAAGCGACTCGATCTTCACAAACCATTGTTCCGAGATCATCGGCTCGACAATCTCTCCGCCGCGCTGTGAGCGTGGGATAGTGGTGCGGTAAGGCTCTTCCTTGATGACGAGTCCCGCGGCTTTCATGTCAGCCCACAGATTCTTCCGCGCTTCGTATCGGTCCTGACCTTTGTACTTGCCTCCATGTTCGTTGACCTTCGCCTCTTTATCGAGAACGGAGATCATGGGCAGGTTGTGTTTCTGCGCGATGTTGTAATCGTTCGGGTCGTGACCCGGCGTGATCTTGAGCGCGCCCGTGCCGAACTCCATGCTCACGTATTCATCCGCGATCACAGGGATCTCGCGGTTCAAGATCGGCACGATGACCGTCTTGCCGATGAATTTTTTGAAACGCTCATCGTTGGGATGCACTGCCACAGCCGTATCGCCGAGAATCGTTTCAGGGCGGATGGTGGCAACGGGGATATAGCCTTCCGAAGGTTCTGAACCTTCGGAAGGCTTAATCATGTACTTGAAATAATACAGCGTCGCATCTTCTTCCTCGTATTCCACTTCGAGGTCAGACACGGCGGTCTTGAGTCCCGGCGACCAGTTGATGAGACGCGGTCCGCGGTAGATCAGTCCCTTTTCGTAGAGGCGGACGAACGCCTCCCGCACCGCGCGACTCAGCCCGTCGTCCATAGTGAAGCGTTCTCGATCCCAATCGCATGAAGCGCCGAGGCGTCGAATCTGTGTGGTGATGATGTTCCCGTATTTGCGTTTCCACTCCCACGTGCGCCGGAGGAATTCTTCGCGCCCAAGTTCTTCGCGCGTCACTTCTTCTTTTTGTAAGAGGTCGCGTTCCACCATGAGCTGTGTGGCGATGCCCGCGTGATCTGTGCCGGGCACCCACAGCGTGGAATATCCCTTCATGCGGTGATAGCGGATCATCAGGTCTTCGACGCTGACGAACATGGCGTGACCGAGATGCAGTTCGCCCGTCACATTCGGCGGCGGGATGGAAATGACGAATGGTTTGACGTTCGGGTCAAAGTCCGCTTTGTTGGGATCGTTGTGCGGCTTGAAGAATCCGCCCGCCTCCCACATCGCGTAAACGCGCGACTCGGTGGATTTAAAATCGTAGGCTTTGGGTAATTCGTGTTTAGTCATTTGGTTTACCTCATTCGGTGTCACTCTGAGCGTAGCAAAGAATCTCTAACACTACATACGAGATGCTTCGCTTCGCTCAGCATGTCATTAAACAAAAACGCTCCGTCCAGTAAGAGGACGAAGCGTTCCCTTCGACTAGGCTCAGGGCGGGTCTCCGCGGTACCACCTCAATTACGTTTTCAGGTTCACAAGTTTGAACGTTTCAACGTCTCTTGAACTGCTGTAACGGGCAAACCCGTGTCGGTCTAGTTGCCAGCGATCAACGGCTTTCTTCGACATAAATTTCAGACGACTTCGGCGATCTTTTTCTGAGAAGGTTTTCAGTCAGCGACCTTCGTTCCTGTCAGAGAGACGATTACCTACTACTTCTGAATGGTTGGGATTATAAAGAGGGAGGCGGATAGAGTCAAGTTTTATTCTTTGATATAATCCCTTCAACGCCCCGGTAGTTCAATGGATAGAACAAGGCACTCCTAAGGCTTAGATGTGGGTTCGATTCCCGCCTGGGGCATAGATATGGACAGACAACCTCGCCAATTATTATGAAACATTAATGAATTACCTCTTGCAAAACCGGCAGGCATATAGTAATATTCACAGCGATGAACGCTAGGGTGCCCCCCTCACCCTGGCGTTCATCATTTAAGTACATGGCGGGGAAGAGCCTGCAAGCCAGTGTTTTTCAAGATTTCCAACCCAAGCAAGTTTCAACACAAAAAATCCGAGGTTTTATGACCTCGGATTTTTATTCATTTCAGAGCATCAACCTAGCTGAACTGACAATTTCTTTCCCAATGCGGACGCGGCGCGTTCCAACGTAATCAATGTGATTGAAGCATTCTCAGGGTCAAGCAGGCGTTCCAACGCGGCGCGGCTGGTTTTCATACGGTTTGCCATTTCGGTTTTGGTCAACTTCTTTTTCTTCATCTCTTCTGCGATTTGATAAGCGACCACGCGCTTGATCGCGGCGGCTTGCGCTTGTTCGTAGATTTTTTCCTCTTTGAGGAAATCATCGAAGTTGCTTCCGACATATTTCTTGTTCATAGATTATTCCTTCTCCACATTATTCAGGCGGCGACGCGCAGTATCCAACTCATTTTGCGGCGTCTTCTGGGACTTCTTGACAAAGCCGTGCAAAATAATCATCGTGCTCTCCACGACCGTGAAAAACACTCTCGCAATCCCAGCCGTGACATGGGAACGAACTTCCCACAGACCGCGCTCGATCTTACGGATGATCGGCATTCCGAGCGGCCAGCCATACTGGGCGGTTTTGATATCCTCGCCAATGGCGAGGCGATCTGCTTTGGGCAGGTCTTTCAACCACTCCCGCACAGGTTCGTTGCCCGATTCGGTTTTGTAGAACACCACATTGAGAATAGGCTTGCTCTCATCGTTATTATTCACAACGGTAGTGTATCACAAATGGTACATTCGTCAAGCCCCTGGATTTTCGGGATACGCAAAACCTTTTTCAGCCAACTGCTCGGCGAGCCACAGCGATATGATTCAAAAAGGGACAGCCTTTCTCATGCTGTCCCAATTCTCCAATCTCTAATTCTCTACTTTTTACAACTTCGCAAACCTGCTCACCACCTTCGCCATCCCGGCGGGACGATCCATCACGCCGCCTTGATGGATTCCGATTGGCGTGCCTTCTTTGGCAAATTTCAAATCCACGAACGCTTGACCAGTGATGAACCTCGCGCCGTCAATCGCGCAAGAGGTGACGAAGCCGATGCGCTCGCCATTCGCGTCCACAACAGGATCGCCGTTGTGCGCCATGCGCGTGCGTTGCTCGTCGAAGGTGAATCGGATCACCACGCCCTTGCGTTCTTTTTCTCTTGTAACGAACGCCTCGCGCCCGATGAACCACGGCTTGTACGTTTTCACGTACGAACCAAATCCGCCCTCGGCGACGCTGAGATCGCGTCCTTCAAATTTGCCGGAGCCAAGTCCCATCTCATGCCCATACAACGGAAGTCCCGCCTCGGTGCGCAATGAATCGCGCGCACCCAATCCAATCGGCTTGACTCCAAACGACTCGCCGACTTTCAAGATCGTATTCCAAAACTCGACCGAGCGTTCAGGATGCACGAACAACTCGAACGCCATCTTCTCGCCCGTATAACCCGTGCGCGAAACGATCAGATCGAAATTACCAATTACAGCATTGCACAACTCAGTCCTTTTGAGCGCAATTACTTTCTTACGTGTTTCCGCGTCCACGCCCATTGCAAACAAAATATCACGCGACTTCGGACCCTGCAACGCAATGTCAACCCTCATCGCATCTCCCGCCTTCGCGTCGCGCAAGTTGCGGATCTCCGCGTTGTAGCCAAACGTCCGCGCCCATGGACGCGCGTTGTCAATCTTCACTTTTCCATCGCGCACACTTTCGAGCCACGCGCGATCCTTGTCATCGTTCGAGGCGTTCACGACCACGAGATAATCGTCCCAGCCGCGGCGATAGACGAGCGTGTCATCCAGCACATCCGCATCGGGCGTGAGGAAATGCGTGTACAGCGACGCGCCGGGTTGCAGTCCGCCGCAATCGTTGCCACAGACCGCGTCGAGGAACGAAGCCGCATCCGCGCCGCGCACGTCATAGACGCCCATGTGACTCACATCGAAGAGTCCCGCCGCCTGCCGCGTCGCCAGATGTTCCTCATAAATGGACGTGTACACGACCGGCATCTCCCAGCCCGCGAATGGAACCATCCGCCCGCCGAGATCGCGATGGACTTGATTCAACGCCGTCTTCTTTAATTCGCCCTCGGATTCATTCCATGCAAACGACGGTTTCGCCTCTTTCTCGGACTTCGAGTCTGCTCCCACGTAGTAAGGTTTCTCCTCGCTGACGCCTTTTCCACTCACCTGCGCGGGCTTCAACTTTTTCCAATCCATCACGATCGTTGGACCGGGCATCCTCATCGCGCTGAAATCTTTTTCACCGTTCAACGCGAACGACATATACCCATCCGACAGATCGCGCAGCCATGTTGCCACCACGCCCGACTTCGCCGCTGGGACTTGCAAATAGTATGCGCCCATGTCCACGCAGGTGAGCGCGCCTTTGACAACTCCCTTCGGTGTGGCAATTGTGGTTGCTTGTGATTCGCCAGGCTTCAACGCGCTCAGGTCAGATGACACTGCGAAATCCAGCATCTGGCGAACACGATTGCCTGTTAATTCGAAGGTTGCGTGGGACAATTTGTCAAATTGTCCTACATCATCAATAAAATAATAGTGTGGATATCCGCTCTTCTTATATTTAAAGTCAATGCCCGCTTTCTCCGTCAACTTGCGGACGCGCAACTTCGCGTTGTTCAACACATTGAAATCCACCTTCGCGCGGCGTTGACGTCCTTTGCGGACGGTATCCACTGAATGAGGAGCGCAGGCGAGCAGAACATCCGCCATGATGTCGGCAAGTTCGCGCGTCATCTTTTCGTTGAAGCCGCGCTGAGTTATCCACGGCGTGCCAAGCCGAATTCCGGAAGGATCGAGCGCGTTCTTGTCGCCGGGGATCGTGTTGCGATTGACGACGACGCCGACAATATCCAAAATGCGCGAGGCTTGATCGCCGCTGAGGCGCGTGCCATCCTCTCCGACAATTTTCGTGCAATCCACGTTGACGAGATGTGTATCCGTGCCGCCGAACGGGACGCGCAGTCCGCGCTTCTCGAATTGATCCGCCATCGCCTTCGCGTTCTTGAGCGTTTGGGCTTGGAGTTGTTTGAACTGTTTGGTCTGAGTCAGTTTGAAGGTCAGCGCGAGAGCCGCAAAGACGTTGACGTGCGGTCCGCCCTGTTCGCCGGGGAAGACGGCTTTGTCAATCTTCTTCGCGATCGCCGCGTCGGTTGTCATCAACACCGCGCCGCGCGGACCGTCAATGGACTTGTGAGTAGTGGACATCACCACATGGGCAAAGCCGATCGGCGAAGGGACAACGCCCGCCGCGACCAGCCCGCCGATGTGTGAAATGTCCGCGAGGAAATACGCGCCAACTTCATCCGCAATTTCGCGGAACTTTTTCCAATCGGGCATCCATGAATAGGAGGAATAGCCCGCGATCATCAGTTTCGGTTTGTGTTCGTTCGCCAACGCGCGGACGGCTTCGTAGTCAATCTTTTCGTTCTGATCAATCGTGTAATGGACAGCCTTGAACCATTTGCCACTGCGATTTACCGATGAACCGTGTGATAAATGTCCGCCGTGAAGCAGGTTAAGTCCCATCACGGTACTGCCCAACTCGATCAACGCGTGATAGACCGCGTTGTTCGCGGGTCCGCCGGAGAGCGCTTGCACATTGACGTAAATTTGATCGGCGGTGACTCCGTTCGCGGCGAAGGTCTGCGCGGCGCGGCGGCGGGCTAACGCTTCGACCGTGTCCGCGTATTCGACTCCCTTGTAGTAGCGCGGGTCGCTGTTGCGGCGATACTCCGCCAGACGCATGGGGTAATCGAGGATTTCCGCATCATCCATCCAGCGCGTCTCTTCGTCGGGGTAGCCTTCGGCGTAGATATTTTGGAACGCGGACGATAACGCCTCGCGCACTGCCAACGGCGCGGTTGATTCGCTTGCGATCAGAATCAACTTGCGGGCTTGCCGTTCCTGTTCGAGCTGGGTGAGATCGTAGACATCCTTGTCAAGTTTTTCGAGCGAACCGCGGAAGAGAAAGTCAGGCATGAAAAGGCTCCTTAGGCTGAGTCGGGTTGAAGTCTGGGAATGAATCGCATTAATCCGATTGTAGGTCAGTCAAGAGAGAGGGTCAAGTGT
>JAJTXU010000114.1 GCA_021462845.1 Anaerolineales bacterium
CGCTTGGCACGCATGCTTGCTCAGGCCGTTGAAAACTTATATGACTTGGCTGACGTCGTTTCTCGTCACGCTCATCTGGCTCTTTCGTGATCTACTGATAATCGCGTTCTTATATATCGGCTACCCTGAAGCGCTCCCCAACGCGCAACCGCGCCCTTCGTTTGAAGATCGAACGGTGTGGATGGGGTAGGGCAGTGAAATTTGTTCAGCCAGCGATTCAACTGCTGGCTGAACGGTTGCGATCAATAAAAAGAGCGATGAGATGAAACTCATCGCTCTTTTTATTACCTGCCTATTCAGAGTAACTCATATTACCTGACAGCGTAGTAGCGACTTCAGTCGCTTTTTAGCCGTAACAAGACGACTAAAGTCGTCACTACGTGTCAACCGTTCACGGTTATTCTGAATAATTTCCTTATTGCTTTCACTCCGGCGCGCTAACCGTCAGCGTCTCGATATCCACGATGACCGGCAAGGTTTGCGGCGACCAGATCGAGAGCCCGATCTTGCCGTCGGTTAGACCTAAATATGTATCTTCAAACTCGCCCAAGAGTTCGCCGTTGACCGAAAGGCTTATCGTTTTTCCTTTGCACGTCAGGGTGTAGACGTTGGTCGAGGGACCCGAGCGGATGGCTGTAGATTCGCCGGTAAGTACCTCGTTGTATCCCTGGCTGACAAGACCGACACTGTCCACAACATAGATGGCGAACCTCTGCGAGTTGGAGATTTGGACTTCATACCAGCCAACGTTGCTGTAGCGGCAGATCAAGCCCACTCCATTGGAGTTGTTGCCGCGATTGGTCACCACTGCTTCCACCTTGACATCTGAATACGAGAAGGCATCATTGATCAGATAGTATTGCCCGACGCGGTCATCCACCTGTAACAATTGAAGGGGGAGCACGCCGCGATCCACAACCGGCGGGATCACCATGCGCGAGTCGCCGCTGGTCATAAAAGTAGACCACTTGGTCAGGTCGGTATTGAATTCATCCACGTAATACGGATTCAAGGTGGGCGTTGGGCTTTCTGCCAGTTCTGTGGAGGTGGCTTCCGGCAGCGCGGTCTGCGTCGATGGATTCGCGGTGACGGCAGGGATGGACGGTTCGGTCGCTCCAGCCAGCGCGGTGGAAGTGGCTTGCGGCGGCTCGGTTGACGGCGCCGCGTTGGACTGCGTCTGTACTCCAAAACGCGCCGATACGAATCCCAATAACGCGAGCAACACCACAGCATTGACCGCGATCCCCACAAAGTGACTGGGTTTCATAAACTCATGTCGGCTTCTGCGGCGGCGATACCAGGCGAGACCAAAGCCGGCGATCATTGTCGCCGCCAGGATCGGGTAGGCGCGGATGGCGAGCAGGCGAACGTCATCCTGCAGAGTTGCAAATTGAAAGATGCCGCTGGCCGCAAACAACATGACGGCGATACAGATGAGCGTGATGGCGAGCGAGCGAATGCCATTCAGTCCGCGCGCGTCTTCGATGGTCTTTACCTCGGCGCGGACGAACCACAGCGCGGCTAGCAGGGTTGGCAACCAGATAATCTGTATGGCAAGGTTACCGGATGCGAAAAAGTACGCGTCGGAGGTAAAGAAATATCTCGCGTAATAACTTGCCCAAATTGCCAAACTCAGCGGTGAAAAATAGTAACACTGAGTATAAAAACTTTCCTTGAGCGTATCTTCGCCAATGGTAGTGATGAGGAGTTTTGTGGCGAGGGCAAAAAACAGCGGAGGCAGCATTAGTGCAATTGCGAGAAAGAGAGTATTCTCTCTTTGTACAGACGCGGTGAACGATTCGATTCCCTCCGAACTGGCGGCTTCTGTGTCCTTTGTGCGTTCCTCGTTTGAAATCACGATCGGGTCTTCCAATTTTACGGGAACAATGACCCGTAATGTAGACGGGTAGATTTCGGTAACAATTCCTTGTTGGCTGGCTGGATCGAACTTGTCAGGATTGAATTTGCCCGCAGACACAGCCACCAAGTATTCGCCGGGATCCTGGAACGTAAACAGGAACTTATCCTTGACCGTGTTGTCATCGATCTCTTCGATAAAGTTGACAGGTCCCTGCGGGTAATGGATTTCGGTTTTGATGACCTGATTCCCGTTCCCTGTGGACGCGGAAACCACCCTCGTCACCGTCCAAGTGTGAAAATAATCCATTTCGGTGGAGGAGGAGCGGAAATCTGTCCGCACTTCAAACGAGAGCACCCGGTCTGTGGTGGGCTGAGTTTCAGCAGGCGAACTGATCGAGGCGCCGAATGTCGGGAGCAAGTTGAACGCCACTGCGGGAATCAACGCGACCACCAGCAGGAGAATGATGGGAGAGATATATTCGTCGAAGGGCGTGTTATCTTTCTCCAACTCCTCTTTCACATAGTCAGGCGCCCATGCGGGGTTGAGCGTGATCTTTACCAGCGTCTTGGGGACGAGGATGAACCACATCAGGATCTTGTAGATCAATTTTTCGATGTCGAGAAAGAAACTGAAAATACTTTTCATGTGAGGCTCCAGTTTGGGTAGTTCTTAGTTTCCCAGCGCTTCGACCAACAGGTCCGGTCTGTCGGTAATGATACCATCCACGCCCCATTCGATATACTGCTTCATTAATGCGGGATCGTTCACCGTCCACGGTTCGACGCGGATATTTTTGGCATGAGACTCGCGGACGAAGCGTTCGGTCATGATTTGGATGCCGAGCGAATCGTCCGGGTTCCAAGGGGGCTGAATCGTCTGAAAATGAGGCGCGTAAAATCCCCACAGAAAAACCTTGCCTAGCAACACGTAATTTCTCACCTCTGTGCGCGAAGCGGATGTGGCTACCTCGGGACAGATCGCGCGGAAGTTTTTCATCGCTTCATCGTGAAATGAGCCGATCAACACTTTATCTTGCATGTTGTGCTGGCGGATCAAGGCGCATAATGGTGCATCGATCGGGTTCTTCGTCAACTTGATCTCGATTACATAACGCATCTGCGGGAATTTTTCAAAGACCTCATTCAGCGTCGGCACTTGGATTCCCTGCCCGCGATAGGGAAATGTTTTGCCCTCGTCTATTGACCAGTCATATGCCGCGTCGAGTTGTTTCAACTCATCGAGAGTTTTGTCTTCGATCAGACCGACGCCGTCGGTAGTGCGATCCACTTCTTCGTCGTGCATCAAGACGATCTGACCGTCCTTCGTGATGTGCGCGTCCATCTCAAGGACATCCGACCCGATCTGGACGGCGTTTTCAAACGCGAACATCGTATCGCCGGGCCACACGCCGTCCCCGCCCTGATGCGCGATGACAAGCGTGCGCGGCGCGTCATCGTAATAGCGCGTCGGCGGCGCCTTCGGGTTGACGATTACCGAGGTAATGAACGCGACAAAAAGAATGGCAAGAATTGTTTTGAATTTTTTAGATTTCATCCGTTCCTACAATACAAAGAATCGCGCCATTGCCATGAAGACCACCGAGATAATCAATGAAATGGCGGTGGTGCGCGAATAAAACGCCTGTTTCTTTTGAAGCGTTTGGAACCGAGTCAATTGTTCGGGCGACGGCTTGCCTTGCATCTGTTCACCCAGTTTCATCAGCGCGTTTGTCGTGCGGCCGATCAGGATTCCAAACACGAATCCAACCGCCCCGAAGAATGAACCGATACCGAATCCCGTCCCCACGCTCGACATCATCCACGCAGATTGGAATCCGCCTGAATCGATCCAGTAGAGCCAGGCGCCAGCCAGAGCCGTCAAACCTGCCGCGATGGACATCCGCGTAGTGAACTTCAAATTCTTGACGAGGTGCGCCATAAATTTCGGTCCCGCGTCACCGAGCGCGCCCACCGTAGGCGCGATGAAAACCACAGTCATCAACACGCCGCCCACCCAGAATACTCCCGCGCCGATGTGAACGATACGCAATACGATATGAAGGTAATCCATTTTTTTTCTCCTCAGATTCAAGATGTAGAACACCGCAAGGTGCGGAGACGATGCTTGGACTTTACCCGTTTCGCCAGAGATAACGGTTAATGCGGAGGTTCGTTTGACGGAACCCAATCCGCTCATACACCCTGACGCCCATTTCGGTAGAGAAAAGCACGGCATACTTGTAGCCATCCTTGTCACGCGCTTCCAGCAACGGTTTGAGCGTGATCGCCGCGCCGATGCCTTTCCCCTGCGCGGATGGAATCGTTGCCACCGCGTAGACACTCGCCACGCCCGCGCCGTTGAATAGCATATTCGTTGCGACGGGGTCTCCATTCAAATACCCGACAAAGATTCTCCATGGCGTGTTGCCGATGCCGATCTTCAAGGTTGCGTCCACCCAAGCCTGTCCCGCCCATTCGGGAATCGCGTAGGTTTCCACAAATACTTTCTTGAAATCATACATGTGAGATTCGTTTTCCGCTTCTTGAATGACAAAACCTTCCGGTGCTTTTGTCAATACATCTTCGTTCATCTTGCTAAGTTCCGCAACCATGCAAGGCGAGCCTTGTTCCGTAGACAAAATCCCTTTTGCCAATTCCTGCGTTTGCTCCGCCATTGAGGTCATGCCGCGCTTGGCGAGTCGTTCCTCTAAATCGTTAGGTGTTGTAGTTCCGCCTGTCCACCAAAAGAAGAAGGGGGCATTCTGCTCATTGAACCACGCGATAACTTCGTCAATTGCCGCGTCCGCTTCTTCGGACGTTAAGTGAGTCTTCCAAACTCCTTTGAACATCGGGTTCGTCGGGAACGAGAGATGCCGCGAGAGTTTTTCGCTTTCGATCAATTTCCCGTCGGGCAGGTGATTTGCCATCGCGCGAAACAACTCATATAAATTCTCGAACACTGCCAGCCCAAGTTGCTCATCCGTAGCGGTTTGGAGAATAGAAGGGACGTTCATGGAATACTCCTCTTTCGATGCCGTCGTATGAATTTGATTGTCAATAGCAAACACACGGCGATTACGAACAATAGTATCCCAGTAATATACAGCCATGTGTAATCGTGTACAGGCGTTAACGGAAGTGTTGGCATTGTATTTAGAAAGGATAGATCTTCTGCCGCACTTGAAACCACTGTAGTACGAGAACAAATGCTGGCTCCCAGCCTATCGCCATTCTGCGCGTTGTAAGCATACACGAGATAGTCGTCGCCCTGGATGAAGCCATAACCGCAATCCCCTCCGCCGCTACCCGTATGAATGGTCACTTTTGTAGTGGTAACGCCCTTCCAGGATTTGTTCACGGTAAATGTAACGTCATTTCCCCAAAATCTATCTGAGTATAAGAAGGTCGGATACTGGCCGATGCGTGATAATAGTCTGCCAAGCAAGGCAATGGCAGGTGATGGTTTGGCAGTGACCGCGATCACTTTCCCTGTAAAAACCGCTTCATATTGAGTGAACTCGACAACGGGCGCGCCCGGCTCGACGCACGAGCAGGCGCTCACTGGCGAGGGCAAAGCCAATTGACCGATTAATAGCGAAAGACAAATTGCCATGCGGACTGCGTTGGTAGATTTCATGAAGTTACCTCCGGTTGTCTATCCATCGAACGGCTGGTTTCGTTACTATGTTCCCGCGATTTGCGCGATCAAACTTCCGATCAGTCCCAGCCAATACGCGGACGTGTAATAGATGAACATCGGTTGTTTGCCTCTTCGCCAAAGTAAAAAGGCGGCAATGGTGGCGAGCAGGGCAACGATGTACAGATCGAGACCGATCGTTTCAAACCCGAGATTTGCCATCACGCCCAAACCGAGGAAGAGTGAATTAAGCAAAAGCAGGGCGACATCCCATCCTTTGATCTCGCCTCGATGTGGAAAGATGTTTTGGATGAACAGTATCGCCGCGTTGACCATGATGAACCCCGCGAAGAACAGCCAATGGCTGAACTCGTCGTCGTTGAAGATGACGATGCGGCAGAGATCGCTGGTCGTATCCTCTAAACAAAAGCGGAAGTGCAGGTAATTCCCCAACTCATGGAACCCATAACTCACAGCGGAGATAAACACCCCGATGATGAAAACCAAATTCCAGGCGGTGTGTGCGCGTCCCTCGCGGACGGGGGAGTTGTATTCAAGCGTTTTCTTTAGCAAATATCCCGCCACCATGCTGACCAACGCGACGAGGACGTTGTTCAAATCCACCCAGCGCAGGAATTGATTCGGCAGGACGTAACCGCTGAACCAATCTGTGAGGCGGTTGAAGGAGACGAAGATGGCAAGCAGAGATTGAATGCCGAGCAAAATGTGAATGCGCTTCATGAATTCTCCTATCGCGTATCATCCCGCGTTTTGATTGTATCCCAAAAATAAAAACTCCCCGCGTTGCCGCGAGGAGTTAGTGACCCGCCAAGTAAATTATTTACAGACCGTTGACCAGCAAGCCGAGGGCAAGAACAAACGAGATGAGAAACCCTGATATAATGCCGTTCGGAATTACGAGAACCACAACGCCAGAGGCTCTCTGGTGTTGTTTTTGTGTAAGCCCCAAATCGTGAGAATTTATTCCAGTGGAGCACAATCGATGAAGAAAGAACAACAGTTAGACATGTACCATCAAATGGTACTCATCCGCCGCGTGGAAGAGCGCGGCGCGGAGTTGTACCAGGCGGGCAAGATCGGCGGTTTCATGCACTTGTACATCGGGCAGGAAGCCGTGTCAACGGGATTGATCGCGGCGCGCGAACCGAGAGACCGAGTCATCACCGCCTATCGCGATCACGGCGTCGCCATCAATTGCGGGCTTTCCGCCGATGAGGTGATGGCGGAATTACTCGGCAAGTCAACGGGGATGTCGAAGGGGAAGGGCGGTTCGATGCACATGGCGAGCGTGGAGAAAAACATGTGGGGCGGGCACGCTATCGTCGGCGGGCATTTGCCCATCGCGGCGGGGCTTGCCCTCGGCGATCAATACGCAAAGAATGACAATGTGACCATTTGTATGTTCGGCGACGGCGCGACCAATATCGGCTACTTCCACGAAGCGTTGAATTTGGCGAAGACATGGGGCTTGCGCGTGCTGTGGGTTTGCGAGAACAATCAATACGGTATGGGCACATCCGTAGAACGCGCCTCGGCTGTTTCCGATATCCGCCAAAAAGCCGAGGGGTATGCAATGAAGAATGCGGAAGTCAATGGCATGGATGTGATGGCTGTCTATGAAGCGGCAAAAGAGGCGATACAGTACGTTCGTAAGGAAGGTCAGCCTTATTTTCTCGAGGTGGACACATATCGCTTCCGCGGTCACTCGATGGGCGACCCTGAACGTTACCGCAAGGCGGAAGAGGTCAAACAGTGGCAGGAAAATGATCCCATTGGCATTTTCAACAAGTATCTATTAGATACGAAGATCGCCACCCGCAAGGGACTGGATGAAATCGAAGCCCGCGTAGAGGATGAGGTGAACAAGGCGGTTGAATTCGCCGAGGCTTCCCCCGAACCTGCGCTGGAAGAATTGTTTACGAACGTTTATACGGAAAATTAAACACAAAGGACACGAAGCGCACAAAGGAAAACCCAAGGAAATGCAATTCACCCATCACTAGTTCAAACTTAGTGACCTTGGTGCCCTTTGTGGTTAAAGGATTTACACATGGCAAAAATTACAATGCGCGAGGCGATCTCGCAAGCGCTCATGGAAGAAATGGATCGTGACCCCGCTGTCTTCATCATGGGCGAGGAAGTTGGCGTGTGGGGCGGCACGTATGCGGTGACCAAAGGTTTCTACGACAAATACGGACCCGACCGCGTGAAAGATACGCCCATCGCGGAGAATGCGATCGTCGGCGCGGCGATCGGCGCGGCAATGGTGGGGCAACGTCCCATCGCGGAGTTGATGACCATCAACTTCGCATTCTCGGCGATGGATTACATCGTCAATCAAGCGCCGAAATTGCATTACATGTTCGGCGGACAATTCACCGTTCCGTTGGTGATTCGCGCAGTCGGCGGCGGCGGGCGTCAACTCGGCGCGACGCACTCGCAGACTCCCGACGCGATCTTCGCACACTTCCCCGGTCTCAAGGTCGTGTCGCCGGGGACGCCAGAAGATGCCAAAGGATTACTGAAATCAGCCATAAGGTCGAATGACCCGATTCTTTTCATCGAACACGCGACCATGTATCAAGTGCGCGGCGAAGTCCCCGAGGGCGAGTATCTCATCCCAATTGGAAAATCCAAAATACAACGCGCGGGCAAAGACCTCACCATCGTCACGTATTGCAAAGGTCTTGAGTTATCCATGAAAGCGGCGGAAGAACTATCCAAAGAAGGGATCGAAGCGGAGATCGTTGACCTGCGAACACTTCGTCCGCTCGACATGGAACCTGTGTTGGAATCATTCAAGAAAACGAATCGCGCGATTGTCGTCGAAGAAGGATGGAAGTCATACGGCGTCGGAAGTGAAATCGTCAGCCGCATTTACGAAGAGGCGTTCGATTACATTGACGCGCCGATCCTGCGCGTGGCGCAAAAAGAAGTTCCGCTTCCATACAATCGCGCGCTCGAACAAGCCGCATTGCCGCAAGTCCCAGACATCATCGCCGCGGCAAAGGAGGTCTTGCGATAATGGCTGAAACGATCAACATGCCCAAACTTGGTTTCGACATGGCGGAGGGCGTTCTCGTCCGCTGGGTGAAGCAGGTCGGCGAAAATATCAACAAGGGCGATGTGCTCGCCGAGATCGAAACCGACAAAGCCACTGTCGAGGTCGAGTCGCCTGCGGGCGGCGTTGTTCTGCAACTCATCGTCAATCAAGGCGATGTGGTGCCGGTCAATGCGCCGATTGCGGTGGTTGGAGTCGCGGGGGAGAAGGTGGATGCGCCTGTAGAAAGTGGAAAGAGGAAAGAAGAAAGAGTTGCGGATGAAAAACCGCTTCAGACTCAGGGGACGCCTGCTTCAGTTCCCTCGACAGTTTCCACGCCTTCAGACGGCGCGATCAAAGCAAGTCCGCTTGCGAAGAAGATCGCGCGTGATAACAACATCAACCTCGCCCAACTCCAAGGGACAGGTCCCGGCGGGCGCGTGGTTCGCAAAGATGTGGAATCTGTTATCAGTGATCAGTCATCAGTGATCAGTAAGCGGGCTGTTTCGCCAATTACCAATTACCAATTACAAATCACTCCCGAAGACGAAACCGTCCAACTCACCAAACTTCGCCAAGCCATTGCACGTCGCATGACCGAATCGAAAACATCCGTTCCGCATTTCTACGTGAGTCACGAATACAAAATGGACGCGGTCATGGCGATGCGGAAGCAAGTCAATGAGCATTTGCCCGATAACGAAAAACTCTCGGTCAACGATTTCATCGTCAAAGCCGTTGCGCTGGCTTTGCGTGAATTCCCCAATCTCAATGCGACCTTTGCTGGCGATAAAGTTATCCGTCACGGCGCGGTGAACGTGGGAGTCGCCGTCGCTGTGACAGGCGGTCTGCTCACCGTCGTCAACAAGAACACCGATCAATTGCCTCTCCGCCAAATCTCGGCGGACGTGAAGCAAAAAGTTGCCCGCGCGCGAGATGGCAAGGTCAAGCCCGACGACATCGAAGGCTCGACATTTTCGATCTCGAACTTGGGCATGTACGATGTGGAAAATTTCATTGCCATCGTCAATCCGCCCGAAGCCGCGATCCTTGCAGTGGGTTCGGCGCGTGAGGTTCCAGTTGTGGAAAGTGGAGAAGTGAAAATCGGCTGGCGCATGAAAGCCACGGTCTCGGTAGATCACCGCGTCAGCGACGGAGCAGAGGCGGCGCAGTTCATGCAGTCGCTGGCGAAGTATTTGGAAACGCCCGCGCTGATGTTGGTGTAGGAAGTTCAGAACTCCGAGTTTTTCGCAAAGCGAAACTCGGAGTTCTTGCTTATGCTATACTAAACCCATGGACGAATATCAATTTCCAAAACTGGATAGAACCGCCTTTTCCGTGGTGTCTTCCTTTGAGGAAGCAGACAGGCTGGATAAGGAATATTGGCTATCCAGAACACCCATTGAACGTCTGCAACACATGGAACTTTTGAGGAGAATTAATTATGGCGATGACGCTGCCGCCCGACTTCAAAGAGTTCTTGAGATTGCTGAAAGAGCATGATGTCCGTTATTTGCTGATCGGGGGATACGCGGTCGGCTATCATGGTTATCCCCGCGCGACAGACGACATGGATATTTGGGTGGCTGTTCACCCGGACAATGCCTCGAAATTAACTGCCGCCTTGCGGGATTTTGGAATGGACGATCCAGAATTGAGACCCGAGTTGTTTTTGCAAATGCCAAAGATCATCCGCATGGGCTTTGCGCCATTACGTCTTGAAATTTCCACAACAATTTCGGGAGTTGATTTTGAAGATTGTTACGCAGAGAGAGTTGTCGAAATTTTAGACGGCATTGAAGTCAGCTTGATTGATCTCAAAAATCTCAAACGGAACAAAAGGGCTAGTGGAAGATCGAAAGATCTTGCTGATTTGGAGAACCTGCCATAAATCCAATTGGCGGGTGAAAGCGACGGTCTCCGTTGACCACCGCGTCAGTGATGGCGCCGAAGCCGCGCAGCGCGGAGCGTGCAATCGCTGGCGAAGTATTTGGAAACGCCCGCGCTGATGTTGGTGTAAAAGCAAACTTCCGAAGTCAAACGACTTCGGAAGTTTTTTATTCTCCATAAAGTATCTTCACGCATATCTGACCACAACTCAATCATTTGCAAAAATGTAATTGATATTCTGACAGGACTGTATAGCAAGCAATCGGCTTGCGGATATTCGCGCCTGTATAATTCGGGGCAAACCTCATAAAGGAAGAACAAGAAGGAATGAACAAAAATTTAATAAGGCAAGCAATCGTTTTGTTTTCGCTACTTGCAAGTCAATTAGCTTGCGGCGCGCAACCAGCGTTGCCGCCCGCGACGGAAAGCGCTTCAACCGCGTCGCCGTCGCCAACCATGACGTTTGTCCCAGCGACAGCGACGCCCCTGCCGCCAACCGCTACGTCAACTGTTATCCCAACGCCCACGCTCAGTTTTGAAGTCCCAGCGCCAGCAAGTGGCAAGGGAACGCTCGTTGGAAACATCCTATGGAACAGTCAACCAGCGGTCAAATCGCAGGTAAAACTTTGCGGCGACTTTCATTTTTATTACGGTTGTAAAGGGCTGGAATATTCCGCCTTAACCGACGAACAGGGATATTATCTGATTGAAAATATTAAGCCGGGCGAATACACCCTGCTGGCAAATCTATTCGGTACAAGTTGGTATCTTTATTCGGAGGAGAAAGTGAATATCAAGACGGATAAAGTTTCGTTCGAAAAGCCTTTCCACCTTTACAAATTAGATTTGGAACCCGTCTCTCCCGCGAACGCCAAAGCCGTTGATATTACCAAGGGCGCTCCTGTCTTGGAGTGGAAGGAATACCCGAACGCCGCATACTACGAAATCGCAGTAGACACATACTTCCTGAACGACGCGATCCATGAAAGAGTTGTGACCAACAGTTTTACCCTGACCGATGATATTCAAATCTCAGATTGTGATTTTACGTGGTTTGTTATCGCATACAACGAAGACGGGGTCAGGATCAGCCAGTTTGAAAATGTAGCCGAATTTAGTATTGCGAACACCGGCGTCTCTTGTTCGATATTGCCCATTTCCCCGAAAGAGGATGAAAAAGTAACCGGCGGTCAGGTAACCGTCTTATGGGAGCCCAATTCTCTAGCCGAGTATTATGTGGTTTATTTTGTTACGGAAGATCAATCCAGCGACATATTTTCGAATAGGGGCGGCGCAAAAATGGATAAAAATACAACAAGTTTCAGCATGTCGAACGTAAGCGCAGGTCGTTATGTCTGGGCAGTTGACGCGTATGACGCTTCGGGAAACCAGGTTGCGACAAGCGGGTTGATATATTTTTCTGTCACAAACCCATAAGAACGCTACATGCTTCAGGTCAGCGATGGAGCGGAAGCCGCGCAGCGCGGAGCGTGCAGTCGCTGGCGAAATATTTGGAAACGCCCGCGCTGATGTTGGTGTAAAGAAAAACAGGAACTCCGAGTTACGCTTTGCGAAAACTCGGAGTTCTTGATACTATATTTAACGCGGGGAATTTTGAGTTGACGCCGCCTCATTTCACCATCAACCAGATTCCCGCCGCCAACGCGATCAGACCGATGGCGATATTGATCAACCCGCGCGCGCGATACCCGAAATCTACCAGTCCGCTTCTTTCTTCGGGGCGATGACCACTGCCAGCGATCAAGCGGATCAACCCGAAGAGCAGGGTGAAAAAACCAAAGGTGACGAGCAGTATTCCCCATCCGCGCGAAGAATCGACCAAGCCTGAGAGGTAGGCGCCTGCCGCGCCGGGGCTCATCCACTCGAGAAGGGCGAAAATCGAAACGCCCGCGCCAAACAGGAAGATCATCACGCCGAATAATCGCGCGGGCGCCCCGGAAAAATATTCGCGCCTGCTCTGTCGTCTGTTGAACATCCTGATCTCTCCGTTGACGAACGTTTCGATGCCCAGCAGAACGCCGAAGGAGCCGAAGAGTCCCAGCGCAAGCGGAATGAGATGCGGCATGTTGAATTCTTCAGCCGCATACGCCATTCCG
>JAJTXU010000115.1 GCA_021462845.1 Anaerolineales bacterium
ATTACCTGACAGCGTAGTAGCGACTTCAGTCGCTTTTTAGCAGTAACAAGACGACTAAAGTCGTCACTACGTGTCAACCATTCACGGTTATTCTGAATAAAGAAAACGAAATATGAGTTACGTAGTTGAACGTGTTTCGCCGCAGTTGCGCCAACTGCGTAACTCCTAACGAAATAAAAAACTTCCGAGGCTTAAGCCCGGAAGTTTTCAACTATCGAACTATTCAACTTTCCAACTATCCCCATCTCCACGTCGTTCCATCTTTGCTGTCTTCGATAGTCACGCCCATCGCTTTGAGTTGATCGCGGAGTTCGTCTGAGCGCGCCCATTGTTTTTGTTTCCGCGCTTCGGTACGTTCGGCGATGAGCGCGACGACTTTGGCTTCATCTTCGCTAGAACCGGTCTTTTCTTTGAGTTGCAGACCAAACACGCCAGTCAGTTCGCGCAACATGTTTTGGGCGGGCGCGAGTTGCGAATCATTCGCGCCGTTGTCGCGGGATGTGTTGATCGCTTTGACGAGTTCGTATAATGCCGCGAGCGCGAGCGGGGAATTGAAGTCATCGTCCATCGCGTCTGTGAAGGCTTGTTTTGTGGAATCCGCTTGTGTGACGAGTTCCGCGGCGGTGCCAGCGGGGAGTTCCTTTCCGGAGGGCGAGGCGGGCCGTAGCGCGGACTTGATTCGTTCCAGCGATTTTTCCGCGGCGTCTTGAGTCTCGTCGTTGAAGATGAGCGGCGCGCGGTACGATCCCATCAGCACGAGCATCCGCATCACATCGGCGTCGCGCGTTTTCAAAAAGTCTTTGATGCTGACGATGTTGCCGAGCGACTTGGACATTTTCTCGCCGCCGAGTTGCAGCATCCCGTTGTGGATCCAATAGCGCGAAAATTGTTTGCCCGTGTACGATTCGGTCTGCGCGATCTCGTTTTCGTGGTGCGGAAAAATTAAATCGTTGCCGCCGCCGTGAATGTCAATTTGTTCGCCGAGTTCCGCGAGGTTCATGGCGGAGCATTCGATGTGCCAGCCGGGGCGTCCCTTGCCCCACGGACTGTCCCATGAAATTTCGCCGGGCTTCGCGGCTTTCCACAACGCGAAGTCCATTGGATGATTTTTCGCTTCGCCCACTTCGATGCGCGCGCCTGCCTGCATGTCGTCGAGTTTACGACCCGATAATTTGCCGTAATCTTTATCTTCGGTGACGCTGAAATACACATCGCCGTTCGAGGCGGCGTACGCGGCTTCTCTTTGGATCAGCCCTTGAATGAATTCGATGATGAGCGGCATGGTCTTGCTCACCTGCGGATTTGATGTAGCGGGAAGCACGTTCAAGTTTTTCAGGTCGTTTGCGTAGTCTTCGATGTAACGCTGTGACAATTTGAGCGGATCTTCGCCGAGCGCGTTGGCGCGGTTGATGATCTTATCGTCCACGTCAGTGTAGTTCATTACGTGCCGCACGCTGTAGCCGCGATATTCAAGATAACGGCGGATGATATCGAACACGATCGCAGACATGGCGTGACCGACATGCGCGTCGTTGTACACCGTCACGCCGCAGACGTACATCTTGACGACGTTCGGTTCGAGGGTTTGGAAATCTTCTTTTTTGCGAGTGAGGGTATTATAGAGTCGAATCATTGCCTTCTCTTTTCTAAACACAAAGGACACGAAGGGCACAAAGGTTTAAGAAATTAAACCTTCGTGTACTTTGTGTCCTTCGTGGTTAAATTTTACTTCTTTTTTCTGCCGTTCTCATCCTCCACCCGCGCGAAGATCATGCGACCCGCCGCCGTTTGGAGGACTTTCGTGACAACCACTTCTTTATATTCGCCGATGTAATCGTGACCGTTTTCGACTACGACCATTGTGCCATCGTCCATATAGCCCACGCCCTGACCATGTTCCTTGCCCTCTTGGAAGATATTCAACGTCATGCGTTCGGCAGGCAGAACAACGGATTTGACCGCGTTCGCCAATTCGTTGATGTTGAGGATCGTCACGCCTTGCAGTTCAGCCACGCGGTTCAAGTTGTAATCGTTGGTGAGGATCGGACATTTCAATTGCTTCGCCAACACAACCAGTTTATCGTCCACTTCGCGCACGCCCTCCGCGTTGATGTCGCTGATGCGCACGAGAATGTTCGGAAGTTTTTGCAGTTCAGCCAGCGCGTCCATGCCGCGCCGCCCGCGTTGACGGCGCAAACCGTCCGGCGAATCGGCGATGTATTGCAGTTCGTTCAACACAAAACGCGGGATGAGAAGCGTGCCGGGCAAAAATCCCGTTCGGGCAATGTCCGTCACGCGCCCGTCAATGATCACGCTCGTATCCAGTAAGATGGTACGGTTGAGATTCGTCCATGAAGACGATGAGCCGCCTTCGCCCCCGCGTCCGCTCAACGTGCTGAGCAGACCCATAATATCCCCCTGCCGCATCACGAACAACGAAATGCCCAGCCATGCAAAAGCGATCACACCAACGAGCGGCATGATCTGACCGAACGGTTTTGGCAGTAACGAAAACGGAAAAGCAAGCAGAGCCGCGGTCAACAAGCCAACGATCATGCCGAGCAACCCGGCAAAGAGAGTCTCCGCCGAGAGCCGTCCGAGTCGGACGCGAACCGCGCGAGCCGGGCGCGTCGTCACATACGGCGTCAGCACCAGCCCCGTGAGCGCGCCAAGCAAGCCGATGATCGCCGCATACCGGATTGATTCTGCAAAGTTATTACCTCCCAAACTGAACCCCCAGATGCCCGCGATAATTCCGATAAAGAGCATACCAACGATACGAAGAATAAATTCAACGCTGACTTTCATAAATATCTCCTCAATAAATGCGAATAGTGACAGATGATAGCACGGCAGAGATGGCTAGTCAAATAGACCTTCGGTGGAGTTGTTATAATGGACGGACGCCTCTTTAGTTCTTGACACAGCGCAACTGCCGCCTGAACGTTCCGATAATGGACAAACGCCTCTTTCTACGGGTACGCCTGACCCTAACCCTCGACCATGAGCCTCACTGATACTTTAAACCGCCCCCTCCGCGACCTGCGGATCTCCGTCACCGACCGCTGTAACTTCCGCTGTGTGTATTGCATGCCGAGAGAAATCTTCGGCTCCGAGTATCCCTACCTGCCCCACAACGAGGTATTGACCTTCGAAGAGATCGCGCGGCTGGCGCGTATTTTTACCCAGCATGGCGTAAAAAAGATTCGCCTGACCGGGGGCGAGCCGCTTGTCCGCAAGGATGCGCATCTGCTCGTGAAAATGCTCGCCGAGATTCCTAACCTCGACCTCACGCTCACGACCAACGGCGCGTTATTAGCGAAGCAGGCTCAGGCGTTGAAAGACGCGGGCTTGAAGCGCGTCACCGTCAGTTTGGATTCGCTCGACGATGAAATCTTCAAAGCGTTGAACGACGCGGACTTCCCGGTGGCGAAAGTGATCGAAGGGATGGACACAGCCGCAAGCGTCGGGTTGGAACCGATCAAGGTCAACATGGTGGTCAAGCGCGGCGTGAACGAATCCAGCATTTTGCCGATGGCGCGATTCTTCCGCGAGAGAGGCTACATCCTGCGCTTCATCGAATACATGGATGTGGGTCACACCAACGGCTGGCGCATGGACGATGTTGTGCCATCGGCGGAGGTGATTCGAATCATCAACGCTGAGATGCCGCTCGAACCTGCCGACGCAAACTATCGCGGCGAAGTTGCCGAGCGTTGGCGTTACACAGACGGGAGCGGCGAGATCGGAGTCATTTCATCCGTGACACATGCGTTCTGCCGCGATTGCAACCGCGCGCGCATTTCCGCCGAGGGAAAACTGTACACGTGTTTGTTCGCGGTGAACGGACACGATCTGAAATCGCTCATGCGCAACGGCGCGACCGACGAGGACATTTCACAAGCCATCTCTCGCGTGTGGCACAAACGCGCGGATCGCTATTCGGAACTCCGCTCTGAAAATACGATTGACTTGCCCAAAGTAGAAATGTCTCACATCGGCGGGTGATTTTCTTAACACAAAGGCTTGCGCTGAGCTTGTCGAAGTGACACGAAGTACACTAAGGTTGGAAGACCGATGGCGAATAGCCTTTCCGTCGATTTTCTTTGTGACCGTTGTGTCACCTGCCCCGATGCTCTTACGGGGTTCGTGTTAAAAAACTTTCTGGAGTATTCATGTCTCTGAACGGAATTAAAGCCATCTTCTTCGACCTCGACGGGACTCTTCGTCACAACATCCCCGGCGGAGGCGAAATTTTCACCGAGCATGTCCGCTCGCTGGGATTCGAATTAAGCGAGGATGATTTTCATCGCGGCATGAGGTGGGAATTCATGTACTGGGCGAATTCGTCCGACTTGATCGCCGACATGAAAAAACACGAAGGTGAAAAGTTCTGGCTCAATTACAGTTATCGCCGCCTCGTTGCATTGAATATCCCTCCCAAAAAATCGAAATCGCTCGCGCCGAAAGTTTCCGCGTTTATGCAGGAATATTACACGCCCACCAGCGCCGTCCCAGACGATGCGCGGAAAGCCTTGCATGAATTAAAACAACACGGGTACACCCTCGCCGTCATCTCGAATCGCAATGAGCCGTTCGCCGAAGAACTCGAATCGTTCGGCATCGCGGACCTCTTCGATTTCTCGCTCGCTGGCGGCGAAGTGGATTCGTATAAGCCCGAGCCTGAAATTTTTCATCACGCCCTCAAGCGCGTGACGGGACTCTCGGCGCATGAAACGATCTACGTCGGCGACAACTACTACGCGGACGTGGTCGGCTCGCGTCGCGCCGGACTTCGACCTGTCCTCTACGATCCCAGCCGATTCTTCCCCGAAGCCGATTGCCCGGTCATTGCCTCGTTCGACGAATTGATCCCGGCGATCAAGAATCTTGGTTCTCCTGCAATTGACGGGAAAGAGCCTGATCATAAAAGGGAAAACTCATAAAATTTATAAGCGGTTTTCCTTCGTGACCTTCGTGTCCTTTGTGTTTTAAAAAAACAAACCCGTCCCTACCGAATTATTGATCCGCGATCACTTCCTTCAACGTAATCCCCAACCTCGTGATCCCCTCGCGGATGGTCTCCGGCGAGGAATATGAAAAATTGAGCCGCAGCGTGTTCTTGCCTCCGCCGGTGGGATGGAAGGCTTCGCCCGGCACGAACGCCACCTTCTTCTCGATGGCGCGTTTCAACACATCTGCTGAGTCCATGCCTTCGGGCAAGACGCTCCACAAGAACATGCCGCCCTTCGGTTTTCGCCACGAGACGCCAGCGGGAAACATCTCCTCCATCATTTCGATCATCACATCGCGGCGCTCCTTATACGTTGCGCGGATCACCTTCACGTGTTCGTCGAGGAATCCGCCTTTCGCAACTTCATACGCCACGTATTGATTGATCGAGGACGTGTGCAAATCCGCGGCTTGTTTGCTCATCACAAGTTTCTGAATCACCTCCACCGGCGCAATCACCCATCCCAGCCGCAGACCGGGCGCGAGCAATTTCGAGAACGTGCTGAGGTAGATCACGTTGCCGCTGTAATGACCTCCGTTCGAGCCGCGATACTCGCTGTCTAACGCCACAATGGATGGAATGTGTTCGCCCTCGTAGCGTAACTGTCCATACGGATCGTCTTCGATGATCGGCACGCCGTATTTGTCCGCGATCCTCACGAGTTGTTTTCTGCGCTCGAGGCTCAGCGTGGACCCGCTCGGGTTTTGGAAATTCGGAAGGACGTAGATAAATTTAGGTCCGACGCGCAGCGCCGCCTCCAATTCATCCACGATCATCCCGTGCTCGTCTGCTCTCACGGGGATGTACTGCGCCCCATAGGCGTTCCACGCTTGCAGAGCGCCGAGGTACGTCGGCGATTCGACCACGATGTAATCGCCGCGGTTGACGAACAGCCGCCCGACGAAATCCAGCGCTTGCTGCGAACCGGACGTGATGAGAATGTTGTCCGCTCCCACTTCCGAACTGAAGCGCGAAATGTGACGCGCGATCATCTCGCGCAGAGGGCGGTATCCCTCGGTTGTGCTGTATTGAAGCGACTGCGGTCCGAAGTGATCCATCACGTAATTGCAGGCTTCGCGGAATTGCTCCACCGGGAAAACCTCCGGCGCAGGCAAGCCGCCCGCAAACGAAATGATATCCGGTTGCTCGGTGAGTTTCAACAACTCGCGGATGACCGAGCTCGACATTTGTTGAGTGCGAAAAGCATAGCGATATTCCCAAGGTGTTTGCATTCTGTCTCCTATTCGGATTGCGGATTTCAATCCGCAAGCAGCAAATAAAAAGCCCGTCAGGTACGTTTGTACCCGTCAGGCTTTTGCTTGGCATTGCGCGGACGATCTAATCGAAAGGATTCGTATTCGTCTCATCTCAACCCAATCTTAGCACGGATTTTCCTACTCCAGTATAAAAAGAATGTCTAATTCCGCAGGCATAGACAGAGACCTCAGAGTTTTTACTCGGAATCTCTGTGCTCTCTGTGGCAAAAATGACTTTATCGAGAGGCTTATTTTCGACTGCGTTACAATGGGGCAATGCCCCGCGCCTCTCGCCTCCCTTCTGGTCTGCTCCCCTTCCAACAGGGCGGTCTCGACTCGCTGTGCGGACTGTACAGCATCGCCAACGCCGAGCGCATCATCAACCGCTCCTCCGACGATGAAACCCAGCAACTATTCGACGACCTGATCCGCTTCCTATCGCGGCGGCGGTTGTTGCGCAAACTTCTCATCAACGGGATCATTCACACAGAGATGCTGTTGATCCTCGATAAAGTCGTGGGCAAACAAAGAATCTCCAGCGTCGAAGTCCCATGGCGCGGCGTGCCAAACCCCGACCTGACCACGTTTTGGAAATCCATGCAGGATTTCTTAGACGGCACGCCCGGACGCGCCATCATCCTCGGCTTGCAGGGCTACCACGATCATTGGACGGTCATCGAAGCCATCACCAGCCGCTCCATCCTTTTATATGACTCCTCGAAGATCAAACGCCTGCCGCGCTCGCGCTGTACCACCGTCTACGCCACGTGGACGCGCAAGCATCTCCTCCTCCCCGCGCAAACCTATTTTCTGTCCAACGAGAGCGACGATGAAGAGTGAACTCGCCAGCGAAGAATACTGCTACCTCACCACCACAGGTCGCGTCAGCGGCAACCCGCACGAGATCGAAATCTGGTTTGGGATGAAAGGCGACTCGCTCTATCTCCTCTCCGGCGGCGGGCACAAATCGGATTGGGTAAAGAACCTGACGAAGGATCCCAACGTCACCGTGCGGATCGGACAACACCGCTTCACCGCGACGGGCAGGCTGGTTCAGTCTGCGGACGAGGAATCGTCCGCCCGAACCCTCCTCGTCGACAAATACAACGAGCGTGAATCAGACGGCTCCCTCAGCGAGTGGGCGCGCACCGCGCTGGTGGTGGGTTTGGATATTAAGTAGGCAGGGCTTGTGTTATACTTTTTCTAGAAAAGGTATAACCAAGGAGATTCCAATGGAATTGACAATTTCCAACAAGGGATGGGTTGTGATCCCCGCCGAATATCGCAAGAAATACAACCTGCGCGCCGGAGCCAAAGTGGTCATTATAGATTACGGCGGCGTTCTTGCCATCGTCCCCGCCGTCAAAGACCCGATCAAAAAAGGATATGGATTTCTAAAAGAAACGCCGCCAATCTATGACGCAATGAAGAAGGATCGCGCAAAGGACAAAAAAAGAGAAGAAAGATTCTTAAATGGCTGATCTGCCAATGTACGTTCTCGACGCTTTCGCGCTGATGGCATATCTGAAGGGCGAGCCGTCTGCCCAGCGCGTCCGCGATCTTTTGAGCGACGCTGAAAATAGGAAATGCCAAGTCTATTTGTCCATCATTAACTTGGGGGAAGTTCTTTACAATCTGGAACGAAACAATGGGCTGAATAAAGCCCACGAAGCGCTCACGATCATTCAAAGCCTGCCTCTTGAGATTCTTCCCGCCGACAATCAAACGGTTTTCGCCGCCGCGCACGTCAAAGCGACGCATCCCGTCTCTTACGCGGACGCTTTTGCGATTATTGCGGCGCAGGGTCTGAATGGCGTTGTGTTGACAGGCGACCCGGAATTCAACGATGTGGCGGACCTTGTCGAGGTGGAATGGCTGGCGGGAAATCAATAGGGGTTGAGAATGTCGAGGAGGGCGAGGCAAAAAGAATGGGCGGAAGAGGCGTGCTATAATCCAAAAACCGAATCAACATGCCCGATCCCAAAATCTTTTTTGAAACTGAACAAGTCAAGATCATCCACGATGACGTGATCGTCACGGACTGCGTCGCCGATTCCAGCGTTGACCTGATCGTCACCTCCCCGCCCTACAATGTGGACATCGCCTACAACTCGCACAAAGACGACATTTCATACGCGGAGTATCTCGAGTTCAGCCAGAAATGGATGACGCGTTGTTACGAATGGCTGAAGGATGACGGGCGTTTTTGCTTGAACATTCCGCTCGATAAAAATAAAGGCGGGCAACAAAGCGTCGGCGCGGACTTGACCACGCTTGCAAAACAGATCGGCTTCGGCTATCACTCCACCATCATCTGGAACGAGGGAAACATCTCGCGCCGCACCGCGTGGGGTTCATGGATGAGCGCCAGCGCGCCGTTCGTCATCGCGCCGGTAGAATTGATCCTCGTGCTGTACAAGAACAAATGGAAGAAAACAGGCGGAAGCAAAGTCTCGGACGTGACGCGCGACGAATTCATGGAATGGACCAACGGCGTGTGGACGTTCAACGGCGAAAGCAAAAAGAAGATCGGTCATCCTGCGCCGTTTCCGCTCGAACTTCCGCGCCGCTGTGTCAAACTATTCAGTTACGTCGGCGATACCGTGCTTGATCCGTTCAGCGGCAGCGGCTCAACGCTCGTCGCCGCTGTGACACATCGACGCCAAGCCATCGGCATCGAAGTGGATGCGAAGTATTGCGAGTTGTCGAGGAAGAGAGTCGTTACCGCGATGGAGTCGGCATAGGAGGAGTTCGCTGTTCAATTTGATGTTTTAGGAACCAGAGTGGAAGAAGGCGTAAAGTAGCAAGCAATAGTCAATAGCCAAAACAGCCCTGAAATTCCCGCACAAATTGCAGGATTTTCAGGGTAAAATGCAGGCGTGATAGAGAGAACTAACCTGCTTAGAGAAACACAAGAGTCGCTAAACCTCAACCGCGTAGTCGCCTTGATTGGTCCGCGCCAGTGTGGGAAGACAACGTTGGCACGCCAAATCCTTGCGCCAGACTCTTCCAATTATTTCGACTTGGAAAACCCTGTCAGCCTGGCGCGATTGGATGAACCAATGACCGCGTTGCAGGAACTCAAAGGGACTATCGTTATAGATGCAATCCAACGCCGACCTGATCTGTTCCCGATCCTGCGCGTCCTGTCGGACCGCGACCCGTTACCCGCGCGGTTTTTGATTTTGGGAAGCGCGTCGCCCGCGTTATTGAGACAATCGTCCGAATCGCTTGCTGGGCGAATTAAGATCATTCAAATGAGCGGGTTTGGACTCGGCGAAGTGGGTATTGAAAATCAAAATCAACTTTGGACGCGCGGCGGATTTCCACTTTCCTTTCTAGCAGATACCGATAAGGCAAGCCTCGAATGGCGCAGGGATTTCGTATCCACTTTTCTTGAGCGGGATGTTCCGCAATTTGGGGTCAAAATCCCGTCCGCAAGCCTATTCCGCTTTTGGAATGTGCTGGCGCATTATCACGGTCAGATTTGGAATGCGGCAGAAGCCGCGCGGACATTGAACATCAACGAATCCACAGCCCGCCGTTATTTGGATTTGCTTCAAGATTTGTTCATGGCGCGCCAATTACAGCCATGGTTTACTAACATTGGGAAGCGGCAAGTGAAGTCGCCAAAAATCTATTTCCGCGATACGGGTTTGTTGCATTACCTGCTTGGAATCAAATCGGCTGATGAACTCAATTTGCATCCGAAGCTGGGCGCCTCGTGGGAGGGATTTGTGATTGAAGAGATTATCAAGTCTACGCGACCCGATGAAGCCTATTTTTGGGCGACCCATTCAGGCGCGGAACTGGATTTGCTTCTGATCAAGGACAACAAACGCATCGGCGTGGAATGTAAACGAGCGGATGCCCCTAAGTTAACTCCGTCTATGAGAACGGCAATGGTTGATTTGGAATTGGATAAGTTGGTAGTTGTATATCCAGGGTTACAGCCCTATTCGCTGGCGGATGGAATTACCGTTGTTCCGCTTACAAACGCAATGCAGAATAATGCCGTTTTATGAACCGGAGTGAAAGAGAAAGTAAATCAGTAATCAGTGAACAGTAAACTGTCGCTGGCTGGGCGCAAAAGTTAAAAGTAACAGATTGAATGCGCGGAGAAATTAACCGCTTCAGGAAAAATTATTATGGGCGTCATGATGCAAGCCTTCTACTGGGACCGGCGATGAGCGCGAAGAAAGTCGTTCCTCGTTCCGCCTTCTTTGACGAAGTACGCGCGATTCTGGCGCAGGCGCGTCAGAGGGCGTATGCCGCTGTCAACGTTGCGATGGTCGAAGCCTACTGGGAGATCGGCCGCCGCATCGTGGAGGAGGAACAACAAGGGAAGGAACGAGCCGAGTATGGCGCGGCTCTTATCAAGGAACTCTCCAAACAGTTGACTGCTGAATTTGGAAAAGGATTCGCAGTGGCGAACATCAAAAATTTCAAGCAGTTCTATCTTACTGTTCCGGACTTTCAAAAAAGCTACGCACTGTGTAGCCTTTTAAGTTGGCCTCACTACCGCCTCATCATGCGCGTGGAGGGCGAGTCGGCTCGCGAGTATTACATCCGCGAGACGGCGGAGCAAAGTTCTCCTAGTGTTGCTGCCACAAACATTAGAGAAGGCTATAAAGGGATTGCCCTAAAAGTCTTATTAGCCCATCGGCGATGCATGGAAGTGCTTGGAGATAAGGAAGCACGATTTCACGTTGAAAACAAAAAGTTGATCATGAATTGAAGTTGATGTATATTGTTATCAGTGTAATCGACTAAAATTTAGCAGGAGAGCATTTCATATGAACCATCATGCTAACCAGGCTTTGGATAAGATAGAACAATATCTAAAAATATATGAGGTGGAGCCGTTAGGACAGATTCTAGTTGATAGGCTACGCTTATCGAAGACAGTGATTTTCAGTATTTTTGTTTTCTTGTACTTTGGCATACTGCTTGCGCTTCACAATATGGCTGGACATGTTCCCCCTGCTACCTTCAAAGAACTTTTTAGCCATCCAACAAGTCGTTATTATTATCCTAACTTGATTGGCATTACCTATGATCTTATTGGCAATCCTCTCTTATTCGTCTACCTCGCAGTCATAAGGCATTTCGTTCCTCATCAATTCATGAAGCTTGAACAAGATGGTTTAATCAAAGCAAGGCTTCCTTTATCTCGTTTAACAAGACTTGCCCAATCTATAAACTCCAATCGTCCCACTCAGATCATTATAGTAACTATATTGCCTTTAATAATAAGTCTTTTACTTGCCATCCAGAGTATAAATGTATACCAACCAGCAGATACACCAGCAAGGTATGCAATTTTCTTGTCGTTTTTAGGTACCTACGCACGGCTAGTGATAGTTGTTCAATTGATTCAAATTCTGGTTATCCTCAGAAGTTATTCTTTCAATCTAAAATTGAATCTATCTCATCCTGATAGTTGTAGTGGGTTAGCTCCTTTTGGCCATTTAGCCATCATTATTTACGCGTTTCTTTTCTTTTCGGCATTGTTTTTAGCGATTGGAACATCCGCCGGAGGAAGTGCTTTGGAGAGAACCATCACGAGTGCCACTGGATCGTTTACCTTGATTTACTTGTGGCTCCTCTTTCCTCTTGTCAGTATTTATATCTTTGAACAGCTTGTAAATCGGCCACACCAAGCCTTGGTAAAACTACAGAGAGAATATCTTGAGTCATTTAGCCAAGCTTGGACAGAATATCACAAAAACATACTTTCGGCTCTGCAGAAATCTGTCGAAACATCGAAATCATCTCTGTTCAAGAAGAGAAATTACAATTTCAGTGGCGATCTTGAATTGCTTCAAACATGGGCGAAGTTAGAAGAACACATTGCTAATATGCACACATGGCCTATATCTAAATCAACATTTCGCATATTGGCTACCATTGTGAATCCTCTAATCCCCATTCTGTTCCCAGTCATTGTTGGAGTTGTAGAATCTTTGCTGTTGTGATCATTGAAAGAAACTGAGACCTTATATCAGGAGCACCTCATTATGGGCGTCATGATGCAAGCCTTCTATTGGGACTGTCCGCGATTGGAAAACAAAGAATTCCAATGGTGGAATATCGTGCGTGAGCAAATCCCCGCGCTGGCAAAGGTTGGGTTTACCGCGCTGTGGATTCCGCCCGCGCACAAAGCCGCAAATTTGGCGGGACCCTCCATGGGCTATGACCCGTACGATTATTACGACCTCGGCGAGTTCGACCAAAAGGGAACGACGCCAACATGGTAC
>JAJTXU010000116.1 GCA_021462845.1 Anaerolineales bacterium
CAAGCCGCGAATTACGCGAATTTCCGCTAATTTTTTAAAAATTCGCGTGAATTAGTGAAATTCGCGGCAAAAGGTTTTCGATCTGCGTAAGTCATGTATTTGTTAATTTCCATCATGTCGCTCTACGAGAGCCAAATCGGTCTCGGCGTCGAGTCGAGTCGAATACAACACAGTTTTGAGGAGGAATGCAGTGAAAAAATTTGTTGCGGTGGCTGGGAATATCGGCGTGGGAAAATCGACGCTGGTGCAGATGCTTTGCTCGCGCATGGGCTGGGAGCCGTTTTATGAGCCGGTCGCTCAAAACCCATATCTTGCCGATTTTTATGCGAACATGGATTCATGGTCGTTCCATTCGCAGGTCTTTTTTCTCACACACCGCCTGCGCTCGCACTTCCAACTCTCGCAACATCCCAATGCGGTGATCCAGGATCGCAGTGTGTACGAAGACGCGGAAATCTTCGCGCAAAACCTGTACCTGCAAGGGCATATTCAAGAGCGTGATTACCAAACCTACCGCGATCTCTACGAGACGATGCTCCGCTTCCTCCCGCCGCCCGACCTGGTCATCTACCTGCGGGCTTCGGTCTCCACGTTGATGGGACGCATCTCGAACCGCGGGCGCGATTATGAGCGCACCATCTCCGCCGAATACCTGCACGGACTTAACAACCTGTACGAAACGTGGATCGATAACTTCACCTTGTGCCCCATCCTTGCGGTTCCCGCCGACGATTTGGACTTTGTCTCACACCCTGGGCATTTGCGCCTCATCGTCCAAAAAGTGGACGAGAAGCTGACCGGCAAAGAGGAGGTTGTGTTCGAACCCGATGAAGTGGCAAACGCGGCGCAGGACTAACAAGAACCCCAAACTTCTCGAACAAAACGAAAGCCGACCGTTTTTCACTTGGTCGGCTTTTTTTCATGCATATTGGACATGGCTTAAACATCGAGAGCCTTTTCAGTCTAAAAAGATTTCCCACTTGCCCGGGTAGTTTGGCAGGGGTTGTTCGCCGAACCAGCCGGTATCGTCCCAATAGGGGCGATTCCAAATGTTATTCCCGAACGGAATGCATTCTGCGATATAAAAATCCAGCGGGAGAGTGTCTGCCACTGGGCAGAACGAAGTATCCGCGCTCGAGCCAACGCCGGGAGCGCCGCCGGAGGAATTCTTCAAACCCGGGGTAGGGAAGCAGTTCCGGTTCCAATCGTCCAGCCCGCCGTTATCCGGCAGGCGGCAGAAGGACTGGTCGGGGTAGCGGGCAAGGGAGTAGTTGTAGGCATCCATCAACGAGCCGTTGGGCTTGAGCAGGCGCACACCATCGCCGCCGTCGCTCAACAGTAAGCCCGTTTTACTGCCGTAGAATACGATCCGTTCGCCGGGTTCCAGCGTGATGGAGGGAAGCGCAAACGGCTTCGAGCCGACGTTCGCCTCGTCATCCAATGTATACCCGCTCAGGTTGACGGAGATCGTGCCATGGTTGATGATCTCGATGAATTCATCATCCGTGTTGACAAACCCGTCGTTGTTCCAATCACGACCGGGGCGCGGCAGAAATTCGTTGATGGCAATGAGGGGAGGCGGAGGGGGAGGCAAGGGCGTCTTGGTAGACGTGCCTTTTGGGGGTACCGTTGGGGTGGGGGTTGGGTTGCCGCATAACGTCAATGGGCTGGATAAATTCTGAGGGTCGCTTGGAGTACGGACGAAAAAATCTGCTACGTTATTATTTGAATCGATGCAAAGTCCTGAAGAGTTGGCTTTGCGATCGTAACTTCGATTCGTTTGAGTTGTCAAAGGAACGAGTGGAGAAGACTCAAAATAGGTTGTAGAAGAGCACATCCCAACACGATCCATAAAGGTCGAGCCATTCAACAACGCAATACCGCCATTATCTGCAATCCCTTGACTCGACGGAAACGACTGGTTGGCAGTAACTGTGCCGCTGTACGATGCTCCCCCGATCAAATAATGTTGCCCGGAGTTAAGTGTCACCCCAGGATTGATTGTTGCAACCAGGAAAGTGCCAGCTCCGCAACCTGCCGATCTTCTTAATGTCCAACCTCCAATGGGGACCGGACCGCTTGTTGGGTTAAACAATTCAATAAATTCATCGTTCCCGCCGCTTGGGCCCGTGGTTCGAAACTCGCTAATAATCACATTCAATGCAACAGGAGGCGATGTAAGCGTTACAGTCGGAGTAGAAGTTCTTGTAGGGGTGACGGTAAGCGTCGGTGTTAATGTATTCGTTGGAGTTAGCGATGGAGTTAATGTAGGCGTAGAGGTTGGAGTAGGATTGCCACAAGTAGTTAAGGGACTTGATAAATTTTGTGGATCGCTATCGCGAAGGAAAAAATCAGCCAGGTTGTCGTTGGTATCGATACAATAACCAGAGATACCATCGGGAATTCGCTCATACCCTTGATCCACGTTATTGGTCAGTGGAGATAAATTGGTCGGTTCAACATAGGTTGTGATATTACACATGCCGACTTGATCTACCAGGGTAGAAATACTATCAAAAATAGCGATTCCGCCATCATCATCAATCGCCCAATTACTGCCGTGACGATAATCGGGAGCGACAGTCCCTGAGTATGAAAAAGCGGAAACCAGGTAATGCTGTCCAGGATTTAAACCAGGAGGGGGCATGTTCGGGATTGTTGCTAAAAGTTCAGTTGTAGCGCCGCACCCGCTTGATTTTTGTATTGTCCATCCACTAATGTCAATTGGACCTCCTGTCGGATTAAATAATTCGATAAACTCATCATTTGCCCCGCCCGAGCCTCTCGTCCTAAACTCACTAATCACAATATCTGTCGCCGCCTGCGCCATCGGCGCCGCCTGCACCGGCTGGAAGACCGGCGCAACCAACCCTCCGCACACCGCGGCGATCAACAACACAAAAGACAAACTGCGCCAGAAAAACTTCGATTTTTTCATGGGTACAAGACGAAACAAAGACGGTGAAGTGACATCGTCTTTTGGGAGATTATAAACCACCCTGTTTGAAATGCCAGCGTGGCTTAGCGCGGCTCAACGACAAACTTGATGGCGGTGCGCACCTTGTCGTCGATCGTCACATCTGCAAATTCCGGCATGCAAACAATCTGGATATTATCGTTTTTCAAATACCCAGTTGCCAGAGCCAGCGCCTTCACAGCCTGGTTCACCGCTCCGGCGCCGATCGCCTGCACTTCCGCCCGTTTGAACTCGCGCACCACCCCCGCAATTGCCCCGGCAACGGCAGAGGTACGGGAGTTGGCTGAAACCTTGATCATGTCCATGATGGATCTCCCAAAGGGTAAAGAGGGGCCGATGTAAAGATTGTACAGGATTCGTTAAAGAGATTCAAGCATGTATTATTAAGAATAATATGATTTAGTATTCGTAGTAGGGGGTGTGGATGGTGTGGATGAGCGCCAACCTGCCTCATATGTGGGATACCCACTCACGCATCCCTCCACGAGTGGGGTTGATTCGCCATTGGCGACCCCGCCTCACTTGTGGAAAGAATCGGGATAAAACTGTCCACATCCCATCCACAAAAATAGAAAAGTTACCCACAAATCCATATATTGGAAGTTTTGTAATTAGCACGCCCATATATGGGGGTCACTCTTGTAATTTTCTGGGCGAGGCTAACCTACTTCTCCACAGGGCGAGCCATTTATCCACAAAAAGAGGCGAGTTATCCACAAATCGGATGTCTGGACAACAATCTCCTGAATGGAGAATCCCCTAAATATGGCTGGCTGGGTCAATCTGTGAATAATGGAATAGGCTCGCCCAGCACAGGAGCGGGGGCTGAAACATACAGATCTAGAAATGCCCCTGCTGTAGCAAGCAGTTCTCTGAAATTCCAGATCATCAGCGAACGACCCCAGAAACGGCGCGTATTTGCCTCCACGCCAACAGCGCGCACCCCTAGCGTATTGCAGAGGAACAGCGCCCGCGGCAAATGAAACTTCTGCGTGACGAGTAATACGTCGTCAGCCTGGAATATCTCTTTCGCCCGGAAACATGTGTCGTAGGTGCGCCTGCCGGCGAAGTCCAGGGCAATTACTTCTATGGGAACTCCAATCGATAGCGCGTATTGGCGCATGGCTTCGGGTTCGTTGTATTCCAAAACGCTGTTATCCCCGCTCATGAGCAGTTTTTCCACCTTTCCAGAAAAGTACAGTTCGGCGGCGGTGTCCACCCTGTCTCGCAGGATGGCGGTTGGAGTTCCGTCTCTCCGCAAGCCGGCGCCGAACACGATGGCAAGTCTCTTTTTCGGAGCATCTTCTTTCTGGTAAATGCGATTTATGGAATGGACGGCTGTAACAAGGCGCGGCAGGATCAACCCTGCGAAACCGATCACGACCAGAAGTTGCAGGCCGCGCCGAATGAATTTTTTGCTCATAATTTTTTTCATGTTGAATGTTGCCGACGTCTTCAGCGTTCGAATGTTACAGGTTAATTTTGCGATAAAGACTAACAAACCTGTAAATGAAGTGAAACCTTTTAAGTCTTGAATTTTTGATGGAAATGGATATACTGTAAAAAGTTCTGAGGATGTACCTCAGACAACCAATTTATTAGAAAGGAATAATACCATGTTGTTCGCACCCAAAGAAAAAGGCCAGGGCCTCGTCGAGTACGCGATTATCATCGCTCTCGTGGCTATCGTCGTGATTGCGGTCATGCAGTTGCTCGGACCCAAGATCGGCAATACCTTCTCCAGCATCAACGACTCCCTGCCGTAACCCGCTCAAACGAGCACAAAAAAGCCCCACCATATGGTGGGGCTTTTTTGTAACCATTTTGCGAGACAGTTCGTCGTATTTGAACAATGATCGATGCTTGTAGGATCACATTCAACAATGCGGTTACAGGCATCTTAGAAAGGAGTTTATGATGTTATTTTCGCCAAAAGAAAAGGGGCAGGGACTTGTGGAGTACGCGATCATTATTGTTCTCGTGGCTATTCTTCTGATTGTTATCGTTGGGGCGCTCGGTGAGAAAACCGGCGACACCTTTAGCTCCATAAACAATTCACTGCCCTGACATTACTTGAGCAGGGAAGCCAGATCGACAGCAGACGCATCGACAAGAGCGCGGAATTCGGCATAAAAACCGTCATTCACCCGCTGAAACTCATCGATATCGTAGGCTGTCCTGAACGCAGATTTTCCGTCCGTGGTTTGCATGATGACGGGGATGGCGCTTGCAAACAGGTCTTGCATCGGCTGGGGCATGGCGGAGGAAAATACAAATATATCGTAGGGGATAATCTCGGGCATCCGCCAGATCACGATCACCTGTTCCATCAAATCGGGGAACTGATCTTCCAGAGAGGGGAATTTCCGCGCATCGATATAGGTGGCGCCAAATTCGCAGATCCCATCTGCATACAACGAACGCACAACGGTTGGGTGTCCCTCCACGAAAGCGGCTGGCTTGGTGGTGACGCCGATGGACTTTAGATATCCGGAGGGAATCACGTAACCGGAGAGCGAACGTTCATCGCTCCAACAAGGTTTCCGATCGTTGAATTGGGCAAGGGCAATCGCCGGATCATCATCCGTGTTCGTTTCGCTCAAAGGGTTGAAGAACGGGGTAAACCCAGCCTTGCGTTGCGCAAGGAATTGCGCGCCATACTGACTTTTTCCATCTTTCAAAACGGCAAAGGCGGCTTTTACCGTTTCATGTTGATACGCAAGCGCATACGCATACGGATCGAGAAGCGCGATATGAGCATTCCTTTTCTGAAAGGCTTCCACGAGCGCCATCTCAGAGTCGGGAAGGATTGTGACCACCGTGTACCCGGTGCGCTCTTTGAATTGGGAGGCGAGCAAGTTGGCAGACTCGATCGCCTCTTGCGAAGAGGCAGACGGCGGAAGGGCGAGAATCAAGGGATTTTCCGGCGCGCCAAGTTCTGCGGAGGGAGGCAGTGGGGTGAACGCCTCAGTGGCGATGCCGAGGACCGGGGTTGGCGTCGATGTAGAGATGCCCAGGCGCGGCAAATTACAACCGACTGCCAGAATCGTCGCGATCACTACAACCAACCGGGGGAAAAGCCTTCGATTCATGTTTGTTCCGGAGGATTATAATATGTGCATGAAAAATAACAATTCTCTCTCCATCCTGATTCTGATCGTGATCGGGATTGCGGCGTACATGATCGTGCAAACCGTGCGTGAGGGCGCCAAAACCGCCACCCAGCCTTTCGAACAGGTAAACGAGGCAAACCGCGCCCTGCAAACGCAGATGGCGAACCTGATGAACCCTACGCCGACGATCATCCCCGACCCGATCACATACATCAACGAGATTCGCGCATTGGCGCGGCTCGAAACGATCCAATACAGCGTGGAGAAAGTGATCACCGGCGAGACCGGCGGCGGAACATTCGCCACGTTTTTCGGCGACAAGATTTTGTTCGTGGGTCACGGCACGGTGATCGCCGGGATCGACATGGAGAAACTCGCCCCCGAAAACATGCGTTATGAAAACGGCGTGCTTTCTGTGCAATTGCCCCCGGCTGAAATTTTTATCGCCACCCTCGATAACGAAAAATCATACGTCTATGATCGCCAGACCGGCGTGCTGACCAAACCCGACCCGAACCTCGAAACCCTCGTTCGGCAAAAAGCGGAGGAGGAAATCCTCAAAGCCGCGTTGGAAGACGGGATACTCAATCAGGCGCAGATCAATGCCGAGACCTATCTCTTCAAATTTTTTGCCGCGCTCGGTTTCCCCAATACGATCTTCCTTGATAACCCCAACTAAACTCGTTCTGTCCACGAGGGGTGATCGTATTTTGCGCGCGCGAGTTCATCTGTCATTTTAGATTCGGATTCAGACAACTTGCCCTCCTTGAACTGGATTCCCAACTGCGCCTCAAACGCGCGGACATAAGCCTGCGCTGCCTCACCCCAACCGACAACACGCCCCAGCGCCGCTTCGACAGTGGTCGCCCGCTCCAGCAATCGCCTGGATGCGTTTTCCCGAGCCGGTTCATCCTCAAAGACAAGCGCCCGGCAGATTCGCGTCAGATCGCCGGTGAGCGGCAGGGAGCCGTGTTGCAAAACGCCCTCTTTCTTGCGGGCTTGCGCCGAACCGATCAACTTTTTTCCGTTCACTGTGATCTCATACGTAGAGGGAACTTCAAAGCAGACAGGGTTGTTGTTTGGCGATTCGCTCGTTTTTTCTGCTTTTATTTCCACAGCAATATTCAGGGTCTTCACAGCGAGTAGCAACGCCTGCGCGAGGCGGTTGTAACTTTCGAGAACAGTGCCCGCTATGCGAGGCTCGTCGTTAGGCGCGATAACCGAATAGGTCAACTCGTCGGTGTGGAGGATTGCCCGCCCGCCGGTAACGCGCCGCACCACCTCCCAGTGTTGCGCTTTCAGCCGCCGCATGTCCACATCTGCGAAGGGCTGGGCGTATCCAAGCGAGAGACAAGCCGGGGTCCAGGCATACAGCCGCAAGGTCGGGGGCGAATCGCCGCGTCCGATGTGATGAAGGATGGCTTCATCTGCCGCCATGTTCCATGCCCCCCTTGCCGGGGGTGTGGTGAGAAGCCGCCAGAATGACATGTCAATATTATAATAGTCGGGTGAAATGAGAGGGGAGTGAGGTAAAGTAAGAGACGCGCTTTCTTAATTTCGGAATTTTAAGCGATGAAAAAGGAAAGTAATTCTAAGACGAAGCGAAAATCAGCGAAGACTGCGGGGGAGGCGAATTCGCGTCGCATAGACGCGCCTGGAAAGAAATCGCGTAAGCAGGTGGAGAATAGAATCAACCTCAATGAAGAAGGCGTGCGCCAACTCATTGACCTGGACCCGCATTATATTTTTGCAAAAGACGCGGAGGGGAAGTACATTCTCGCCAATAAGGCGATGGCTGAAAAGTATCAACTCGCTGTGGAGGAATTGCTCGGCAAGACCGACGCGGACTTATCCGTTTCGCCGGAGATCGCCGCGCGTTTCCGCGAGGAGGATCGGGAGGTGATCCGTTCTGGGAAGCGAAAGCATATTTCAGAAGAGTTGGTCTATCATCACGATGGAACGCCTCGAATCCTTTCCACAACGAAAATTCCCTTTATATTTTCCGACGCGAATGAGCCCGCAGTACTGGGCATCTCGGTGGATATCACCGAGCTCAAACGCATTGAAAAAGAGTTGCGCAATAGTGAAGCGCGTTTGCTCACTGTTCTGGAATCTTCCCCCATTCCGATGATGTTAAATTCGCTCGATGATGGCATTGTGTTGTACGCCAATTCTGCCACGGAAGAACTGTTTGGAAGGTCGCTTGCCGATTTGGTTGGCAGTAAGGCGGCAGAGTATTATGTGAATCCGAAAGACCGCTTCTATGTGGTGGATGAGATTGTGAGACGCGGGTCGCTCCGCGATCATCAGGTATTACTCAAGCGCTCGAATGGGGCTGGGTTTTGGGCGTCGCTTTCGTCTGAAAAAACAGTGTTGGAAGGAAAAGACTGCATCCTGAGTTGTATTTACGATATCTCTGAACGTAAGCGCGCGGAGACGTTACAGTCGGCAGTCTATCAGATCAGCGATGCGGCGAACAATTCTTCCAATCTGGATGAATTGTACCGGTCGGTCCATTCGATCATTGGGCAGGTGATGTCTGCCCAAAATTTCTATATCGCTTTGTACGATGAAGAGAACGATCTGTTGAGTTTCCCATATTACGTGGATGAGATGGATGACGAGGCTTCCTTTGCGCCATCCAAGCCGGGTCGGGGAATGACCGAATATGTTCTTCGCACGGGAAAGCCGGTGTTGAACGATCAGGCGGGTTTCGAAGAATTAGCGCGCCTTGGAGAGGTTGAGCTAGTCGGTTCCCTCTCTCCGATCTGGATCGGTGTGCCGCTCGTTATCGAGGACCGCACTATCGGTGTGATCGCCTTGCAAGATTATCACGATGCAAGCGTATACACCGAGCGCGAACTGCGGATGCTGGAATATGTTTCAGAACAGGTAGCAAAAGCCATCGAACGGACGCGCTTGTACGAAGAAACACAACGGAAGAACCGCATCCTGACGGCGTTACAAGAGGCGACGCTTTCCATCGTGCGGCAGACTGAGCTTTCAGAAGTGCTTCAGGCAATTTTGACCCAAGCGAAGGGGTTGTTCGATGCAAACAGCAGTTATGTGTACCTTGTTTCGCCGGACGAAACTGAATTGACGTTCGTGCTGGCGATCAGCAAGGGACAAGATCACACAGGCGCGCGACTCAAGCCCGGAGAAGGGCTTGCTGGAAAAGTATGGCAGACCGGTAAATCTATTTATGTGCCGGATTACCAATCCTGGGAGGGCAGGTCAGACAAGTTTTCAGATAGTCACTACCATTCCATTGCGGGTGTTCCCCTGGTTTCTGGCGATAAAGTGGTCGGTGTGCTGGGTGTTGCTTATCAGGATGCGGGACGGCGCTTCAGCCAGAATGATCTCGAATTGCTTGCGCGATTTGCCCAACTCGCGGCGATTGCGTATGAAAATACCCGGTTATATGCCATGAGCCGACAGGAACTCGCCGAACGCGAGCAGGCTGAGGCGCTTCAAGCCGCCATCTATCGAATCAGCGATGCGACCAGTTCCAATATTGGCATGGATGAGTTTTACCGAGTGATCCATGAAGCCTTGAAAGGCGTGATGGTCGCCGAGAATTTCTATATCGCTTTGTACGATCGTGAAGCGGACCTCTTGAGTTTTCCATATCATGTGGATGAGAAAGATGAAACGCCGCTGTCTGCCCCGTTGGGCAAGGGATCCACTTCTTATGTGATCCGCAACGGCAGAGCATTATTGGGGAAATCTGATACCATGAAAGAGTTGGAAGAACGCGGCATCTTGATCCCCAATGGTACGCGATCGATAGACTGGCTGGGGGTGCCGTTGAAGATTCGGAATGAAACGGTCGGCGTGATGGCGGTGCAGGCGTATGATGAAAACGTTCGCTACACCCAGCGCGATCTCGATATCTTGAGTTATGTTTCCAATCAGGTAGCCTCTTCCATCGAGCGCAAGCAGGCAGAGATCGCTCTCAAGGCAAGCGAGGAGCAATATCGCGAGTTGTATCAAAACAATCCATTGATGTTGTTTACATTGAGTTTGGATGGAACGATCCTTGCCATGAATCAGTCGGCGGTCGCGCAATTGGAATATCCGCAGGATGAGTTGATCGGAAAGTCCGTTTTATCCGTTGTCCATTATGAAGATCAGGCGGAAGTTTGGGAAAGCCTGCGGAAGTTTTCCTCCCGCCCCGTGCAAGATGTTCCCTGGGAATTTCGAAAAGTGACCCAAAGCGGCAAGGTGGTCTGGGTGTCGGAAACCTCACGCATGATTTCGACAGCCGGTGGGCAGGCGATCCTGATCGTTTGCGACGATATTACCAAGCGCAAGCAGGCGGAGGAAGCGTTGCAAACCAGCGAGGCGCGTTACCGCCTTTCGGCTCGCGCTACGAACGATGTGATTTGGGAATGGGATATCCTTGCCAACGACAGAGTTTGGAGCGGGAATCTCCAGATTCTGTTTGGGTACACTAAGGCGGAGTCTCAAAAAGATTCGCTGTGGTGGGACAATCACATTCACCCGTCGGATAGTCAACGGGTTTTGGAAAAATTGAATAATGCCTTGCTGAATGAAGAGACGATCTGGGAGGATGAATATCGCTTTCTGCGGAACGACGGATCGGCGGCATATGTGATCGACCGCGGGTATATCGAGCGCGACTCCAGCGGGAAACCCATCCGCATGATCGGCGCCATGTCTGATATTACCGAACGCAAGCGCCGCGAAGATGAATTAGCCGCCCTGGCATCGGTCAGCGCGGCATTGCGCGTGGCAGGGTCGCGCGACGAAATTCTGCAGGTTGTGCTCGATCAGGTGATGTTACAGTTCGAGGCGCGCGGCGCGGCGCTCATACTCAAACGCGCGGGAACAGAAACCCTTGTTGTTGAAGCGGCCGGCGGAGAATGGAGAGGGTGTGTGGGGTCAAAGGATCCGCCCAGCGAAGAGATAAGCCGCCAGGTAATGGAAAGCGGAAATCCCTGCGTGATCGACGATCTGGAACGGGATGCGCCGATGGATTTGAACGAGGTTTTGAAAGCAACGGGCAGTTTCATCAGCGTGCCGCTTGGCACACCGGCTGGCATGATCGGCGTAATGAATATGGCGCGCGCGGCCCGGTTCCGATCGGAAGATGTGCGTCTCATGATGAACATTGCCGATATGGCGGCAAATGCCATCCAACGCGCGTCTGCATACGAGCAACTGAAACGACAAATTGACGGCATCAGGATATTACGCACCATCGATATGTTCATTGCCAGCGGCGCCGATTTGCACCTGACCCTGCAGGCAATCGTCAATCAGGTGATTGAGCACCTCGGTTGCGATGCCGTTAGTATCCTTATGCTCAATCAGTCTGTTCATGCCTTGGAATATGCGGAAGGGGCCGGCTTCCGTACGGCTGGAGTGCGGCAAACATCGTTGCGCTTAGGAGAGGGATTCGCCGGGCAGGCTGTATTGAAACGAGAGATGATACAGGTGGATGATCTGGCCTCCCTAAAAGATCACCCACTGCACACCCTGGAAGGATTCGTCTGTTACTATGGCCTGCCATTGATCGCAAAAGGGGACGTGAAAGGCGTGATGGAGATCCTTCATCGAAGCAACATCGAAGCGGATAGAGAGTGGCTGGATTTTCTCGAATCGCTCGCCGCTCAAGCGGCGCTTGCCATAGATAACGCTTCCCTCTTCAGCAGCCTACAACGTTCGAATATGGAATTGGGTATTGCCTACGAATCCACGCTCGAGGGATGGTCTGCCGCGTTGGATATGCGCGACCGGGAAACCGAGGGACATACCCAGCGCGTGACCAATCTCACTTTGGTTCTTGCCGAAGCAATGGGAGTTGGTGAAAAGGACCGCGTGCAGATCCGCCGGGGCGCACTCCTGCATGATATTGGAAAAATGGGCATTCCCGACCGTATCCTCCTCAAGCCCGATGTTCTGACCGGTGATGAGTGGGAGATCATGCGACAGCATCCGGTCTATGCCCAGCGATTGCTCCATCCAATTCCACACTTGCGCCCCGCGCTGGATATTCCGTATTGCCATCATGAACGGTGGGATGGGTCCGGGTACCCGCGCGGGTTAAAGGAGGAACACATTCCGCTGGCGGCTCGTATCTTTGCCGTGGCAGATGTGTGGGACGCGCTTTGCTCCGACCGCCCTTATCGTCCGGCTTGGGAACGCGACAAAGCGCTGGGTTACATCAAATCGCTTTCGGGCGTGCACTTCGATCCGAAGGTGGTGGAAATCTTTATTCAATTGGTTGGGAAAGAAAAGTAATTTCCTACATGACTTACGCAGATCGAAAACCTTTTGCCGCGAATTTCACTAATTCACGCGAATTTTTAAAAAATTAGCGGAAATTCGCGTAATTCGCGGCTTGG
>JAJTXU010000117.1 GCA_021462845.1 Anaerolineales bacterium
CCCCGGCGAATACCCCTTCACGCGCGGCGTCCAACCGACGATGTACCGCTCCCGCTTTTGGACGATGCGCCAGTACGCGGGCTTCTCCACCGCGGAAGATTCTAACAAACGTTATCGCTATTTGCTTCAACAAGGTCAAACGGGCTTATCCGTCGCCTTCGACCTGCCGACTCAGATCGGCTATGACGCCGACGACCCGATCGCGCAAGGCGAGGTCGGTAAAGTGGGCGTCTCGATCTCCTCCATTTACGATATGGAGCAATTGTTCGACCAAATCCCGCTCGATAAAGTTTCCACGTCCATGACCATCAACGCGCCCGCGGGAGTCTTGCTGGCGATGTATATTGCCGTCGCCAAACGCCAAGGCGCGGACGTGAAAAAACTGCGCGGCACGATTCAAAACGACATCTTGAAAGAATACGTCGCGCGCGGCACCTACATCTTCCCGCCCGCGCCTTCGATGCGACTCATCACCGATATATTTTCATTCTGCGCGAAGGAAGTCCCTGCATGGAATACGATCTCGATCTCAGGCTATCACATTCGCGAGGCAGGCTCGACCTCGGTGCAAGAGGTTGCGTTCACGCTGGCGAACGGAATCGCCTACGTCGAATCCGCGTTGAAAGCGGGATTGAACATTGACGAGTTCGCCGGTCAACTCTCGTTCTTCTTCAACGCGCACAACAACTTTTTAGAAGAAGTGGCAAAGTTCCGCGCCGCTCGCAGGTTGTGGGCGAAAATCATGCGCGAGAGGTTCAAAGCGCAGAAACCATCCTCGTGGCAATTACGCTTCCACACGCAAACCGCAGGCTCGACCCTCACCGCGCAACAGCCTGAGAACAATGTTGTGCGCGTGACCATGCAAGCGCTTTCCGCTGTCCTCGGCGGGACTCAATCCTTGCACACCAATTCGATGGACGAGGCGTTGTGGCTTCCCACCGAAAAAGCCGTGCGTGTTGCGCTTCGCACCCAACAGATCATCGCGTATGAATCGGGCGTGGCAGATTCCGTTGATCCGCTGGCGGGATCGTATCTCATTGAATATCTCACCGACGAGATCGAAAAAGGCGCGCAAGATTACATCTCCAAAATTGACGAGATGGGCGGCGCGTTGCAGGCAATCGAAAAAGGATTCATGCAAAGCGAGATCCAAAACGCCGCCTATGCCGCGCAACAAGCCATTGAAAGAGGGGAGCAGGTTGTGGTGGGCGTCAATCAATTCGCTGTGGATGAAGAGGTGACTTTGGAACGCTTGAGGGTTGATCCTGCGATTGAGTTGAGGCAGAGGGCAAGGCTGAAAGAGCTAAGGGAAGGAAGAAAGAAGGAAAGAATTGACGAATTGCTTGGCAGACTGAAGTCCGCCGCGAGCGGAAGCGACAATCTGATGCCGCTGTTCATCGAATGTGTGGAGAACGACATCACGCTCGGCGAGATTTGCAATGCTCTCCGCGCCGTGTGGGGAGAGTATGTGGCGGAGGGATTTTAGAACTTGACTTAGTCCACTGCTTAGTCTACAATGTTTTTCGAGGTGCGCTATGACGATCTATAATATCCATGAGGCAAAAACCCACTTCTCCAAACTACTGGAGCAGGTTTTGAAAGGCGAGGAAGTAATAATTGCCAAAGCGGGCAAGCCTGTGGCTCGTATTTTACCTGTGGTGAAGGAAGTACCTCGTCGAAAACCCGGTAATGACGCGGGCAAAATCATCATCGCGCCTGATTTTGACGATCCACTGGAGGAATTTGATGTATGAAATATTTACTTGATACACATATTTTCCTCTGGTGGAATTTGGGAACCGGACAACTTTCCCAACAGATAGTGGACATCATGTCAGACGGGAGCAATGAAATATTTCTTAGCGCGGTGAGCGCTTGGGAGATTACCATCAAGGTTGCTAAAAAGCGATTGACAATCCCTGAGGAACCTGAGCGTTTTCTTCCCAGCCGTATGCAATTACATGGGTTTCAGCCTCTGCCGATTCAAATCCATCATGCAGCAAGAGTGCATGGGCTTCCTCTGCATCACAAGGATCCCTTCGACCGATTACTTATCGCGCAAAGTCAGGTTGAGTCCATGCCGTTGATTTCCGTTGATAATGATATTCGGAAATATGAAGTTGAAGTCGTGTGGTAATGAGGAGAACTTGATGCCGCTGTTCATCGAATGTGTGGAGAATGATGTCACGCTTGGGGAGATTTGTAATGCGTTGCGAGTGGTGTGGGGGGGGTATGTGGCGGAGGGGTTTTAGGAATGAAACTGAAATCACTCTCTTATTTGGCGCATGGATTTGTTTTGGCGATTGGAAGTCCAATCATTTTATATGGAGTTGTGGATAACCTTAACGTCTTAATCCATCCCGCCGATGTTCTGCCTCCGATTGTATTTTCGATCTGCGTATATGGTCTCTTTGTCTTGCTTGCTTATGTTCTGACGCGCAGTCTCGATTCTGCAGGTTTGATCGCTTCCATCCTGGTTTTGGGTGTTTTTCACCTGTGGTCCATTTTTTTAGCGGTTGTGATTATTACGTCCATTACTCTGGTTGCCATCAACATCCTCTTTAAAAAAGTTCGATACTCAGACACTCATCGAGTATTAAATGCGGTCAGTATCGCGCTGGTTGGTTTCTATTTGATTCGATTTGTGAATATGAGTGTCAGCGAATTGTGGACGCCTGTTCCTGTCGCGATTCAACCTGTTCAAGGGGTACCGGGCCCGCTTGCCGATCAGGCGCATGCCCCGGATATCTATTACATTATCCTGGATGGTTACGGACGCGCAGACATGCTTCAGGATATTCACGGCTTCGATAATTCCAGCTTCATAACTGCCTTGGAAGAACGGGGCTTCGTTATCCCATCCGAAAGCCAGTCCAACTACGCCCGAACGCTTCTTTCCCTGTCGTCGTCGCTCAATATGCAATATCTGGATAATGCTCCCTCCGCTGGAAACAACCCTACCCTGTGGTGGCCGCTGAAGGACGATCTACAGCATAGCGAAGTGCGAAGAACTCTGGAGAGCCAGGGTTATAAAACCATCTTCCTTGCGAATAATGCGGATTATTCCAACATCCGGGATGGGGATTATTATGAAGCGCCGTTTCCGATCCAATTGGATATTTTCAGCGCCTTGTTCTTGTATCAAACAAATTTCAAACCGCTCGCTGAAATGGACGAACTTGGAATTGCAAATTTTTCCTATGCCACCCATCGTCAGATCATTCTGTACGCATTCGAGAGATTACCTGAAGTGGCGCAGATCGAAGGTCCTAAATACGTTTTTGCGCACATCGTTGCCCCGCACCCTCCTTATGTGTTCGATCGTGATGGTAACCCTGTAGAACCTGACTACCCTTTTTCGCTATCCATCGAATCTCATGCCGGGTACGTCGAGCAATTGCAGTTTATCAATCAAGCAACATTGGATATGGTTGACGGCATTCTGGCAAACTCGAAGTCTCCGCCCATCATTATTATTCAAGGCGATCACGGTCCCGGAACGATGACGAACCATGATTCTTTGAAAGATACTTGTTTATATGAACGATTTTCCATTTTGAACGCCTATTATCTTCCGGGCGTTGACCCTGCTTCCGTTCCCGCGGATATTTCACCGGTAAATTCGTTCCGCTTCCTGTTCAATACATACTTTGATGGAACTCTCGAAATCCTGCCCAATCGACAATATTTTTCGACCAACGACCGTTTCTACGAGTTCACAGATGTCACCGGTCGAACGCAACAAACATGTCGTTCTAGTTTCGACGATACTCCCTGATGAAGGAAGAGCGGTTGCATCGACAAATTGCTTATAAGACGGGAGCGATGGCAAAAACATGGAGAATCTGACGACGCTGTTCGTGGAATAGAGGGGAATGACGCCGCGCTCGGTGAAATTTGTAATACGGGGCGAGTATGTGGCAGAGGGGTTTTAGCCGAAAAAGGGGATGAATGTACTGTCAAATATAGTCTAAAACTACATGATAGATTCCTGCCCTGTGCCTATAATCATCCCTGTATCAAAAGGAGTCTCACATGGCAAAAATCGATTCCCTTGTGCAAGCCTTTCTCACCCAGAAACGGATCGCCGTGGTTGGCGTTTCGGACAAACGCGAGACAGGATGCAACCTCGCCTACGAAAATTTCAAGAAGAGCGGCTATCAAGTATATGCCGTAAATCCGCATATCGCCACATTTCGCGGCGATACTTGTTACCCCGACCTGAAATCTATCCCTGAAAAGCCCGATGCGGTCTTTATCCTTGCGAATCCCAAAGTGACCGATCAGATCGTGCAACAATGCGTAGAACTTGGCGTCAAACACGTCTGGATGCACTGCATGATGGGGACGAAACCCGGACTCGCGGCAGGCGTGACCAGCGTCTCGCAAGAAGCGGTGAAGGTCTGCAAAGCCAACGGCATCGCGGTCATTCCGGGGACGTGCCCGAACCAGTTCTTAGAACCCGATCTCAGCCACAAAATCATGCGAGGAATATGGCGGACGCTGGGCTTCATGAGCGCGTCGTAGTTAACCATATCTCAATTCGTAGGTCTGGCATAACCGTTGAGACGATCCTCTGCGCGCGCGCAATGAATTACATTAGACCTCTTGCATAAGTGTCTCTTGCTCAGCCACAGAGTCCACAGAGGCCTTTGAGAAATTCTCTTTTTCTCTGTGATCTCTGTGGCAAAAATGACTTTTGCAAGAGGTCAATTTGAAGAAGGAGTTAATACCCCATCAAGAATCGCGCGGCATCCTGAATCCAATGAAACGCAATGGCGGATTCGAGCCCGCGGCGGCGCGCCAGAATCAGCGGCGGCAGTCCCCAGAGGAGAGCCAGCGCGGCGCCCATTCCCAAAGCCGTTAGCGGCGACTGGATGAACAAATCGTCAAAATGTGAATAGGTGTGTGTGAGCATTGCCAACGAACCTGACAGCCAGACTGCCTGTTGTGGCAGTGAGCTCCGCAGTGTCAGCCAGAGCAAACCCCAGAAGGCGAAGCGATAGAGAACTTCTTCAACGACACCCGGCTGAAAGGCATCCAATACGGCTGTCATAGGATTTTGCCATTGGATTGACTGTCCCTGAGTTATCTGCAGGGCAAAGACGTTCAAAACAGCTAGCGGCAAACCAATGGCTAACCCCAGTAGGATGCCTCGACTCGTTGCCCGCCAGTTGCCATTGGCGGCATGGAGTTGTACTGGCCCACCCTGACGCATGATCGCGAGTCCTCCCAGGGTAGCGAGGAACGTAAAACTTCCGCGAACCCATGCCTGCCCGATTTTGTCGCGAACGATTCCAAGAAAAGGATACGGTGAAAAGAGAGAGGCGAACAACATCCCCACGCCGATTGCCGCGCCGAGGGTCAATGCGATGATCCAATCGCCGCGCCGCAGATTGCGGTAACTTTTCAAAACGACGAAGAATGCGCCGATCACAGTCAGGGTATCGAAAATTTCAAATGTGCGCGGCGCTGGGATCGAGGAAGCCAGCAAAGCGCGCGCGAGAAATATCGTTATGATCGCCGCAAGAAGCAGGAAGAAGGCAGCGTATTTATTTTTCATCGTTTCATTTCTTGTGCCTGGTCAATATTTTTCAAATAGCGGTCGAAAAATTCGAGACACGCCAAATTTACATTCCGCAAATAGCCCTCGCGATCATGGTTGGTTTGCCCGCCTTCGAACAACCTTGTCAATAGCGGACTGGCAAGCGAGAGATCAGTCATGGAAAAATGCCCTCTGCCGGGCAAATACAGGCTGAACACATCCTCTGGCGCATTGATGAGAAACTCATGATTCCGGGCATATTGCGACCATTCCGAGAGATGATCCCAGGAACTATCCGAATAGATGTTTAGCGTCGGTACGAGATAGGGTTGGTCCGTCCACACGAACTCATCATTTTCAACGCCGACAACATCATAGAGAAACGGGGATTCAAGCGCGATGACCGCATCCACATCATCCCGTTGGCGCGGGATGGCGAGCATCGCGGAACCGCCGAGCGAGTGTCCGATCGCGCCGATTGTAGCCGTGTCAACCAATGCGTAAACGCCCGTATTCTTGTTCGCCGCGTTTGCCGTAATTGTGTCAATCACAAAGTTAATATCGTCTGTGCGGGTTTTCATCCACTCCCCGTAAAGGCGATAGCTCTGTTCCTTGTCCTTTTTTGCATTTTCCCGCTGAATGTCTTTGAAATATTCTCCGTTGATCAAGGTGATATGACCCGCTTCATCTTTTGTCCAGAGCGTATGATACGGATGACCGATGGAAGCAACAACATAGCCGTGACTTGCCAGTTCCAGATAGAGGGATTCGTTACTGTTTTCCGTGCCAAGCCCTCCGTGCGAAAACACGATAAGGGGGAATGTTTCACCGTCCTGCGCGTTTTCGGGAAACCAGAAGACGACGTTGACCTTTCTATTTTCGCCGCTCTCGTTGAACTCTTCGATGCGATTTGGGTCAATGTAGGTGTGGCGGACTGTGATTACTTTGTATGATCCGCTGGGAGTGATCGGCTGATACGGCGGGAATAACGCCATAATACTCAAGACAATAATTAGGATTGTTCCAACTCCGATTCTAGCCGCAATTTTCCTGCGGCGTTCGGCGGCGGATTGTTGACGATTAAGAATGTTCATATTCGCTCACGCTTTCTCGATGAAGTCGGAGATCTTGTGACCGCTCTCCACAAGCTCCTTCAATCGCTGAATGAATCGCGCGGCGGGAGCGCCATCCACGATGTCGTGATCGAGGCTGATCGTCACGCACAGGTATTCTCGATTCTCGAGTTGACCGTTTATCAGCGCGGGTTTCTCTGCGATGCCGCCCAGCGTGATTTGAAGCGTATGAATGGGGACGGGAATTCCCCAGCCGCCGCCGTTCCCGAACATGCCCACAGAGGTGAGGGAGACTGTGCCGTTCATCTCCTTCAACCAATGGGGATTCTTGAACAGCGCGCCCAGAAACAAACGGCGGATGAATGCGGGCAGGAGGACGAACCAGCCGATGAAATTTGCCTCCCGCCCATTTTCGTGTTCGCTTTGAAATGATCGAATCTCCTCGTGAATTTCACGCAAGGTTCGCGTATTGACCGCCCGAAGAATGTGCGGACGGATGATCTTGCGACCGTCTACTTCGACTTCGAACATGGTGTTTACATCCACGTCGTGAAAGATGACGAGTTTTTCCCGCCATGCGCGATAGGCTTGCATGGGCTTGTTTGCGTCCACAGCCTGCCCAAGACAGAATGTGATGAAGGCGGTAAATGAAAGCGCTTCACCCGTCTTTGCCTTATGCTCGCGGATCAACCTCCGCGCGTCGCTTACATCCATCTCCACCAAGCCGTGGATGAGATGTTTCTGTTTTGCCAGCCGCCCGCCGTCCGCCATCAGGCGGCGGATCTTTGGAAAGGGGATCACCTGATAATTTTCGTTCTTCATTGTTCATGCTCCCAAATATTGGCGCGCGATCTTCACGGCGTTGCCGATGCCATCCTCGGCGCGGATCGCTTTCCCGATTGAACACGCTCGCTCCCTCATGTTCCTGTCTGTGACTGCGCTATGAATCGCGTTCGCCAGCGCGTCGGCGGTCAATGTTGAAGCGCGGATGGGTTCGGGTCCCGCGCCAAGCGACCTGACTCGGTTTCCCCAAAAGGGTTGGTCCACCGTAAACGGAACGATGACCGATGGGATGCCTGCCCGCAAACCCTCCGCGGTTGTCCCTGCGCCGCCATGATGCGCGACCGCGGTCATGCGCGGGAAGAGCCAGCCATGCGGCGTGGAATCCAACACGAACACATTCTTTGGGATGTTCATCACGCTCATGCCGCCCCAGCCGGTAGCGATCACTCCGCGTTGACTTGTTTTCGCCAAAGCATCCAGCACGATCTTTGTGAAGCGTTCGGGGTCGCGTCCCGCCATGCTTCCGAAGCCAACATAAACAGGCGCTTCACCTTGATCTAAAAATTTTTCCAACTCAATTGGCGGATGCCACTCATTTGCGCCCTCTTGAAACCAATACCCAACGACGTGCGCGTGATCCCCCCAATCGCGCGGACGCGGAATCACCGTCGGGCTGTACGCGCCCAACAAAGGCGTGGAGGTCAGCGAGCGATAAAAATCCGAACCGTGAAGCGGTTGCAATCTATGCCGCTTCCGAAACTCGTTTACAAATGGGCGATACCATTGCCAGATCACTTCCAACATGACCAAGCCCGAAAGACGATTGAAACGCCTGCCCAGATTCTTTTGAATGGGAAACCCCGCGCCCGCGAAATCGCCGGTCGGAAGCGTTGGCGTCGGCTCGATGAGAATCAATGGGATGCTCAAAATTTCGGCGATCGTTTTTCCGAATGGCGCGAACACCGCGAGCGTGATGAACGCATCCGCCTTGCGGCTGGCTGTGAGCGCGTCTTCCGCCATTTGGGTTGCGATCGGTTCCAGCATTTTCCGCATTGTGACGATGGAACGAATCGGGTTCGCGCCGCTTCGTTCCATGAAATCCCGCCCGGTCTCGCCCGCCATAATTTTCTGCACATCGCCGCGCAGTGGATGAAAAGCCAAGCCATATTCCGCGCTCAGGTTCGCAAAGTTTTGCGGCGCGGCTAGCACAACATCGAAGCCGTTTTTTCGCAAGCCTCTTCCAAGCCGAACGCAGGGCTGGATATCGCCTTGCGACCCCGCGCCGAAGATGACGACGCGCATGGTTGGATGACTCCTCCTCAAGGTTGACTCAAAGCGTCAGGCGGCGAATCAACTCTCCCGTCGGGTTGACTCGCCGGTCGTCAGCCTTTATCTCCTCTGAATCATTTTCCATCCTGTTTGCGAATATTCATTGCGGCGAAAATGTACCATCCGATGAAAACGCCCGCGAGCGCTCCGCCTAACATTGCAAGCAGATCGTTCTCGATGACCGGGATGAAGGAGGCGCCAAACAACGCTCCGACGATCAATCCCAAAACGACGTAGAGACCAAATTTGTTGTTCATTTTTTACTCCTTGGCTCGCGTTACGCAGTACGGCAAGATTTATCTTGCAATTCGCCTTCTTTTCTCGGGCTATGAGCGCAAAGTGAACTTCCCTGGCACTGTCCGTGCGGTACGGGGTAACGCATAAGCCCCATCCTTGATGTTTCTGAGCAATAAGACAACCATCACAAGGTTGGCGATGGCGATGATCGGAAATACCGAAACTTCTACCATGCTGATCGCAACCCCAACGCGCAGCATGTTGAGGCTCATCATACTGACGGCGACGCCCATGGTCAGAAACTTCATCAAACCGATAGACGCCAGCAGATAGCCCCAGGCAAGGCGGCGCAGGAGCAGGATGCCAGACATCACACAAAGCGGGACGATGAGTCCCAAGTCCATTGCCTGGATGAACATGCTGGTTGTGTTTTCCAACACGGGGATGGCGTTGGGCGCGAAGGTTGCGGCGATGCGTCCCAGCCATGCCAGCGAGAGAAACGCGGCGGCGAAGAAGAGCAGTCCGGCGATCCAGCCGCGCGGCAGTTTGTCGGAAAAATGAGAGGGAAGAGTTTTCAAGTCAAAGGACATCATGCTCAAAATGAAGGCAAATAGGCTCAGGCTGAACAATGCCACATAGACCAGAAAGAGTTTGTTGTATGCCGCGCCGAAACACATTGTGATGTAGGTGTAGAGGATGAAACCGAGCGTGCCCGTCATGAGCAGGCGTCCGCGCAGGGAGCCTTGCAAGGTCAGCCAAAATGAGATTGCCAGCAACGGCAGACCAAGCGCCAGCGTCACCAGATCGTTGGCTTGCATCTGCGCGGCGGAACTGACCGTGTCCCAGTAATAGAGTCCGCGCGCGTTGACGGTCACTTGTTCGCCGCGGAAGTTCGTTACGGCGTAGGGGTTTCCCTCGCCCGGCATCAAGCCAGCCAATGTCGCGATGAGGGTCAGAAGAAATATCGCGGGGACGAGCCACTTGAGAGGGGAATTGTTGTTCATGCGCCTTTTCCTTCGCTTGCGCGTTGCGCTTGTAAACCTTGCGCGGGTCTAATTTGCGGGCGGAATTTTTGTTGCATGATGAAAATTCCATAGGCGGTGAAGATAATTGTCAGGCTGATGACGATGAAGGATTGCCAGAAGGGAGGCATCGCAAAGCCAGGCTTCTGAAGGAAGAAAATAAAGTCTGTGAGGAAGTGCGACAGGATTAAAAGCCAGAGAGCGTCTTTCTTAAGCGCCAGCGCAGCGTAGGCAAAACCGATCGCGGTGGCGTACCCGATTTGCATTGCGCTTGCCAACAGATCTTTCCCCGTCAGGGCATTCATGGCGTGAGTCAACCCAAAGAGCAATGCGGTGATGATCGCGGCTTTCCAATGCCCGAACGGCTTGATGGCTTGCAACATCAAACCGCGAAAGATGGTTTCTTCGGCGAACGCCACAGCCAACGTGACGGCGAACACCACCGACACTTGGGCAAAACTTTCGATCTGCATGCCTGAGATCAAATTGAGAATGGCGGGAACGAGAGGAATGATGAAGTAGAGCAAGTCGCCTCGCTGTCGCAGAGGCGTGAAGCCGACGGTTCCCCACCACTTCAATCTGGTCAGCAAAATTATGACGATGAGCGACAGCCCCAGGTTGGCAAGTCCGTAGAGCGTCATGTTCGAGAGCCCCAGGAAGTAGGCGAATGTTCCCGCAAGGAGGTAAACCATCACGACCTCCGCCTCCATGATGGCGACAAACCGATAGGGATGACGTTCAATCAAATGAGCTAGTTTCATTGAGCGCTCCTGAATCTACAATACGCGAAAAGCCTTAAACTCGTTGACGCTGATTCATTGTACCGGCGCCCAGGCTGAGAACAATAGTCACATCATTCCCTTTTTCACACGTCGAAAGGCATATTTGGCGGCAGAGTACGGCAAAACTGCCTCGCATTCCCACCAAGACATAACTATCAAGCCTGCCTGCTCGCCACGGAATATTAGCTCAGATTACCTGATAATCTGGAGAAACTTATCCAATCAAATGACAGACATGCCATTCGCCTATCTTTGTTGGGGTGTTAGCGGATCAGACAAAAATTAAAAACAAATTCCCTTGCTTTGCAACAAGGGAGTGGAGAGCGATCGCTTATGGAGTTTGAGTCGAAAACCAGTGAACGAGCATTCGCAAAATTAAGATATTTTCTCTACCATACAATAAGGGATAAATCAGCCATAGAGATTGAACTCGCGATGCAGGCGTGAGAGGAGCGGCTTGATCCGTCTGCGCTTTTGTTTGAGCGAGGCGCAGGCGGGGAGGTGGATGGTGAGGGTGGCGAACATCAAAGATCGCGGTATGCGCCGCCGCGTGTGGAAATTTCAAGGATGAGGACGATCAATTTATCATCTTCGATAGCATAGATGATTCGCCAGTCCCCAACACGAATCCGAAAAAGGTTTTCGTATCCCGCCAGTTTTTTTACGCCAGTAGGGCGCGGTTCGCTCCCCAGTCCGCGTATCGCCGCGCGGATGCGCTTCAAGACGTCGCCATCCAGCCGCTTAAGGATTTTCTCCGCCTTGCGATGGATGATGACCTGCCATTGCGCGCCTGTCATGCAGGTTTATCCAACTCCGCGTCCACCTCTTCGAAGGCGCGCCCGACAGATGGGTTTTTCTTCCATTCATCATAGGAAGCGGCGGCTTCGCGCACGGCTCGCAACTCCTCCAGCTCCTCGCGGATTTTTTCGTAATCCACGGCGGGGATCATCACCGCCACGTTCTTGCCATTGCGCTCGATGATCACATCGCCTTTGCCAGCCAGAACTTGATCCAGCAGGTCGCGGAATTTGATACGCGCCTCGCCGCTTTTTATGATTGTGTTTGGCATTTCGATCTCCTATGTACAATATGTACATTTTGTACATATTGTACGATTGACCATATATGTTGTCAATCTAGCAAATTGTGGCGCTTTTGTTTGAGCGAGGCGCAGGCGGGGAGGTGGAGGTGGATGGTGAGGGTGGCGATCATGCCGAAGGTTCAGTGTGAAGTGAGTCGAGAAATTGGCGGGCAGTTTGGATCGAGATATTTCCGTGCTTGCCCAAATCCAACAGATGATGGTCGCCGCTCACGATGACCGTTGCCTCGCCTTCCAATGCGATGGCGATGAATTTTTCATCGTCAGGGTCTTGGGGAACTGTGCCTTGCGCATCCATTTGA
>JAJTXU010000118.1 GCA_021462845.1 Anaerolineales bacterium
AAGGCGCGAGAACTTCTCGTTGACCGGGCGAATTCCCACAGTGATTTGAGCAAGCGAATACCAAATGGAGATCATCGCCGCAAGGTTCACCTGCTGGGCTGGGTGACCGAAACCCCAGAAGAAGTTGCGGTAGATGCCCGGATCAAAACTGGGAAGCACGCCCAACGACCAGAGGAACGCCGGCACAACCGCCGCCGCGCCTTGAAGCAGAGTGTAGGTAGCCAGAATCGCGGCGGTCATGAAACCGAAAGCCACAAGCGGCAACGAACCTTCGAAACGCTTTTCACGTTTGGCAACCACGATATTGATGAAGAAGGTAATCACCGCGATCAATGCGCCAACCGCGAACAAGATATAACTGAGGTAGAACAAAGGACTTGCTTTGAGCGGCAGATAGGCTGTGTATGCCACAGTGTTTTTCGGGTCGAATAACACGACGAAGTTCGCCATCAACCCGCCGACGGTCATGAGGATGAAACCGAGCCAGGCGGCTTTGGGCGCGGCGTGTCGCGCATTCAGCAACACGGTCGAGCCAAAGTGCAAGCCTGCCATCTCGAAAAAGACCATCCAAGCGATGAGCATGTCAATGCCGTGGATCGTGAGCAAGCGGTAGAACCAGGTCGCATCCAGCAGATGAATCGCCTGCCAGCGCGTGAGCGCGATCAACAGCGCGGCGATACCGCCAAGGGTCAAAGTGACGACCGCCATCACTGCATTGGCGATGATCAGGCGTTCGGCGTGCATATCCACTTTTAGCGTAAGGACCGGGCAGGTGCGATAATCGTCCTTCGAGTCCTTCGTCCAGGGAAATGTAGGTGCAAGAGTTGCCATTGCATCTTCTCCTATTTCACGATGATCTTGCCCACCATGGTGTGGTGACCAAGAAAACAATATTCATTACAAACGATGGTGAACTCGCCGGACGAGGTGGGCGTAATCGTCGCAACGTAATCATACCCCGGCAACACTTCCAGGTTGATGTTCACGGGTTGCAGGGAAAAACCGTGCGCGTAATCCATCGAGGAAATGTGCAGGCGGTATTCTTTGCCTTTTTCCAATTGCAGGATGGGATACCACTGCCAGGCGCTGGCGCGCAAGTACACATCGCTGCCGGGCGGCGGCGCAACCACCGGAATGCTATTCTCCTCCCCCACTTGATACTGGGCTACAAATTCATTCACCGTTGCGGCATACTGTTGCGGCGTAGTGCGATACGTCTCTGCGGGCACATTTTGCTTGCCCATGTAATACCAAAGCGGCATCATCACGGTTAAGAAAATGCACCAGACGAGAGCCACAGTGAGCCACGTCTTCTCGAGGCGACCTAACGGCTTCCACCAATTTTGTTCAGGCGCTAACATGATTTAAATTCTCCTTTGTGAAGTTCGGCTAGGGCGCCGGGGGAATGCTCAACAGGTTCGAAATCCCCCACACATTGTAGATCAATGTGCTGATGAGCAATGACAGCAGGAACAACAACCAGATATTATCGAATATCTTCTGACCCAGCGATACGGGTTCGTGCTCTTGCTTTTCCTTCTTGGACATGGCATTCTCCTTTAGTAGTTGTTCAACATCCAAAGCCTAAAAATTTGTCCAATCATAGCATTGTAGGTTACAAAACAAATGTGAAGAATGTCACAGGATGTAATATGACATTTATCAGTATTGGACAAAACGGCTCTACTTATCAAAATTCGGCTCAATCCTTGATGGTCGCCTGATTCTCACCCTGCGTTTTTTTCGCCCCCGCAGACACTCAGACAATAATCATGCTGGGGGGGTAACAATTGTCACTTTGACAATCCCGTGCAAATCTCATACAATTTATCCATATTTAACCTGGAGGTTGATAATAATGAAGAAGTTCGCTTTACTACTCTCAATACTTGTGGCCGCTACGATGATTCTGGCGGCATGCGGCGGCGGCGCAAATTCAGAAGCAGCAGCCACCCTGGAACCCGTACCGGCGGATTTTGCCGGTAAGACCAACCCGCTCGGAGCAGACGCGGCAACGGAAGGCGCAAAAGTGTTTCAAGTGAACTGTGAACCATGCCATGGTCCGCAAGGTCATGGTGACGGTCCCGCAGGCGCGGCGCTTGATCCCAAGCCGAAGAACCTGGGCGAATTGCAACAGCGCGCCAGTGACGACTATCTGTTCTGGCGCGTGAACACCGGCAAACCCGGCACATCCATGGCGCCGTGGGCCGGTATCTTGACCGAAGAACAGATCTGGCAGGCGATCGCGTTCGTCCGCACTTTGACGCCGTAATCGTCTTTCAACAAGTAGAAAAGAGCGACGCTTTTGAAGCGTCGCTCTTTTTGTTTCTTGGGCCTCTTGCAATAGTCTCTTTGCCGCGCGGGTTTTTCGATTCACTTGCGCTAGGGAGCCAAGTCTATTTCCTTCTTTGCGCATACAGCGCAAAGCCGATGGTGCCGAACGCCAGCCCCGCAACTGAGGCTCCCCACGAGAAAAAATTCAACAGGAAGGTTGATTCGAGAAGGTGAATCACCATGAGAAACGGCAGGATGATACCCGCCAACATCAGCATTACGCCAGACAGCAGAAGGAAACGGGGGTTTGTCATTGCGGCTGATACAACCAACACGCCACAAAATGATGCGGCTCGGGCTCAAAGTCTATCGGTTCTTTTTGGTCGCATAATCCGGCAATCGCCCTGGCACAGCGCGGATGGAAGCGGCAACCCTTCGGCGGGTTCACAAGACTCGGCGGCTCGCCGGGCGGCACTTCCTTGAACGAATCAGCGTTACGCGCATCGGGGTCGGAGGTGGCGGCAAGCAACGCATGCGTGTACGGGTGCAGGGGATTCTCAAGCAGGCGGCGCGTATCCGCTTTTTCGATGAGATTTCCCGCATACATCACAAAAATACGCTGGGAAAAATATTTCACGGTCGAGAGATCGTGTGTGATGTAGATCACCGAAAGCCCGTGTGATTCTTGCAAAACGCGCATGAGTTTCAGAATTTCCACACGCACCGAGGCGTCCAGCATCGAAACCGGCTCATCGGCAACGATCAATTTCGGTTCGCGCAACATCGCCCGGGCGATCACGATCCGTTGCTGTTGCCCGCCGCTGAGCATGTGCGGAAACTTCGGCAGGAAATCTTCGACCGGGTGCAGTTTCACTTCCGTCATCGCTTTGTGAATGCGCGACAGTCTCTCCTCTTTGTTTTTCGTTCCGCTGATAATGAGAGGCTCTTCCAATATTTTTTGCACGTTCATAAATGGCGGCAAGGCGCCATACGGATCCTGTTGCACATACCCGATCTTGAAGCGATATTTCTGCAACCCGCTTCTGGTGAGCGCGGAGAGATTTTCTCCATCAAAATGGATTTCGCCGCCGGTGGGAATGTTCAATCCCAAGATCGTCTTCATCAGACTCGATTTGCCGCATCCCGACTCGCCGACAACGGCTACGGTCTCCCCTTCTGCCAGTTCAAAACTGATGCCATCCACCGCCTTCACGTACCCGGCATGCCCAAAGCCAAATCGGCGCAATTCGTACCACACGCGCAAACCCTGCACAGACAGCAATGGTTGTGCCTCGTTGATTTTCTCAATGCTCATCATCACCTCGCGCAAGTCGGTAATCATTGCTCGGTACTCCTATTGTCGGCTTCGTAAAGCGGAACGGCATTCCGCTTCGCAACTCTCAAGCGTGCAACCAGCATTTGACACTTCGCCCATTTCTCTCAAAAACCGGCGGCTCATCGTTACATTTTTCAAAATGGAATGGACAACGCGCCGCAAACCGGCATCCGTTTGGAGGGTTGATCAGGCTGGGCGGCTGACCGGTAATAAACATCGGGTCTGAATCGCTTCGCAGGCGCGGCACACTCGCCATCAACATCTGCGAATACGGGTGGAGCGGTGCGGGGAAAAAATCGCGCGCATGACCGGTTTCCACGATCTGCCCCGCGTACATGATGGCTACCTCGTCTGCCAGTTCGCTGGAGGTGGCAATATCGTGCGTGATCAAAATAAAGGATGTGCCAAGTTCATGCTTGATGCGCTTGAGCACATTCATAATGTTGGCTTGCGTGAGCAGGTCAAGGGCGGAGGTCGGCTCGTCGAGGACAATCAGGCTGGGGCTGGTGACAAGCGCCATGGCGAGCGCGACGCGTTGCCTCATCCCGCCGCTCAACTCGAAGGGATAGCGGCTGACAAAATCCTGAGGCACGCCCACATGCTGGAACATTTTTTGCACAAGCATCATCGCTTCGGATTTGTTGACTCCTAAATGAATGATGGCTGGCTCGGCAACTTGTTCGCCGACTCGAATTACGGGATTGAGCGAGTTCATTGCGGCTTGCGGCACCAGCGAAATGCCCAGCCAGCGCACATTTTTGCGAAACTCTTCATCATCGAATTCCATCACATCCGCGCCTTGCAAGAACACCTTGCCGTCGTATCTATCCACATTCCGCGGAAGGAGACGGAGGATGGCTTTCGCCAATGAACTTTTTCCGCAACCCGATTCGCCGAGGATGACCACTGCCCGATTCGAGTCGAGAGTGAAGTTGACGCCATCCACGGCTTGCACACTGCCGCCGCGTGTTTTGAAATGCAGTTCAAGTTTTTCGATCTGGAGCAGTTGGCGCGTTGCGGTTTGGTTCATGCATCCCTCAATTTGGGGTTGAAGATACGATCCAGCGCAAAACCCAGCATGGCAAACCCCAGACCGGTGATCATAAGCAGAACGGTCGGCTCCAGAATCCAGTAGTAGTAACCGCGATACAATGCGCCGTTCATGTTGGCGTCTTGAATGATCTTGCCCCACGTGGGCAACACCGGGTCACCCAAGCCCAAGACCGCCAGTGAGGCCTCAAGGAACACGAAGGCTGGCACCGAGGAAACCAAGCCCGGGATAAGCAATGGGATCATGCGCGGGATCAGGTAAAAGAACACGATGCGGATTCCGCTCGCCCCGTACGCGCGCGCCGCTTCGATGTACATGGATTCCTTGACTTGAAGAAATATCGAGCGAAACCCCTTGATGGCGCCGGTAAAAATACTCAGGGCAATGGTCGCGCCGAGAATCACCCACAGACTGCGAGAGTAAAACGTGCCGATCATAATGAGAATGGACAGGAACGGGAGCACAAGGTTTACTTCGGTAATGCGCTGGATCAATTCATCGATCCAGCCTGAATACCATGTTCCCAGCGCGGCGATGATCATCGTCAGCACCGAGGAACCCAGCGAGGCGATTAAGCCGAACGTCAACGCAACGGGAGCGCCCCACAGCAGTGGAATCATCAGGTCGCGGCGCGCATGATCGGTGCCTGCCAGCCCATACACCTGACCGTGAAAGACGAATTCAGCATCGATGCGCGAGTCGGGTTCGAAGGTTGTGCCGGTGACGAGGAGTTGATACTGTCCCTTGATGGGCGAACCGGTTTCAGGGTCCGAAAAGAGCGCGGCGATACTATCGTCCGTTTTCAGGCGGGTCTTGAGTTTTTCATCCTGGGCGAATCGATAGGTAAATTCCTTGCCGACCGCCATGTTTGCGATCCGCACAGCGCGCCCATCCGGCGTGAGCCATTCAAGCGAGATGAAGGGTTGCTTTTCCGTAAAGCGAGAGGTGAAATACAAGATCATGTCTTGCGGATACGTGTCGGCATCGAAGTCGAATGTGTAGTTGGCAAGCAATGTGCCTGTGCCTTCGGCGCCGGGCGTGAAATCACTGGGAAGGCTTCCATCCCCGGTATTGACCGAGAACGATTCAGCGTATTTTGTAGACGAGAAATAATTGATCCATGCGGGCGCGGCGAACTTTGGGTTTTGATACCAGGCTTCTTCCCCTCCGCGCCATAAGCGGATCGCTTCACGATACGGAATCTTCATCATGGCATACACTGCCAGCAACACAAGAAGAAGCACAACGAACGACCCAAACACGGCGGATGGATAATACAAAAACTTTTGCATCAAGTTTTTCAGCGCGGTCATAATCAACCCCCAACCTTTACGCGCGGGTCAACAAGCGAGTAAATGAAATCGAGTAAAAACACCGTCATGGCGAGCAGGTAGGCGTAAATAATTGTCGAGCCGACAATGATGGGAAGGTCGTATAACCCGATCGCCTGAAAGAGCGTGCGCCCCAGCCCGGGCCAAAGGAAGACAGTTTCGGTAATGGTGGCGCCCGTCCACAACGTGATAATGAGCAGGGCAAAGTTGGTGATAATGTTGGGAAGCGTGGGGCGCAAAATGTACTTCCGTTCCACATCGCGCGAGGGCAAGCCTTTTGCCTTTGCCATATCCACGTAATCTTCACTGGAGTAAATCAGGAAGAACGTGCGATAGTTATAGATGCTCAGGAAAAATGAACTAAGCACGAGAGATACTGTGGGCAGGATCAAATGCTTGAGCAGGCTCAGGGAGTAATCGAACGGGTTGGAGGGCGGCGGGGAATCCACCATGCCGCCGAACGGCAGGACTTTCAGCAATGCCGCAAAGATCAGAATGAGAAAGATGCCATAAAACCACGGCGGCACCGCGGAGGTCGGCGATAAAGCCACCACAAGTTTGTCCCAAAAATTTCCATACTTGCGCGAGAGATTTAAAGCGAGCAGGATGCTGGAAAAAAACAGGAACAATTGCGAGATGCCCATTAACAACAAGGTGGCGGGCAGGCGTTCCAGCAAGATGAGGCGCACTTGTTTCGACCCCGAGTCGCTGGTCATGTTGATGGCGCGCCCGAGGTTCAAGGTGAGCGCGTTGGCAAGATAGCGCGCATTCCGCACCGCGATGGGCACATTCAAACCCATGCGTTTCTCTTCCGAGGCGATCCTGTCTTTAATCAATTGCTGGCGAACTTCGAGGTCCATGGCTTGCCCTGCGGGGCTGTTGACGATCGCCTGCGTGACGCGATCTCGGATTTCGCCGCGCATGATCTCATCTACGTAACCGCCCATGTTGGCGATCACGATGGTGAGATAAATGCCAATGATGACGGATACGAACAACGTCAGCAAACGCCCAATGGCATATCGCAAGATGCGGAACAACGAGCCGTAGCGCGTCGCTTTTTTTGAAACAAACGACTCGGTTGTCGGTTGGGTTATCGCCGTCATGAATACCTCACTCGCTCACTTGAATGCGCGCAGGGACAGATGCGCTGTCCCTGCGCGCTAACTCTGCAAACCTTATGGAACCGCCACAAAATCAAACGATGTAAATGACGGGATCGCCACAGGAATCGGCACCACTGCCACTTCGAGTCTGGCTGAGCCGGTGGGAAGTTTCTTCGTTTCCTCCGCGCTCAACGTGACTTGGTATTGACCATCCGCCACCGCCGTCGCGTCTCCCACAGACACCACCGCGCCGGTCGCATCGTACAGGATATATTTCACACGCACGATATCGGACAGTACGTACGGTTCATCTTTGAAATTGATCGTGACGTCGAACGTCGCTTCATCGCCCGATTTGACCTGCCCCGGCCCATCGAGCAAGGTTGTCGCCAGTTTCGGCTCGCTAAACTGAGACCAACGATCGGCAAGGTCGGGGAAATCGGCAAAGTGTTTGAGAACAACCGATTTTTCCGTGGGGAACGCCTGGTCGAGATAATAGGGACCTGTTCCAACCATATAGTGACCGTGATCTGTCACCCATTGCTTGAGATTGGCGTAGCGCAGGTCGGCTTCTTCCTTGGTCACAAACTGACTCATGGTTGCGGCATACGGAATGATCGACTCAACCGCCGCCTGATCGAGATACTTGCCAAGAATCTCAAGGCTTGGTCCGCCCACCCAGTTGGTTTGTTCCACTTCGAGCGTGCCGGCCTTATCTTCCGAATATGCCAACTCGCCGTTCTCCTCTGCCAGGTTAGAGACTGCCAACACGGGCCAACTATTCTCGTAGCCCAAGCCGTACAGGTCCTGGGGCCACAACGTCAAGATGTTGAGTTCTGCGTTCGTGTTGTACGTATCCGAATATGCTTCGATGGTCAACGGATCGGTGGATACGATGCGATAGCCTTTGAACGCCGCGAGCGTGGCGTTGATGCTCAATGCCAATGCTTCATCGTACATTTTGCTTTCCGTTTTGGCGGGGTCGAAGCTCAAGATCATGTTCATGACAAAATCGCCGACAGAGAGCGGACTGCCATCGTGCCATTTCACCGTTTCGAACAAATCATCGGGATACACAACCAGGCTCTTGACATTGGCAGTGAGACCTTCGGGATACTTCTCGCCAACAGTGACGAAGCGTTGTTCTGTCGCATCCCAATCGATCCACGCGTCTGCGGGCACATCCACCTGGGGCACAGCGGTTACAGTCAACCAATCGAGACTTTGATTGATCGGCAATCCTTCTTTATAGGTCAATTCCGCGCTGGAAATCCGCTGAGGGTACGCCAACCCGGTATACGGGTCAGCCATCAAGCCGCCTGCGCCGGTGATATTGGAACTGCCCTGCGTGGTCATGCGAATGACAAACCCGTCCCAGATCCAGTTGCTTCCAGCAACCGAATTCCACGGCTCGGTAAACAAATCGTTTGTGCCGATCTTCAACGTGCCGCCTTCTTGATCCTTGAAGCGCAAGTTATACGGACCGACATTCGTTGATTCGGGACCTGTGGCAAGATCGAACGTCACTTGCACGTCGTTGGCGTACGGAGCATACGTCTTCTGATCGATAACCCATACGAACAGCGAGTCTTCCATCGAAAGTTCGAGCGCGCGCGCCATCATGGCGTCGCGTTCTTCTTTCGTGTCGTAATTGCCTTGCGCGAGATCGTCGCCCAGTTTTTGGAATTCAGGATCAGAGACATTCGAGATAAACGGCTCGCTTGCCTGAACGCTGGTATTCAAGTAACTCTGCTGGATATTGCCGCTCTCGTCGCGCAATGAACCTAAACCGGAAACGCCGTATCCCGCAGTATATAAATTCCATTGACCCTCCGCCGCAACTGTTCCCTGCCAGATCGGGAAGGCTTCGGAAGCGGTCTTATATTGACGATCCACGGTAAAGCCAACGCTCTCAAGCTGATTCGATACGTAATCGCCCATCGGCTGGCGCGTGCCATCGCCATCGGAACGGATGAGGAAGATCAACTTCACAGGCGCGCCATTAAACTGCCACTTGCCATCCGCGCCGAGTTCCGCGCCCATGGCGGGCATTTCGGCATCGATCACTGCTTTGGCGCGCTCAGTATTGAAAGCATACTTGCTTTCCAATGCGCGGGCAGTATCGATCAAGTTGGTATATTCAACCAACTCTGTGGTGATCGGCAGAAGACGAGGCAGTGAACCGCCCGCGTAAATTTCCTGATTCACATAGTTGCGGTCGATCAACCAGTTCAACGCCTCGCGGATCTTGCGGTTCGAAAACGGATTCAACACAGCCGTGTCATCGAACACCGCCGGGTTCAAGCTGATCCCGTAATAGCCGCCGAGCGATTGCGTGCTGGAAAGACCCGATTCCTGAATCGCAGGGTACACGTCTGAAGCAAGATTGAACGAGAAGAAATCGATCGCGCCCGCCTGGATTTGCGAAATGGCAGAATCGCCTGCCACCACGGAAACATCGATTTCATCCAACCAGCCGCCATGGCGCGTGGTAGCAGACGCCGCGGGTTCTTCGGTTGCGGCAGGGGCTTCAGTGGCAAGCGGCGCTTCGGTTTCCGCCACAGGCGCTTCGGTCTCCGTTGCTTGTTGAGGAGCACATGCGGCAAGCACAATGCTCAACATCACAAGCAGGCTAAAAAATTGAAATACTTTACTTTTTTTCATGCTCTTCTCTCCTAAAAATTTGGTGAAGTCTGATGCAAAGAATCAACGTGTGCGATATTCTCGAGCCACCTCCTTGGAATATATAGCGAGCGAGGCGGAAACCCGGTTGCGTAGACCGGGGTCCCGCCTGACGCCGACGTATCGCTTTCTGTGAGGAGTCGTTGAAAGCAAAGCGGATTAGCATGACTAACCTGCGCACATGATACCTACCGCAGAAAATTCAAGCATCCGCCTTGAAGCGTATTTCCCACCCACATGAATGATGGTTTGGGTTCCCTCGGAGAGGGCGTCGAATGTAGTCTTCCCTCCTCGCGCCTGATCTGGAAAAACCCCTCCTCCGAGGGATATGGCGCTATGCGTCCAGCCGAATAAAATCGGCGTCATACACGATACTCAATACGGGTCTATAATTAACACCATGCGTAGGAATTGGACGAAACGATTCGATCTCATCATCGGGATTCTGTTGCTCCTCTCGCAGGCTTCCTGCGCCGGGCTGGCAACGCCTCAAGCCGCGCCTCAGCCTGAATCGCCTGCGACCAGCCTCCCCGTCCAACCGAACCGCCTCTCCCCCGCCGACCTGCCCGAAATCTGCAACTGCGTCCCGCGCTTCGATACGCTCGGCATCGAGCAGGGACTCTCGCAAAGTTCCGGGCGAGTCATTTTTCAGGATCGTCAAGGGTTTCTCTGGATCGGCACCGAGGATGGATTAAATCGTTACAACGGGTACAACTTCACCACATTCAAGCGCGACCCCGGCAACCCCAACAGCATCAGCGACGGTTGGATCAACGATATTGTCGAAGATCACGACGGATCCTTGTGGATCGGCACGCGCCTGGGCGGGTTGAACCGCTATGACCCTCGCACCGGCGCATTTACCCATTTTCAACACACCGAGGGAGATACCGACAGCCTGGCAAATGACCATGTGACCGCGTTGCTCATCGACAACGAAAACCAACTTTGGGTGGGTACCTTGAATGGGTTGGATCGGTTCGACCGGGATACGCAGACCTTTCACCATATTCCATACATCGTCCCTCAGCCCAGCACAAACGACGATCTGATCGTCACTCCAGAACTTGATTCAGCCGCGGAAAAAAACCAGGATGAAGCGAAGCCGGTAGTGAGGTCTAAAAAGCTGAGCAGTAAGAACATCAGCGCGCTGTTTCAGGACAGCGAAGGATTCATCTGGATCGGAACTCTCGATGGCGGTTTGAATGTGTTTGACCTGTCATCGGAAATTTTCACTCATTATTTGCCGGCGCCCGATTACCCCGGCAGTATCAGTAGCAGTCGCATTACCTCCCTTGCGGAAGGGACCGATGGCGATCTATGGATCGGCACACAAACCGGGTTGAATGTCTTCGATCCGGTGGAGGAGAAGTTCGCATCCTTCTTGCACGATAAGGATGATCCGCAATCGATCGTCAGCGATTCCATTAACGTCCTACGGACCGACAGCTCGGGAAATCTCTGGGTGGGCACATCCGAGGGATTGGACCGCATGAGCGAAGACCGCTCCTATTTCATCCACTATCAAAATGACCCGACCTTTCAACGGAGCATAAGCAATAACAGCATCCTCGCCATCTACGAAGACCGGGGTGGCGTGCTGTGGTTTGGAACTCACGGGGGAGGGATCAACCGCTACAACCGGGAACGCGACAAGTTCGCCTACTATCGTCACGACCCGGACAACCCGAACAGCCTGAGCGGAAACTTCATCTTTCCTATTTCTGTGGATGATGAAGGCTATGCCTGGATCGGCACTTCAGACGCCGGGCTGAACCGTTTCCAGTGGGAAACAGGCGCGAACAAAAAATACTATAACAACCCGCAAAACCCGGACAGTATCAGTTCCGATACGATCATCTCGATCTTTCAAGATAGCGATGGCATCGTCTGGGTTGGCACCACCAACGGGCTGGACCGGTACAACCCAGCCCTGAACTCTTTTACACACTTCCGCCGCGACCCAACCGATGCAGAGAGCATCAGCGCCAATTTTGTTTACGCGATTTTCGAAGACAGCCGCAAACAACTTTGGGTGGGCACCTTCGTCGGGTTGGACCGCTTCGATAAAACCACCGGCGTGTTCACGCATTTCCGCTCGGACCCTGCCGACGAATCCACATTGAGCGGCGCCAAACCTCTCGCCATCGCCGAGGATAGCCGGGGCTATCTATGGATCGGCACCGCGGAAGCCGGGCTGAACCGCATGGACCCGGTCACCAACGAGGT
>JAJTXU010000119.1 GCA_021462845.1 Anaerolineales bacterium
AGGTAAAATTGCGGCTCGTTTAAAGGAGAACAGATGAAACAAAGATTGATCATTTTGGGATTATGCGCGTTGTTGATCGCATCGTGCGGAGGCGGCGAGACGACAGCGACACCCACAAACACATTGAGCGTGGATGAGATCCAAGCGCTCGCCATCGAGACGTTTTCAGCGGCTCTCACGCAGACCGCGCTTGCCGCGCCTTCGGAGACTCCCTTCCCCACCTTGACCGCGTCAGCCACTTTCGAACCGTTCGTCACCAGCACAGGCGGAGCGCTTCCGCTCGCCTCTGCGACGACGAACAGCGGCGTGAATTCCTGTTATCGCATGACGTTCGCAAACGATGTCTCGATCCCCGACGACACCGCAGTGACGCCCGGACAGAACTTCACAAAAACGTGGAAGGTGCTCAACTCCGGCACATGCGCATGGGACGCGGGATTCAAATTCGTATTCGTCGGCGGAGAGCAAATGAGCGGAGTAACTTACACGCTCCCGTCGGCGGTTCCCCCCAATGCCACGCTGGATATTTCGGTCGCCATGATCGCGCCCGCAAAAACTGGAAAATTGCGCGGCAACTGGCGTATGCAAACTGCCGGTGGGCAATTCTTCGGCGATGAGGTGTATGTGCAGATCGTTGTCGGCGGCAGTGCGGTAACAGGCACGGCAACAACTGGCTCAGGATCGACAGCAACCAGTACTGTGACTGCGACCGTAACCCCCACCGTAACCGTCACAGCGGACGGAACGACAAGCCCTCCATCTTCTCCGTAAAATAAAAAATCCTTCGCGAAATACGGCGAAGGATTTTTTATATCAGAATGCCGCTATACCGAGCGCGATCGGCACATTCGACAACATGGCTTGATCACCCGTTTTTTTTCAACTCTAATACCGGGTTATGCCAACTGCCGTCTTTTGCAATCAGCGCGTTTGCCTCTTTGGGACCCCAGCTACCCCGTCGATATGGAAGCGAGAGCGGATGCTTTTTGAGGACCGGATCGACCACCGCCCACGCCGCCTCCGACGCATCCTCGCGGGTGAACAGCGTGCGATCGCCGGCAATCGCATCCCCCAACAGCCGCTCATACGGCGATTGTTCGCCCGGCTCTTCTTCGATCAGAAAAAGTTCTTTCTGATCGCCGATAAATTTCTTGCCTTTTTGCTTGACCCGCGCCGCCAGCCCAATGGCGGAATGTGGGGCAAGTTGAAAACGCAAATAATTCGTTTCCCCGCTGGCAGAGGGCGAGTCGTCGAATAATTTCTGCGGAGGCGGCTTTAGTTCCACCACCACCTCGTTTACGCTTCGCGCCAGATTTTTACCGGAGCGCAGATACCAGGGGACTCCCTCCCAGCGCCACGAGTCGATGAAGAGGCGCAAGGCGCAAAAGGTTTCCACATCGGAGTTTTTTGCGACGCCCGGTTCATTTCGATAACCGGTATATTGACCGCGTACCACGTCGGCGGGCGCAAGCGGACGCATTGCGCGGAAGACCTTGACCTTCTCTGTCTGCACCGCGTCGGGATCCTGGCGCGTTGGCGGCTCCATTGCCAGCAGGGCTACGATTTGAAAGAGATGGTTTTGAATCACATCGCGCAGGCAACCCACCGTATCATAGAACGCGCCGCGTGTTTTCACACCGAAATCCTCCGCCAGCGTAATCTGAACGCTGGAAATGTAGTTGCGATTCCAGATCGGCTCAAGAAACGAATTGGCAAATCGGAAATAGAGGATGTTCATGATCGCTTCCTTGCCGAGGTAGTGATCGATGCGGAAGATCGAATCTTCCGGGAAGACCGCATGCGCCACGCGGTTGAGTTCCCTTGCAGTAGGAAGATCGCGCCCGAATGGCTTTTCGACGATGACGCGCGCGCCTTTGGCTATCCCTGCAGACCCCAACCCTTGGATCACATTTTCAAAAAGGAAGGGCGGGATGGCAAGATAGTGCGCCGGTCTTTGAGCGTCTCCCAGCGCCTTCTTGATGGCGGTAAATGTCTCCGGATGGGTATAGTCTCCGCTGACATAGGTAAGAAGAGAAAAGAGTTTGTGGAGGGCTTTTGTATCGTCGATCCATCCGCTTCGCTGAAGGCTGTCTTTCACGCGCGCGCGTAATTGCGCCGCGCTCCACGGTTCAAGGGCAACGCCGACGATGGGGAGCGTCAGAACGCCCCGCTTGACCAGCGCATAGAGCGCGGGGATGATCATCTTGTACGCAAGGTCGCCGGTGATTCCAAAGAGCGCGAGAGCATCCGAGCGGAGTGTTTGTGTATTGTTTTTAGCCATGGTTTCACCTATTTGAATTTGCGCGCGCATCCCGGTCTACCCGGTATCAGCTGTTAATAGGCTTTCGCTTCGCTTGTGATTTCGGCGCAGAGAGCGCCTATTACGCTCAAAAAAACTGTTTCGAGTGTATACGCTGGATGGAGCGAAAGTCTTGGTTAAATAGGACTTACGCAAAACCCCAATACCAAGCCGCGAATTACGCGAATTTCCGCTAATTTTTTAAAAATTCGCGTGAATTAGTGAAATTCGCGACAAAAGGTTTTCGATCTGCGTAAGTCATGTTAAATTGGCATCCGGTATCCATAAAATTCGTGATCTTCATTATAGCCGCCATGTCCCGCGCCGAGATGCTTGAAATCCTCCACAAGTTCGATCGCTCGAATCCACTTGACCATCTTGAAGCCGAGTTGATTTTCACAGCGCAGGCGAAGCGGAGCCCCGTGAAGGAAATTAAGCGCTTCGCCGTTCATCTCATACGCGAGGATCGTTAATTTGTGACGCATGTTGCGAATGGAGTGCACATCATAATAGACGCCGCCGTCTGCCCCATCCGCAAACGAGTAAAAGACCACATAGCGGGCTTCGGGCTTGGGCTGGACGAGTTTGAGGATGTCGCGCACGGGAACCCCTCCCCATTTGGCAACGCCCGACCAGCCCTGAATACAGAAATGCTTGGTGATCTGCTCCTGCTTTGGCATTGCCTTGAGTTCCGCATAAGAAATTTCTTGCGGGCGCTCCACCAAGCCGCCAATGATAAGTTTGTAATCGGCAAAATTACCTTCTTTGAGTCGGTTGTATTCTTCGGAGGTTGGGAGCGTCCCATTGACCCAAAAGTACGGCGAGATATCCTTTTCGCTGTACTGAGTATGCGGATCCCAGAGTTCAGCCCACGATTTGATATATCCCACAATTCTCTCGCCGGTCATTTGAACCACGCGAGCATACTTGATCGTCAGAGGCGTTAGCATCAACCAGACGGCGATCAAGATGACCATCACCGGGACATACATCATCAAGCCCGCCCAGGAACCATCGTTGACCCCGGCAAACATGTAGTTCAGGTTTTTTCGCAAGCCTGTGATGAACACAAGAGTGGTGTGCACAAAGATGAAGAAGAGAAACCAGGCAAGCACAGCGAAATGGATCGTCCGGGCGAGTTGACGGTTCAAGAGTTTGGCAAAACCGCCCAGTCTATTCGAGAATGCGGGCCCTTGCATTACACCGGTGACGAACGCCAAAGGTCCAGCGATGAAGATGGTCGCGAAATATGTCAACTGCTGTAAGCCGTTATACACCGTCCACGTATGCTCGACTGGAAAATTTAGCGAGAGATACTGAATCGCCGTCGAGAGCGCGTTTGGAAACACCGTCCAACTGGTTGGCACCACCCGTTGCCATTGATCCGTGGCGAAGAGTAAAACATAATAGAGCAAGCCGTTGAGTACCCATAACAGATCGAAGGTGAAATGCCACCAGCGAGCCAGCCCCACCGAGTGGCGCACGCCGGGGATGCCGAGCCAGCCCGGTATCGTCACCGAATCGTCTTTCGATGTCCAGAGCCGGTCTGTCGGCACATCGCGCTGAAAGCGGAACCACTCCTCTCCCGGTGTGCAGTTCCTCCGCAGGAACAGGCGCGGAAAATCCGCAAGGATTTGAATACCGGCGCGAATGATAAACAGCATGAAGAACGCGTTGAATAGATGTTGCAGCCGAAGCCACAACGGGAAACCCGATGCGACCGAAATCGGAGACGCGTCTCCGGGGTAACGCAGGATAAACTCTTGCACGACGGGAAGGGTTCGCAACTGTTGCGCGATAGCAACCGCAACAAGGAACGCCACAAATGCGATGGGGATGGACCAGAGCACGCTGAACCAGCGTTTTCCAATGCGGATTTGCGGCATGATGCCGGCGTGATGCGGCATCCAATGCCCCAGCCTGACGCTATCCTCCGCGCCGCTCAGATTCGGCTCGATAGCGGACTTTAAAGTTTGGCTTGCTTGTATGTTTTTCATTCTAAACTCCAATTTCAATAGATGCCCCCGACCTTCAACCGGCGCGTGAACTTTCAGCGTGTCAGTGACAGCCCGAATGCCTCCATTGCCTCCCGTGTATTTTTGTATTCTGTATGGACAATGCCGCGAATCCCCAGCCCTTGCGCGACTTCGACAAACAGCGAACGATCTTCGATATAAATTACCTGCTCCGGACTCGCCTGCGCAATATCCAATGCCATTCGGTAGATATCGGAATCCGGCTTGCGGAAATGGACAAAGCAGGAGGACACGAAAAAATCCACGAATGTGTTCAATTGAAACTGCCGCACGCGGTAGATCGTCAATTCGCGCCCCTCATTGCTTACGACGGCGACTCGAAGATTGTATTGCTTCCTAAGGTCTTTTACGAATTCGATCATTTCGGGAAAGGGCTGCGATTGCGCAAACATAAAACTTTTGAACTCTTCCCGCGAGAAGGGACGTTTTTCATAAAAGACGACGCGGTTCAAATATTCATCCAGGCTGAGTTTGCCTTCCTCGTAGGTGTCGAAGGTCAAGTGATGACGCTCATCCACTTCTTCCTGGTTCAGTTCGAACTTATCTGCCGCTCGGACTCGCGCTTTACGATCCCAGCCGTTTGTCAACAAGACGCCGCCAATATCTAGAAATAGGGTTGTGACGCCTGAAGAACTCGTCATACATGCCCTCGCTCGCATTGTCGCGCAATTATTTTTGCCATCATGGTTTCTCGCCTCGTGGAAAAGTATACACCCAATAACAGATGACTGGAAATTTTCATACGGACAGCCCATCGTCCATCGCATCACAGGACTGAACACACGCTTCTTTTCTCGACGGGCGGCGTTTCGCAACAGCGCGAGAGATTCTCGCCCCGAAGATTCGCGCGCAAGGCTGGCTGAACATTTCAGCCGCCATTACCGCGCAGCGCGCCTACAACTTTTCAGGGACAAAAAATCCCTTCGCCTAAACGACGAAGGGATTTTTTATTTTCAAATCATATCCCCGCATTGCTGAGCGTGGTCAGCAAATTAGATAATGCCGAAGCCATCTCCGGGTGCGTGCGTTCGAAGTGGGTCATCGTTTCCTGCATCCGCCCGAGAAGCGTGTCGTCAGCACCCGCCCCTTCGGAGCGCTCGAGGAGTTCCTTGATATCCTCGTTGAGCGCGCGCAGAAGCTCGCGCCCTTTGTCGTCCACGGCTTCGGTGGCGTCGAGGGTGATATGTAATTCTTCGAGAAGTTTAGTGAGTTTTTTGTCCGTCATATGTGCCTCGGGATTCTTGTAGCCGCGTCTTTAGTCACATGCAAACAAACGACTGAAGTCGTTACTACTGTTTTATAGTCCGATTGTACGCCTTCATCACTTTCAATACAAGATGTCGCGAGCCGCCTGCTCGATCTCTTCGTAGATCTTCTTCACTTCCACTTTCAACTCCGCTGAGACGCCCGCCGTTTGCGGGATAAATTTCACCAGGTCTTTCGCCTGCCGAAACAAATCCTTGACGTTGGCGATGTACGAAAAATCGGATTTGCCGAGCCCGGTCGAAGGGACGGGTAAATCTCGCGCCTGCTGAATCAGTTTGCGGGCGCGGAGGAGGCGTTCAGTCGCTGGGATGAGTTTGGGCATGGGCGGAATCCTAGTTCTTTTGTGAAAGCGTTGGGTCGCAGAAATCCAGCGGAGCCGTGAGGAACGGCGCGAAAATAACTTTATTTTTACCGACGCTATCGCCTGTGCCCGGACCTCTGCCGGAAGGTCCGCTGGGGTCGCCCCAATAATTTCCATCGGCTACTGCCGCGCTGGCGTGAATGCCGCTCGTCCAATTGGGTTCCACTCCGAGTGTTGCATTATTGGCAAAGCAGTTGTTATGGATTTGAATATCTTCATGGAAGTCTGAATAGATGCCGCTGGGGTGCGCTTCGAGAGTTGCTTGAAAGCCGGGGATGCTGGTCAGCATGTCTGAAATGACCGGAGAATCCTGTATCTGCTCGATCATATTTTCAGTTTCAGGGTCTATGCCAGCTAGAACGGGATTGATCACTCCAACCGCGCCCGCATAGGCAGGCGATTCGTTTTGATAAAACTGGCTGTCGGTGATCGTAATATTTACATGGTTGGTAAACATCCCGCCACCCCAAAGCCCATTGGCATTCCCGGTGACACGATTCTTGAGGAAGAATCCATCGTTGATCGTTACGGTTGCAAAATAGGCATATAGCCCGCCGCCATCGCCGTCCGACTCGTTGCCCTCAAACCGCGTGGATTGAATCACGGCGCGGGATGAATCAATGAATAGCGCTCCGCCATTGTTCGTGGATATGTTTCCTACAAATTCGCTGTTGGCTATTTCGAGTCTGCCGAGCGTGAAATAGATCGCGCCGCCATTGTCGGAGCGGTTATTAATGAAGCGCGTATTGTTCAGCGTGATCGAACTGCTCATTGAATAGATCGCGCCGCCCCAATCGTCTGCCACATCGCCATTTTGGATGGTGATGTTATCCATCGTCAGTTTGGAATTCACCATCAACTCGAAAAAGCGGAACGGCTCCGCGCCTTCATCGCGCATGAGCGTTGCGCCGTTACCGTGAATCGTCAGTGGAAAAGCGATCGGCGGGAGGGCTGTGCCAACGGTCACGACGCTGATCAGCCATTCAAATTGCGGCGGAGCCTGATTACGTTGGGTAAAGTGATATTCGCCGGGCATCAGTTCAATCACCGTTTCACCGGCGATTCCCGCCGCGCACGAATCTTTTGGCGCGCCCGCGTTGGCGGCGAAGATCGCTTCGGCTAACGAGCATTTTCCATTTTCAACGAACGGATAGATTTCCTGCTCCAACGTATCCACATAAATATATCCGGGTGGAACAGATGTCGGGGTAAATGTTGAGTCTGTGCTGGGAATGTCGGTAGCGGAATCTGCGGGTGGGGTAAAAGTTTCCGCCGCCGAAACAGGCTCAGGCTGGGAAGGAAGCGGGGTGACCGTCGCAGAACCGCAGGCAACGGTGGTAAGAATCAGAATCGCAAAGAACCATCGCATCGAACGCATCAATTTCTCCTAAAATTTTTGGCGAAGTATAATCCGATTGTCTACAACTCAGCGCGCGACTTTGCCGCGCAACAAAAACAGCCTCTCATCGTGAAATGAGAGGCTGTCGTTTTCAATGCGGCGAACAGGTACTCAGGCGGGCAACAGCGACTTCATCTGTTTGTAGATGAATTCTGCCGCGCCTTTTGGATTCACGCGATAGATGAAATCCATGAACTTGGCGTCGGAGCCGACCAACACGCTGTAGCGATCTTTTTCGATGGCGTCCACAATGATCTCGGCGGCTTTGTCGGCGGGCAAGGCTTTCATGGAAGAAGCCTTGGCATCTTTGGGCGCAGAGATCGAAACGCCGGAGTTGGTGGTGATATTCGTGGCAATGGCGCCTGGATACACCAACGTCACTTTGACGTTCGTGTTCAGGAGTTCGGCATACAATCCCTCGGTCAGGAGTTTGACCGCTGCCTTGCTCGCGCCGTAGACAGTTTGTCCGGGCACCGGGAGGAAGCCGCCCATGCTGGAGACGTTCGCAACGTGCGCGACGGGGCGTTTGAGCAAATGAGGCAGGAACGCTTTCAGCATGTACAACGTTCCATAGAGGTTCACGTTCAGCACGCGCTCCATCGCGTCGAATTTCAGGTCGTTCAAGCGGACGAACGGCTGGATGATGCCGGCGTTGTTGATGACGCCGTCCACCGCGCCGAAGCGGGCAATCACTTTGTCAGGGAGCGTCTCGATCGCACTCTTGTCGGTGACGTTCAAAACGAATGTAGCCAGTTTATCTTTTTTATCACCGGCGAGGCTGGAGGTTTCTTGTAACGTAGTCTCGTTCATATCCACAGCCGCCACACTTGCGCCTTTGGAGAGCAGGTTCAGGACGATCTCGCGCCCCATGCCACTCCCTGCGCCCGTCACAACGATTACTTTGTTTTGTACCTTCATGATGTTTACTCCTTAACTTTGATGACGAGATCGCATCTCGCAGTTTTGATTCAATTTCCTAAAGTTAGGATACCATGTCTTGCGCTTGTGTTTAGTGACTTTTATCCTTGAAAGTCACTTATTTTTATCTTATTTGGGAAATACAGGCACAAATGAGTCGGATTTATAATTATCGTATGCGTTTTAACCGCTTACTCACTATTTTCATGCTTCTCGCTCTTGGCGCAGAAGACTTCACGTACCCACAATCCGTTCAAGCGGATAAACTCAATGCGCCCCCCGCTCAAGTCAGCGCGTATGAATTAATTCTCGCCATGAACACTCTCCGCGTTTCATACGGACTGCCCGCGCTCATCGAAGACCCGATCATTGACGCGGTCGCACAATCCACGGCGCAGACGATGGCGGCAAATAACATGTCGTGGCACATCGGCGACGTGCGCGGACGAATCGCGGCGGCGGGCTATGGCGGTGGCGGGACAGTTTGGGCGACAGAGAATTTCGCTGTGAGTTGGAACGGCGGCATGGGCATTGACGAGATCATGGCGGTCTGGGCGGACCCAGATCACATGCGTCCTGCCGTCACACCTGAGTATTGTCACGTGGGGGCTGGCGTGGCTACTGTGAACGGGAAAACATATTTCATCCTGCAAGCCGCGTATGTTTCGGGACAGGCATGCGGGAGTACAACGTCCTCTCCATCGTCAGGCACTCCAGGGACAGGCACGATTCCGAATCCAGTCTCGCAATTGATCATCCCTGTAAAGATCGCCACGCCAGATGCCGACGGGAAAATCTTCCACGTGGTGCAGGCGGGACAATCGTTCTGGGCTATCGCAGTGGCATATCAGATCACCATCCAAGACTTGGAAACGTGGAATAACATCACGCGCGATATTCCTTTGCAATCGGGGCAACGATTGTTCATCCCGAACAAAAACACGGCGGGATTTGCCACGCCGACTCCGCGCGGAATGGTGGTGACTCAAACTCCCGACGCGGATGGAAAAATTGTCCACGTGGTTCAGCCGTATCAATCGCTGTTCACCATCGGGGAGGCGTATCGCGTGTCAGTGGATCGAATCTTGCAGTTGAACGGTCTCCAAGCGGATGTGCCACTGCAGATCGAGCAAAAACTCGTCATCTCGCCTGGCAACGTCACGCCAAGCCCCACGTTGAGCGCGATCCAAAAACTCACGCCAGATGGGAGTGGGAATTATTATCACGTTGTGCAAAGCGGAGAAACACTTTCGGGGATCGCAGACTTGTACGATGTGCCGCTCGCCGACTTGATGAATTGGAACGGACTCGGCGCGGCATCGGTCATCATCCCGAATCAAAAATTGCTGTTGCGCGTCACGCCGCCCGCGACGGCGACCTCCACATCCGCGCCAGCGACGATCACGTTGACGCCGAGTCCGTCGGTCACGTCGTCCCCGCCAACTGAAACTGCGGCGGCGGAGGTTGTCCCTGCCGAGGAATCCGCGAACGGTTCGGGGTTGGGTATTATTTTTGTTTTGGGAATTGTTTTGATCGGAGGGGTGTTGTGGTGGAGGTTTGGGCGTAAGGCGTAGGGGCGAGTTAATCATTACAAGGTAAAATCAGGCAAGGGGAAGTCCGATCTGAGCGATGAGGAAATTCTGGATGAACTGCTGGCATTGAATTTGGAGAGAAGCAAACCAAAAAGTGACAGTCACCTTTAAGGTGACTGTCACTTCTATACACGGAGGAACCCATGCCCTACGCGCGAAAAGACCTGCTCACGTGGCAAAAAGGAATGTATTATCACATCTACAATCGCGGCGTGAACAGGTCCACAATCTTCCGTGAGCCGAAGAATTATCTCTACGTGATTTCAAAGATCAAGGAATACAGCCTCGCCAACCATCTCACAATGATCTCGTATTGTCTCGAGCCAAATCATTATCACTTCCTGACAAGGCAGGATGGCAACGAGCCTGCAAGCAACCTGCCTCAATTTATTTTCAACAGCTATACCAAAGCCTACAACAAAATGTACAACCACAGCGGCACGCTGTTTGAGGGGCGGTTCCGGGCAAAGCCCGTTCAAACCAGTTCGCATTTATTACATCTCTGCCGTTACATTCACGGCAACCCCGTCAAGGATGGGTTGGTTGCAGACCCCGCCGACTGGCCCTACTCCAATTACCTCGAATGGATCGGCGAACGCAATGGCACGCTTGTGGATCACGCTTTCATCAACCAGCAATTTGGAAACGCGGGGGAATACAAGAAGTTTCTTTTTCAATACTTGAAATCACGTGATCTGCCTGATGATGTAAAAAGGTTTTTAGAAGATCTGGAGAAATAGAAAGTGACTGTCATCTCGGAGATGACAGTCACTTTGGCATCGAAATTCAGGTGACAGTCACTTTAAAAGTGACTGTCACCTTTTTGCGTCAACACTCACTAAACCCGCACGCATAGCACTTCCTGCAACCTTCTTCATTCACCACAGCGGCTTCTCCGCATTCGGGACACAGGTCGCCGATCTTCATTTTGGGCGATGCCTGAATCGCGCTCGCCTCTTCTTCAATCGTGTGACCGCCATTGCCGTTGGATTTCTTTTCATCCATATCAGTTTTCAATCCATCTTTTTCGCGCAGGTACGTGTCCAGCACTTGACCGATCCCATCGGGCAGTGACCGCACGCGGTTGGGACCGAATCCCAGCGAGCGACCGCCGCCGATGCCGATGAGTTGACGCACGATCTCGCGCATTCGGTCTGTCGGTTTCACCGTTGAAGTCATGCGCAAAATGTACGAGATGAGTCTGCCGATGGCTTCAGAGACGGCGGCAGTTTCAGAGCCAGCCTTCGCGGTGTTGATGAACGCCTCGAACGGTTGCTCGCCTCCGTTTTCGTTGATGGTGATGAACGCCTTGCCGACGGGAGTCTCGACGTTGTATGTTTTTCCCGTCAACGCGCGGGGACGCGGCTTCTTCGGGTCGTGGAAGAATGTCGGAGCGAGTTCAGGCTTGGAAGCCGAATCAACTGTCGGCTGGGATTGAGGCGTCTTTTTATCCGCAGTTGCGTTCGTCTCCAACACCACTTTATCGCGCGAGCCAGTCACATACACCGTGATGCCTTTGCATCCGAGTTCCCACGCCAGCATGTACGCGGTCGCCACATCCTGTTCGGTTGCGCCCTCGGGGAAATTCACAGTCTTCGACAGCGAGTTATCCACGAACGCTTGCAACGCGCCTTGCATCAACACATGCTCATCAGCGGTCACGTCGGCAGACACAACGAACGTATCGCGCACGGCTTGCGGAATTTCTTTGATATGCTGGCACGTGCCCTCGCGCATCACCTGCTCGACGATCTCCTGCCGCTTCTCTTCGCCCAGCCCCAATTTTTTCAACGCCTCATCAAAACGCGGGCTGGCGTACGCGAGTTTCAAATCTTTGCCGTTATCGTTGACGTGACGAATATACGCCAGCGCGAAGACAGGTTCACAGCCATAGCCCTCGCAACCCGCGACTGTGGCGATCGTCCCCGTCGGCGCGACCGTGGTCTGCGCGGCATTGCGGATTCCATGTTTGCGGATTCCATCCGCCACCGCTTCCCACTCGACG
>JAJTXU010000012.1 GCA_021462845.1 Anaerolineales bacterium
GCTGACGATTCTGCACATCGAGTTGTTGCGCAAGTTGACCCGCGCGCATGAAGTCGGTGGTGGTGAGCAATTCAAACGACGCCAGCGCGGACTCGAGTCTGCCCGAGGCGTTCAAGCGTGGACCAAGCATGAAGCCGATATTGCCTGCGGTGATCTTGTCAATCTTGACCTGCGCGACTCCCGCGAGTGAAAACAATCCCTGCCGCTTCGTTTCGCGGAGTTGTTTGAGTCCGTTGCGGACGAGGGTGCGATTCTCGCCGACAAGCGGCGCGAGATCGGCGACAGTTCCGAGGGCAACTAAATCGAGGAAAGAAGAAAGAGGAAAGACTTCATCATTACCATTTTCTTTCTTCTTTCCTCTTTCGTTCGCTATCGCTTCCACAATCTTATAAGCAATCCCCACCCCCGCCAAGTCTTTATCAGGATACGTATCGCCATGCTGTTTGGGATTGATCACTGCGAACGCTGGCGGCAAGTTCTCGCCGTCGGGGTGGTGGTGGTCGCTGATGATGAGGTCCAGCCCGATGGTCCGCGCGTGAAGCGCCTCGTCGGGCGAGCGGATTCCGCAATCTACAGTGATCACCAATTTCACGCCGTCCGCTTTCAATGAATCCAGCGCGTCTTTGTTGAGTCCATAGCCCTCCTCGAATCGATTCGGGATGTAACCGCGAACTTGCGCTCCAAATTTTTGCAATGCCTCCACGAGCAGAGCGGTCGCGGTGACGCCGTCCACATCGTAATCGCCATAGACCGCGATCGGCTCATTGTGATCGAGCGCGAATCGAATGCGATCCACTGCCGCTTGCATCCCGATCATCTGAAACGGATTCGTGTCTGCCAGAGTTTTCGCGGCAACGAACGCGCGCGCTTCCTCTTCCGTGCCGATGCCGCGATTGAATAACACCTGCCGCAGAATCGGCGGCACGACAGCCAATGCTTCTAGCGCTTGTTGTGTGATCGGCTTTGCGATTTCCCAGCGTTTGTTGTGTGTCATTTTATCCAATGTTGTAACGGCAGTTGCACTGCCGCTTGCCGCTGAACTCGACGCAGTACAACTGCGTCGAGAACCAGAAACATATTATTTTCTATTGATCCTAAATAGCGTATCGTTGATTTTCGTCACTTGATATAACTCGGAAAGTTCGGGAATATCAATGGCAAAATAAATCGGGCGCGTATCAATGTTCGCGTCAATGTAATTAATCATCGTCGTCGGAAGAATCTGATCTTCCTCATCGAGAACCTCGTGAAAAGAAACATCCTTCTTTCCTTCTTCGATCTGCGCAGTGTAAACGTACGAATACAGTTTATCCCAATTCGTGAAAACGATCGCGTTATCTTCCACGCGGTTGATCACCCGCTTCGCCTCGCGGATGGCTTTATCGGGCGCGAACACGGGATAGATATGATTATCGCGGATGAATGTTGTAAATCCTTTTTCGATTGCGAGACTCAAATTCTGACGCGAATTCCAGATGGGCAAGACAATCAAAACAATGGAGATGAAAACCCGCGTCATTCGCAGGGACGGCTGATTCAGTTTCGTCAGCCTCTCCCACGCTGAGACTAACGCGCCCGCCCCCGCGCCGAACCACACGGATGTGATGACCGTCGTTGGCACATAAAACTCGCGATAGATCGAAAATGAAACGGTGATGGCGAGTCCCCAAATGAGAAGAAACGCGATCAGCGGATACAATCCCTCGCGCCACCTGCCGCCGAAGAATAGCCAAACGATTCCGACGAGTGTGAGGATCAACTGCCACCATGGAAAATATGAAACGTACTCGATCAATCTCTCGCGCATGGCGTCAGGTGTGGCGGTGAAATAATAGGACGATGCGCGATTGGCGGGAAAGATAAACTTGAAACGATCCCACGCGGAATCATATTCGCTTTCGATGAGTCCCACCGCGCTGAGGTTCGGGCGGAAGACCGTGTTATGCACGCTCGAAGGCGGGTTGTTGTAATCGAGGAAGAAAAAGAATCCGAGGAAGAGCGCCACGCCGAGGATCGCGCCAGCCGCCGCGCTGAACCACTCCGCGCGTTTACGCGCCGTGAACGCCATCACCGCCAGCACGGACGCGCCCGTCATCACAACGGTGCTGTGGATGCCTAAACTTAATCCGCCTGCCAAGCCCGATAAGAAAAGATATTGCGGCTTGCTAGTGTTTCGCCATAATAAAAATAACAGCCACACGGTTGCCAACATCCCTGCGGCGGGAGCGTAGGATTCGGCGACAAGCGCGCGCCACCAGAATCCGTCGGTGAGGGCGAGGACGAACGCGGCGGAAGATGCGGCAACGCGCGAACTCGTCAATAACTTCACGATGAGGAATGTATTCGCCACCGCCAACGCGCCAAAAAACGCGGACATCAAATTAACGCGCCACGCGATGTCCTTGATCGGGATCAATGTGAAGATTTTTCCAAAGATGATCTGAGTTGCGTAGCCTGTTTGGTGAGTCATGCCGAGGGTGTAGGAGAGAGTCTGGAATTCGGCAGAGTCTCCCCATAGCAGAGACGGCGCAAGCGTGCGGACGTATAAGGCTAGGGCGGCGAGTCCGATGAAGAGGGCGAGGCAGATGTCAATGGGGGAAAGAGGCGAGAGTCGCCCGTGGCGGTCATCCATAAGGGTCAGTCCGAGTATACGCCGGGAGTGGAAGGGCGGGCAAGTGTATAATCCAATTAACCCGGAGGCATCATGTATATCTTACGTCCCGATGAAAAATCAACTTCTGTGATGTTGTATTCGAACATATCGTTTATTCGCGGGGAGGCGGTGACGAAGCAAAACGTGCGCGTGAACATCTGGTTGCGCACTGATGGCGCGCCGAAGCACATCCATGTGTTGAAACCGCAGACCCTGGTATTCGGCGGAAGCCCGGCAAAGATGATGTCGTTTGAGGAGATTTATTTTCCCGTGTCGGAATTGGCGGCGTTCCACCCGCTTCCGCCATCCGATGATCCGTTGGATTATGACGCTTCGGAAATCAACCGTCAGATGCAGGACGTTGTAGTGATGGCAGGCACGTTTTTGATGAAGGGCAAGATCCGCATTTCGACCCAGACCGAAATGTCGCAAAGCCTGGAGGTGTCACGCGTGTCGTGGATGTCGCTATACGAGGCGGAAATTTCCAACCCGTTCCTACCGCAGATGACCCCGTTACATGTGCCGTTGGTATTGGTGAACCCTTCGCATGTGGCATTTGCCTCGCAATAATCGAGTAATGTAAAGATTTCATTCGCCGGCAAAGCAACATGAATGTTGCCGTACTTTTTATGAACCCCATTGATACCATCCTAAACGATCATCCCGCTCTCGTGATCGACGGCGCGCTTGCCACTGAGTTGGAACGGCGCGGGCACGACTTGAAGAACGATTTATGGTCGGCTAAGATCTTGCTCGAACAACCCGAGGCAATTCAACAAGTGCATTACGATTATTTCAGCGCGGGAGCAGATTGCGCCATCACCGCCAGTTATCAAGCGACAGTGGAAGGATTTAAGCGGCGCGGCCTGAACGAAACAGAAGCCATCGAGTTGATTCAAAAATCTGTGCGGATCGCAACGGCGGCGCGGGATGAATTCTGGGCAGAGGGGTCGAATCGCGCGGGCAGGTCGAAGCCTTTTGTCGCCGCGTCGGTGGGACCGTATGGCGCGTTCCTTGCGAACGGCGAGGAATATGTGGGCAACTATGGTTTGAGCGAAGCCGAGCTGATGGATTTTCACCGCGGGCGCATGCAGGCGCTGATCGAAGCGGGCGCCGAACTGCTGGCTTGCGAAACCATCCCATCACTGATCGAAGCGCAGGCAATCGTAAAACTTCTCGATGAATTTCCAAACATCACCGCATGGCTCAGCTTTTCAGCGCGGGATGATAAACACATTTCTGAAGGTCAGCCGTTCGCCGATTGTGTGCGATTGCTTGAAGATCATCCGCAGGTCGCGGCGCTGGGTATTAATTGCACCTCGCCGAACTATGTCTCGTCACTGATCCGCGCGGGTAAACAATACACAAGGAAACCTATTCTGGTCTACCCCAACCTGGGCGAGGGGTACGATGCGACCAAGAACGATTGGGACGGACATGCGGCTGTCGAATCGTTTGGCGAGGAGGCGCGGGTCTGGTTCAACGCGGGCGCGCGCATGATCGGCGGTTGTTGCCGCACCACGCCGGAGGATATCCGCGTGATTGCGGCATGGGTGAGAGGAATGATTGGCGCGCCGGGAAATTAGATAGGCAAGCTGGGGTTTAGAGAATTAGAGGATTAGAGGATTTGAGAATTGGAGATGGCGTGGAGGTTGCGATAATGAAGGCAGTACGGATGGTGGACACCGGCAAGCCGCTCGAATTACAGGAAATTCCCACGCCGGACATCGGCGAGCGCGACATTCTCGTGCGCGTTTGCGCGGCGGGGATTTGTCACTCAGACGCGCATTACCGCGCGGGCAGGTCGACGATGGGGCAAATGCCCATCACGCTTGGGCATGAAGTTGCGGGAGTCGTTGAAAAGACAGGCTCGCAAGTAACGAACGTCAAAATCGGGGATCGCGTTTGTTTGCATTACAACATCACGTGCGGCGATTGCTATTCTTGCAGTACCGGCAACGAGCAATTTTGCGACTCGGTGAAGATGCTCGGACATCACGTGGATGGCGGCTACGCGGAGTACATCGCCGTGCCTGCGCGAAACGCGATTCACTTGCCCGACGAGATTCCGTTCGAGGCAGGCGCGACGTTGATGTGCGCCTCGGCGACCGCGTTGCACGCGCTGACGAAGAGTAGGATCAAGGCTGGGGAAACTGCGGCAGTCTTCGGCGTCGGAGGACTCGGTCTGTCCGCCATCCAGTTGGCAAAAGCGATGGGCGCGGTCGAGGTCTACGCGGTGGACATCCAGCAGGACAAACTTGAACTCGCGTCGGAATATGACGCCATCCCGATCGACGCGAGCCGTGTGGACGCGGTGGAGGAGATCCGCAAGTTGACGAAAGGCAGAGGCGTGAATGTTTCTGTGGAGATGATCGGCTTGCGGAAGACGATGGAGCAGGCGATTGATTGCCTCGGCAATCTAGGACGCGCCGTGATGGTGGGATTGAACCAACAGCCCATCTCGATCAACACGTACGCGCAAGTGCTCGGCAAAGAAGCGGAGATCATCGGCTCGAACGATCATCTGCTGAGCGAGTTGCCCTTGCTCGTGGAGTGGGCGCGGCGAGGGATTCTGGATACCTCGCGCGTGGTGTCGCAGGTGATTCCGCTGGATGCGAGGAAGATCAATCAACGATTGGACGACTTGGAAAATTTCACAAGCGATGTGCGCGTGGTGATCACCCCATGAGTTTGAGAACGCCATCCAATTCGCGCGCCGTGCCTATTGCCTCAAACACCTGACGCGCCCGCGCCAGGTGTTCGGCTCGCGCGGTTGGGTTCGCTTCCAGGTTTTGCGCCAACTTTATTCGCAAGATACCTTCCTCATATCGCAAACCGAACTTCTCTGCCGCCTCCAACGCTTTGGACCATGATCTCATCGCGGCAGTCGGCTTTACGATCAGTGATTCATGCCAGCCTTTGAAATACCCAAAATACGCCTGACCGATCGGAAAAACGTTCTGATAGGAATGTAACAGGGTCAGCGCTTCTTCAGCGGAAGCCCTCAAATCGGCGGCATCAAACATCCCGTCGCGCGCGCGAACCGCTTCGTCCCACAAAGTGAAATAGACTTCCGCCGCGGTAGAGAACCCAATGAGCATGGCGTAATTGGTCGGCGAACTTCCCCGCGCCAGCCTAAGCGCTTCCGCCGCGTGCAATTTTGCCTTGCGCGTGTCGCCGGTCTTCAACAGCGCCAGGGCAAGTTCGCCATTCGTATTGATGGAGGAAGCGCGGTTTGGAATCTTCTCAAGGATCTGCAACGCCTCCTCCAACATCGGGATGGCTTCCGCTTCGTTCCCCAGCCTCACGCTGTTTGCCGCAACGCCGGCCAGTCCCCATTCGATGTGAAGCGGGCTGTTACGTTTCCGCGCATCGTCTAACAACGTTTTCTGGAGGTTCAATCCGAAATCGAGATCGCCGCTGAGATAGGCGCTCTCTGCCAGCAACACCGTGCAATCGCCCCACTGACGGGAATCGCCGAGTTCCTCGCACAGCATTTTCGACTCGGTCACCTGTTTGCGAATCTCAGCCCACTGCCCCACGCTCACGCGGTACACGCTGGTCACCACACCCACCGTGATGAGGTTCGACGGCTGGTTGACCTCTTTTGCCACAGTTAACGCGCGTTCCACATATCGCTCCGCCAGCGGGTGTAAGCGGGCAAACCCGGAAAGCACCGCCATGCCCGAATATGCGTTCGCCAATTCCGGCGAGGCGCCAACTTTCTCCGCCGAGTTGAGGAACTGTAAGATCGAATACATGATCGGCAAAGTTTCGTTGGCATAAAAATACATGCGTCCGATCAATTCATATAATCTTGCCAGCTCCAAAGAGGCATCCCGTTCGCTTCCACGCGCCGACCCAATCCGCGATGGAACAAACCAGTGAAACGCCTGGCGGATGACAGGCACGATCAACCCCAGGGCAAACTGCCACGGCGACTTCGGCAGTGGTTTGCCCAGTGTTCGAAACGCCTCGCGGATATTTTTCTCGCAATCTGGCAATAACCCCAAGCCGTAATAAGCCAGTCCGATCTGCCCATACCAGCGCGCTCGCTTCACTTTGCGGTCGCGGGCTTCGTTCACACCGGCAGGTTTTGGGAGGCGCGAATCCCAGATGAGCGCGTCCTTGAAAAATTGGATCGCCTCGCGGTTGGCGTTGTTTTCCACCGCTTGGACGCCGGCTTTATCTAAAAATTCCACTGCTTTCTCGATGATCCGATCGTTCCGGGAAGTTTCAGGTGTTTCGGCGGCTTGCGACCAGTGATAGGCAAGCAGGGGGTAATACGAATCAAGATTGCCTTCATTGCTTGTTTCGATCCATTCCGCCACCGATTGGTGCAACTGCCGACGCTGTGAGAAAAGCATTAAGTTATAGGCAACTTCCCGCGTAACGGCATGTTTGAAGATATATGCCAGGTCGGGGGTTTCCGATTCGACCAGCGTGAGACTCAAGCGTGTTAGCGATTCCATGTACTCGCGCAACGCGGGTTTGTCCGAATCGATCGGGTACACGGCTTGAAGCGCGCGAAAGGCGAATATGCGACCAATTACACTTGCCACCTTGAGGGCAAGCTGTTGCGAGGGATCGAGGCTGTCAATACGGTTGGTGATGGCGGCTTGAAGCGTATCGGGCAGGGTCAATTCGGCGAAGTCGGTAAACGATTCGTTGATCGCCGCTTCGTGCTCGCGGATGACCAACAAGCCGGTCTCGCGCAAGGCATACGCCAATTCCTCGGCAAAGAAGGGATGTCCCTCCGATTTTTCGCGGATCAAACTTCCAATGGCAGGCGGTATGGAGCGCACACCCAGCCGTTGGCAGACCAACGCCTCCACATCATCGAGCGGCATGGCTTCGAGTCGAATCAACCGCGCGCCCGGCGCCGCCACGATCTGCTTGAAAGTCTCGGGCAACGGTTCCGAGAGAGGACGGGTATTCAAGGTTAGCAAAAGCGGTCGCACTTTTTGTTGCGCGTCGATGAGCAACGCCCAAGATGCCGAATCGAACCAATGCAGGTCTTCCATCACGATCAGGAGCGGGGCATCGCTTGCCGCCTGATTAAGCAGGCGCGTCAACAATTCGCGCGTGTTGCTCGCGCGGATCTCGCCCGTCATCGCGGAGGTAAGTTCATTGTCGGGAATTGGGACAGGCAACAGCACGTCGAGCAGCGGGGCGTACCGCGCCAGATCGGGGTCGATGCGGGTAAGCGCTTCGGCTACTTTTGCATGAATCAGCGAGCGGTCATCGTCGCTAAATTCCTGTTGCAGGGTGATCTCTTCCACGCCAAGGATGCGGTGAAAGATGGGTCTCCATGCGTGATACGGGCTGTTCTTTTCGATAGCGTCGCCTTCGCCGCGAAACATATGCACGCGCAGGGTTTCAGCCTGGCGAATCAAATCTTCGAACAAGCGCGACTTTCCGATTCCCGCCTCGCCTTGAAAGATAATCGTCTGGTGCGGGGCGCCGCGCGATAGTTCCTGCAGGGCGTTGCCGAGCAGAATCTTTTCATCCTGCCGCCCGATCAGTTCTGCCTTTGAGCGGATGATACCGCGCTTCACATCCAACGGATGGAAGACCTCCACCGGTTCAGCGCGGCCTTTGATAGATTGAGGTTTGATCGTTTGGAATTCGATTGCGTCTTTTGCGCTGTCGTAGGTGGCGCGGTCGCATAGGATGGGTATCTTATGTTCGCCAATGATCTCGTCTTGAAGCCCCGCCGCGCCCATCAACCGCGCGGACATGTTCACCGCGTTGCCGATGGTTGTATATTCGCGGCGTTCTTCGTTGCCCACCGAGCCGCAAAAAATGCGTCCCGTAGCAACGCCAATAGAACTGCGCGCGCCAAGCGCGTTGAGTTCTCTACGAATCATGAGGGCGGCTTGCACTCCGCGCGCGGGATCGTTTTCGTGCGAGAACGGCGGCAACCCCAATGCGGCGACCAGCGTGATGCCTTTATCGTCCACGTTGATCTTGTTGATACTCCCCTCGTAGCGATAGACCGAACGCTGAAGCAGGCGGGCAATCTCCTGGGCGACTTCCAGTTTGGTGCTTTGATCGAGGTTAGGCAGGTTGATGAACAACACGGTCACACGCCGCAGTTCGGCAATCCACGCGGTTTGACCGGCGGTAAGGCGGTTGATGATCGCGCCGGGGATGTAGGGACGCAGGGAGTTTTCCACGCCGCTGGGGATGGCTGGCTTTTCGGGGGTGTTGAAGATCGAGGATGGTTTGTTCAACCCTTCCAGCCGCCCGCCCTGGGCAATGGTCTCTTTTAATTCAAATTCGATGGGCTCGCCGATGCTGTCATTACGGATCAACTTCCACGCGGAGGGGGTGACGAGTATCTCGCTGGCTTGCGCCAGATTGTTGGCGATTCCCACCTCTACAAGCGGGTTGCCGGTGAGGAGGAATTCCCAGCGGTTGAACACTCCACCCACGTGCGAGGAGGTGATGTGCCCCATGCTGATGGCAAGTTTGAGGTAGAGGCTGGCATCCTCTGCTTTGTAGTTGGTGAGTTTTTCGCGGATGCGGAGGGCGCACTCGGCGGCGCGCATCGTCCACTGCCACTGGTCGGCGCGGGTGGGCGAACCAGCCGTCCCGTCGTCTGAGGCGATATTCCAGACGGCGATGACCGCGTCGCCGGCAAACTTCACCACGTCCCCACCGTATTCGTGGATGATGTCGATCAATTGACCGAAATATTCGTTGAGGATGCGCGCCAGACTCTCGACGCCGGTTGGTCCTTTTTCCGCGAGGTGTTCGGTGAGCAGGGTGAAACCGGAAATATCGGCAAAAAGCACCGCGGCGTGAAAGTCATCGGAGGCGGGCGTTTCGATGGGCGACGGGTCGGCGATGACTCGATGTTGGATGAGGCGCGGCACATAACTGGCAAGTACATTTGCCAACGCGGGGTTCGGCATGGATTCTCCTAAATGCACGCCCAAGATGATACCCCTTCAATCTGGGTTTGCACAGGGAAATTTGCCGACAGGAATGTTATGTTCCTGCGTCTCCCCTAACGGGGAGGCGCAGGTTTCATTCTTCGACTAATCGTTCGGGAAAAAAGCGTGGATGTCCGTCATCTCACAGCGAGTACCGAAATCCTTGTTTGTGCCGGAAAGCAGTGTAAGACCGAGAGCGCCGTTCAGGTTCTTGCTTTGCGAGAGGGTGTATTTGCCAATCATTTCATCATCAACAAGCACATAGGCGATGCCATCGTTGACCACCAGCGTGAAATCCGCTTCGACGGGTTGATCGGCGGGATTATCGAACTTCACGCGCCCAGTGCCGCTGGTTACACCGACGCGGCGGGAGAATCCGGCGGCAAGGTCGGCATAGAGCATAAGCACTTGTGTGCGGTCAAGAAAGACCGCATAGTGATCGCCATTTTCCTGCGCGGCGAACACAAAGCCGCAACCTGAGATATCCGCATTTCGATACGCGCTCGACCATTTCAAGCGCGCGCTCAGGGAAAAGTTCTGTGCCTTTTCGCTAAAGTGCCAGCGCTGATACCACCCAAGTTGCGCCCATTCTTCGCGGAAATCATCGTATTCTTTGAAATTTCCCTCCGCGCTGGAAAGATAGCCAAGTTCCACATATTTTTGCGCTTCCGCGAGGATCTCCTCCGCTTTTTGGGTTGCCGCCAAATTGGGGGTGCGGGTAGGGCGAGGTGTGTTGGTTGCCGTGGCAGTGGCTGTTGGAACTAGCGTTTGGGTGGCTGTAGGATTTGGCGTGCTGGTAGCTGTTGGCTCGGCGAGAGCCCCTCCACAGGCATACGCCGCCACGCTTAGGGCAAAAATGAAAAGCAGGAAAGGGTTCGATCTGAAAGGTCTCATTGAATTCTCCTTTTGGAACAAATATGATGTGCCTACAGTATTTCTGTTGGTTGCCCAAGGAAAGCCATGTGCTGCCACAAACCGTCAAAATCACTCAGTATGAATGAACTGTTCGATAATTTTTGACTGCAACACAGGCATTGTCTTCGATCTGTACCTCCCAATTGGGTTATTAACATGATACGACCTGTTCGATAAAATTTCAAGAGGATGGTCATTAATAACAAGTTACAAGCCCAGATGTAATACCGTCAATCCGCATATATATGGCTGCACATGATCCGTTATAAAATGGCTTACAATACAAACACAGCCTCAAGGAGACAAGCATGCAACTTCCTGCAGACGTGCAACAAAAAATTTTAGATTTTCAACGCGCCGAGATCACCGAATATCATATTTACTCAAGGCTTGCGAAACGGATCAACTCGCCTGAAAACGCGAAGTTGCTGGAAAAAATCTCGCAGGATGAACTGCGCCATTACAATGAATGGAAGGGACACAGCGGCAAGGACGTGAAGCCGCAATGGCTAAAAGTGTGGTGGTATTACCTCATCAGCCGCATCTTCGGGTACACCTTCGGCGTCAAACTTATGGAACGCGGCGAGGAGAAAGCGCAAAAGGGTTACGCGGAAATCGCGGCGATCATCCCCGATGCGGCGCGGATTCAACACGAGGAGGATGAACACGAAGAGCAATTGATCGCCATGTTGAGCGAAGAACGACTCGAATACGCGGGCTCGGTCGTGCTGGGACTCAACGACGCACTCGTGGAACTCACCGGCGCTCTCGCCGGGCTGACGCTTGCTTTGCAAAACGTGAAGTTGATCGCCCTTTCGGGATTGATCACGGGCATCGCCGCGGCGATGTCTATGGCGGCGAGCGAATACCTATCCACGCGCTCGGAGAACACAACCAAGAATCCCGCCCGCGCCGCGCTCTACACGGGCATCGCTTACATCTGCACGGTCTTTCTGCTCATCCTGCCGTATCTTTTATTCGAAAATTATTTTTTCGATCTGGCATGGGCATTGACGACCGCCGTGATCATCATCGCCGCGTTCAATTATTACATCTCGGTGGCGAAAGATGAATCATTCCGCGCGCGGTTTTTGGAGATGGCGGGGCTGAGTCTCGGCGTGGCGTTGTTCTCATTTATCATCGGTTATTTCATTCGAATGTGGCTGGGCATCGAGGTGTAGGACGAACTTAAGTTCGTCCCACGGCATTATGAAAATCCTCACGGTAGACATCGGCACAGGCACGCAGGATATTTTTCTGTACGATTCGAATCTCGACCTTGAGAACGGATTCAAACTCGTCCTGCCTTCGCCGACCATGATGGTTCATCGGCGACTCAAACAATCGCTTCATTCGCGGATCCCGATCCTGCTCACCGGGCATCAAATGGGTGGCGGACCCTCGGCGTGGGCAATCGAGGAATATGCGCGCGCTAGGATTCCCGTCTACATGACCGCGTCCGCCGCGACGACGATCAACGACGAGTTGGAGAAGGTGGAGGGGTTGGGGATTAAGATCGTGGGGGAAGAGGAAGGTAAAAAGTTGCAAGTTACAAGTTACGAGTTACGGGATTTTGATTTCGAGTTGATTTCCAAGACGTTCAACGATTATGGCGTTTTGTTGGATGATCTTTCCGCAATCGCTGTCGCTGTGTTCGATCATGGCAACGCGCCTGCGGGAGTTTCTGATCGGCAATTCAGGTTCGATTATTTAGATGAGAGGATCAAAGCAAAGAACTCGCTTTCCGCGTTTGCCTATCTTTCAACCGATGTTCCGAAAATTATGACGCGCTTACAATCAGTTGTTGATTCGGCGGGCGAGTTGCCCTGTCCGCTCGTGGTGATGGATACCGCGCCTGCGGCGGTGTTGGGCGCGGGGTTCGATCCCATTGTGGCGCAACGCAAGCAAAAGATCATTTGCAATGTGGGCAACTTCCACACGCTGGCGTTTCGTCTGGGCGAAAAGGGAATCGAGGGAGTCTTCGAGCATCACACGGGCGAGATTGGCTTGCCGAAACTTGAAGGGCTGATCTACAAGTTAGCGGACGGCTCGCTGAAACACGAAGATGTCTTCAACGATATGGGTCACGGCGCGTTGATGTATTCGGATGATGTATTTGAATTTGGGAAAGATGAGTTTGATGTGGTGGTCACAGGTCCGCGACGTTCGATGTTCAATCGCAAATCGTCAATCGAAAATCGTAAATCGCTTCGCCCTTATTTCGCCGTTCCATTTGGCGATATGATGATCGCGGGATGTTTCGGTCTGCTGGCGGCGACGGGGGAAATCCAGCCGGGGTTAGGCGAGGCAGTTCGAAGGTCGTTGAGAGGCGAGGGTGGGCGCGGCGTCGCTCCGTGGGATGGAATATAATCTGAACGTCTGCGCAGTCATCAGACAGAAGGATGCGCAAAATGATCTCTCGGGCAAATCGCGTGTTGACCGCAGCGGTCACCTGGCTTGTGATCGTATTCGGTTGTTACTACTTCACTGTGGCGCGCCCGGGGCTGGGGACGAGATGGGAGCCGCTTTCACTCCTCCCCGAACGGGCAACCACCATCGAATTGACCGATTCCGGGTTTATCCTTGCCACGACGGAAAGCAGTAACGTGTACAAGAGAGAGCTGTGGCAGACTGCTGAGCCATGGATGCTCTATGATGAAGCAACCGAGGACCTAAATGCCACACCCTGCCAAGTAGGCGAGAGTCGATTCAGCGTCTCTTCGCCGCCGGGGAAAGTCGTCGCGCGCTCGAGCAGGAACTGCGTCGCGTCTGCGGAGAATTCGGTTCATGTAGAAGCGGCGCTGCTCGAAAACGGCGAGGTGTGGATGTGGACATATCTGTATGGCGGAATTGGCGAAGTATTCACTTGGTTGCTTGTGCTTGCGGGAGGCGCCTTGGGGGTGATTCTGTTGGGGATTGGCGGGATAATGAAGTTTCGGGAAACATAAATTGACCTCTTGCGAAAGTCATTTTTGCCACAGAGAACACAGAGAAAAAGAGAATTTCTCAAAGGTCTCTGTGGACTCTCCCGAAGGAGATCGGGACGATGTGTGGCTGAGCAAGAGACGCTTATGCAAGAGGTCTAACGAAATTAATTGAATGCTTGAACTGCTTGTCGAGATTCTCTCCTGCCTTTGATTGCAAATCTATCTCAGACCACCGTGATATAAATTTCCTGGCGAGAACGATGGTAACCGAATGTCGTCATCCTGCTTTTATGCTGGACACACTACGGTCTGACCAACAGTAAAATTTTCCGATGAATTCACCGAAAACATCGGAGGTGGATGGATGCGACCTATTTTCCCCTATATACTCCGCCTGTTGGGTATTCTTCTTGCCCTGCCTCTGCTGGCGTTGATCGTATTAGCCTTCAGACTGCCGATCACAAGTTCGGGGGTGTTATATCTGCTCGCAGGCTCGCTGCTTGTACTTGGATTAATCGCTGTTCCTGTATCGCGCAAACAATCTCTGTTCCTGATTTTCGCTGGTGTGATCGGATTCGTACTGGTCGTCGTTGCCCGGTTGATTCTCTTGGGACAAAACCAGTCATCCGAGATTCGCATGATCACACTGCCTGAGGGAAACGCTCCGCGCTGGCTCGGTTCTATCATAGACGAACAGGACGCCCTCATTTTTGGAGAGGAGTTATTTCATTTCATTGGAGGCGACTCCACTCGCGAGCATGAGGGTCTCATCCCCGCTTTTCAAACTGCATACTCCGAGATGAGAACCCAAGGCATGTTCCCGTCTCCTATTCTCAGCACATATCTGAACCTTCAACAACCGGACGGCTTCGATGCGGTCATTATTCAGCCGCAGGAACAGCCTACCTTTGGAGTGATCTTTCTGCACGGCTTTATGGGAAACGTCACAGCGCAGTGTTGGGAAATTGCGCAACCCGTAAAAGAACTTGGCGGCGTGACCGTTTGCCCATCCACAGAATGGACAGGTCAATGGTCGAAGCCGCGCGGTCACGAGATACTGAAACGTACTTTTGAGCATCTTAGAAAACAAGGGATAACAAGATTCTATCTCGGCGGTTTTTCCAATGGAGGCTTTAGCATGGGGCGATTGACTTCCGAATTGAGCGCTGAAAGCGGACTTGTCGGCTTATTCTTTATTGACGGCTTCACGAACGGGACTGGTGTCAGAGGGCTGGGTTTGCCCGTTCTCATGATCGAAGGCGCACAGGATGAACGAGTCCCACCTGCCATGGCGCGTCAATTTGCGGCGGAGGTCGGAGATTTGGGAACTTACGTGGAGATAGATAGCGATCATTTTCTGATCATGAAAAAGCCAGATGAGATACAGAATGTTATCCGTCTTTGGCTGAACGAACAAATCCCTGATTAGCGCGCAAGATTCATGCACTCCGCCCCTCTCAATAAGAGCAAAGAGTCAGCAAAAATCATCATCCATCGGTTGATAAAAAGATTCTTTTCGAGTATTCTTAAGACACTCGCCGCGCGAGAAACGCCGAAGTTGTTTGGTCCTGCGGTCGAGCCAACCAAGGAGAAGATGCAATGACGAAGAGAATTGTTCAAGTCACGCTGGTTTTCATGCTCCTGATCGCGTCCTTCGCTTCGGCGAGCGGGGCGCGGGCGTGGGCGCAATGTCCTGCTTACCTCACTGTCCAATGGGGCGACACGCTCGGCGGCATCGCCCTGACGTGCGACACGACTGTGGATGCCATCCGCGCCGCTAACCCCGGGCTGGGATGGTGGCTCTACGCGGGGCAAGTCCTCAACATCCCGTCGGGATACACGCCTCCCGCTCCCGCCCCGACGTATGGCGGGACCTACACCGTGCAATGGGGCGACACCATCGGCATTATCTCCCAAAAGACCGGGGCGAGCGTAGCGAGTCTGCTGGCGGTGAATCCGCAGATCACGAACCCGAGTCTCATTTACGCGGGGCAGGTGATCTATCTGCCTGTTGGCGCTGTCACACCGCCGCCAAACTATCCTCCACCTCCACCGCCACCCCAGCCCACCCAGCCTCCCACCACTGACTTCTTCAAACTCGTGAAGATCACATACAAAGACGGGCTGTACATTCGCAACGCGCCCGGCGGGACGAAGATCCTTTCCTCCGCCATGCAGAACACGTATTGGTACGTCAACACCGGCAAGGTACAACGCTTCGCAGACGGCTCGATATGGATCGAGGTCAAACTCGGCGAGCAAATTGACGGCTGTTGGACCGGCTGGATGCTGGTGAAAGATTTCCTCGGCAGATACTTCACTTCGCCGAGAATTGAGTGACGGTTTCTAATTTCAAGATCAAAAATCAACATGCCCCGATTTGTAATCGGGGCATTCTTGCTGTGTTATACTTTTTCTCAAGGAACGACTTATGACCAAATCCCTTACACCCCAGCCTGTAGATTTCAACGATCTGACGCGCATGCTAAAAAAGTACGAGCGCAAGTTCGGTTATTCCACCATCGAATTCTTCCGCCGCTATTCAGACGGCAAACTCGGTGACAACGACGAGTTTATGATGTGGGCTGGAATCTATCACTTGTATCTAACATCCCTGCCCATCCGCAAGTTCATGCGAGAGGATGCGGCTCTAGCGGGATGAAAATCGGGGATTATTTTTCGGGTATAGAGCGCAGTCTGCGCCGCATGAAAGGCGCGGAAATTCAAGGTGAAGTTACTTGCCTGGCATCGGATGAGTACAATGGACTTATTCGGTGCCGGGTTTTGTTTTGGGAGAAAAGTTATCTGGATATTTACGAAGTCGTCAGCACCGAGTTGGGATATCCGGTTAAGGTACATTACTCGTATACTTTTATGCAAAACGGAAAACGTATTTTTCGTTACGACAACGCGCCTCATCACCCCGAAATCAGCACGCATCCTCATCACAAGCATAACGGTCCGCGTGATGAGTTATCCTCCGCTCATGAACCAACACTATCTCACATCTTGAACGAGATAGAAAAACTATTGCCTAAATGACTCAAAGGAGACAACCTCATGCCCACTCCCCTGCCCCGCTCGAAAGTAAAAAAGAACCAAACATGGAACGCCGAAAGCGTGTTCGCATCAGCGAGTCAATTCGACGTTGAAGTGAAAAGCGTCCTCGATGCTCTTCCCTCGATCCAAAAATACAAGGGACATCTCGGCGATAGCGTGGATACGTTCATCGAAGCGATGAACGCGATGGACGCGCTCGAACAGCGCTCGATGAAGGTCCGCGTGTATGCGACGATGTCGAGTTCGGTGGATGCGAACGATGAACAGGGCGCGGCGATGAACGGGAAGGCGATGTCCGCGCTGGCTCAGGTGGGAGCGGCGGCTTCCTACGTGGAACCAGAACTCCTGTCGGTGGGCGAGGCGAAGTTACGTCAGTGGATCCAATCGGACCCACGCATGAAAGTCTACGAGCATTTCGTCAATGATCTCTTCCGCAAGCAGGCGCACGTCCGCAGCGCCGAAGTGGAGGAGTTGATGGGCATGTTGCGCGATCCGTTCGGCACGGTGCGCAACACCGCGAGTTTGTTGGCGAATGCCGATTTCAAATTCAAGCCCGCGAAAAACAGCAAGGGCAAAAAAGTGGAGTTGACCCAAAGCACGTTCGACGCGATCCTCAACGGGTCAGACCGCAAGGCGCGGCAAAGCGCGTGGGAAAATTACAATGATAAATATCTCGAAGCCAAGAACACGTTGTCGAGCAACCTCACCGCTTCGATCAAAGCCAACGTGTTCAACATGAAGGCGCGCAAATTCAACTCCGCGCTTGAAGCCACGCTTTTCAACGGGGACGTGCCTGTCGAGATGTTCCATAATCTCATCAACATCTTCAAAAAGAATCTTCCGCTCTGGCATAAGTATTGGAAAATTCGACGCAAGGCGTTGGGCGTGAAGACGTTGAATCCATACGACGTGTGGGCGCCGCTGACAACGAAGACTCACAAAGTGCCGTTTGAAAAAGCAGTGGATTGGATCTGCGAAGGACTCGCGCCGATGGGAGAGGAATACGTCCGCGTCATGCGACGGGGATGCTTGGTTGACCGATGGGTAGATTGGTCGCCCAACGCGGGCAAACGCCAAGGCGCGTTCTCGACACGCGTGCCAAGCGACACGCATCCGTTCATTATGATGAGTTACACCGACGATGTGGGAAGTATGAGCACGCTCGCGCATGAACTCGGTCACTCGATGCACGCCTATTACGCCAGCCGCGTCCAGCCGATGATCTATTACACGTATCCGTCAATCATTTCGGAGACCGCGTCGAACTTCAATCAAGCGATGACGCGCGCGCATCTGCTCAAAACGAATCAAAATAAATTTTTCCAAACGGCATTGCTCGAAGAGGCAATGGATAACTTCCATCGTTACTTCTTCATCATGCCCACGCTCGCGCGCCTCGAACTCGAAACGCATCAGCGCGTGGAAAAGGGTCAGCCTCTCACCGCAGACTCGATGATCGAATTGATGGCAGACTTGTTCAGCGAAGGCTTCGGCAACGAAATGAATCTGGATCGTCAACGTGTTGGCATCACGTGGGGAACGTTCACCACGCATCTTTATATTGACTTCTACTCGTTCCAATACGCCATCGGCATCTCCGCCGCGAACGCCATCGCCAAGCGGATCCTTGACGGAGTCGCGAACGCCGCGCAAGATCACATCAACTTCCTCAAGGCTGGCTCATCGAAATCTCCGATGGACGTGTACCGCCTCGCTGGGATTGACATGACCACTACCCAACCCATCGAAGACGCATTCTCCGTGCTGGAGGAGTATGTGGATCGGTTGGGTGTTTTGACAGGCAAGTAAACAAACAGACCCCCGAAGTTTTGAAAACTTCGGGGGTCTGTTTTCACTTGACGAGAGGATTCTAGAGTCCTCAGCCTGTTCAATTTTATTGCTGTTTTGGGCTGTTTTTCGAGCGGGGTTTTGTCGCGCGTTTCTTTTTGGCGGGGACATCGGACTGAACGGGGTTTGGAATCTTCGGCAGGGTATCGAAATCAGGGAGGATCACATCCACATCGCGGATGGCGCGGACGAGGTAGCCGGAGAGTCCCACCAGCGTGCCAGCCATGCCACACAGGAAGATCATCAAGCCGAAACCGGAACCGGGTCCGGTGCCAACGATCCAGCCGAAGTAGCGGGCGAGTTGTCCGCCCTCTACCATGGCAGGTTCGAAGATTCCTTCGCCTAAGAAACCAGCCACAAGGGGCGTAAGAGGAATCATGGCTTGCGCCAAAAAATCACTGGCGGCAAAGACGCGTCCCTGCACGTCGGGAGGGACCTTCGCCTGCAGGAAAGAATCCAGCGAAACATTCACCACCGGTTCAAATGCCGCGTCTACAATGGCGGCGATCACCCAGAAGATCAATATTTTTCCAATGCCAAGCAACGACAACCCAAACAGACTCGACAATACCCAGCCTAAAATGATGGCGCGTACCGGGCGTCGAATTCCGCCGAGGGTGGTGAGAACGATTCCCACAGCAAGCGCGGCAAATGCCGCCGCAGACTGCGCTGTGCCCGCCGAACTGGGGTCGCCGCCAGTACGGAGTGAAACCATCGTGAACAGGGATGTGACCGAAAGCGCCACTCCCGAGAAAAAGTTACCGAAGAGGAAAATAAGCGTTACGCCCAGCAAGCCCGGGCGTTGCAGAATGTAACGGATGCCATACATCGCTTCTTTGAGGAAACCGTGCTGCGCGCGCTCCCCTTCCGGGGTGTGCGGGGTTAGCGGGACATCGACGATCAACAACGCTGTGATAGAAACCGCATACGAGAGCAGGTTGACAATCAGGATGCCAGCCAACCCGATGGATCGAAACAGAAATACGGCAAGGAGGGGCCCGATGATGCCTGGCGCGCTATCGAGCAGGGCAAGGAAGCCGTTGGCGCGCACAAAATATTTTTTCGAGACCATGGTGGTGATCGCCGCCGAGTAGGACGGCGATTGGAAAGCGTAACCGATCCCTTGTAAGATTCCCGCCAGATAAAGATGCCAGATGGAAAGAATCCCTGCGCGTTCGAAGATCAGCAAGAGCGCCGCCGCAATGAGCGAGAGCACATCGTACACCAGCATCATGGCTTTACGCGGGTAGCGGTCTACGAACACGCCGGCAAAAAGGATGACAATGAGGTAGGAGGCGAAGTACAACGACTCCCACGAGCCGAGGGCGTTGCCGCTCGATTCGGTGTTGCTCAAAATCCACGCGGGGAGCGCAAAAAAGGCGATGGTAGAGGCGATTCCGGAGACCATCTGCCCAGACCAAATGATGAAAATTCCCCGCAAGCCTCGCGGACGCTGGAAGGGCAAAGTCCAATTCAATAATGACATCTCGCAGGGAGAATAACACAGCCCAAAAAAGAAAACAACCCTTGATTAGGGTTGTTCGTTGTAAATTTATTGTAAATTTTCCCGGCTTTAGGCGAGTTCCGGTTCCTGCGGCGGGAGGCTGTCGTGATCGGGCAAAATGGATTCGGCATTGCGGATGGAATTGAAAAAGTAACCAGCCATACCGGTCAATGCGGAAGCCAGCCCGCAGAAGACGATCAAAGTTCCCATCCCGGCTCCCGCGCCCATGCCAACGAGATTGGATAATACGGATGGCAACCCGGTGCCTGCGAGCGCGGCCGGTTCAAGCACAAAATCTGCCAATGCGCCGCCGATGAGCGGGGAGATAGGGTTCGTAAGCCAGGCGATCAAACGACGGGCGGAAAAGACGCGCCCTTGCAGATCCGATGAAACTTTCGACTGCCAGATCGCCTGATTAGATGCATTCACTAAAGGACTGGCAATTGCGGTGATTGCCACACCCGTGATCCAAATCGGCAGACCGCCTGTAAAACCGATGATCGCCATACCGATTCCGCTGATCATCCAGCCCAGCAAAACGCCATGGACACGACGCTTGAAGCCCCCCCACGCACTCATCATCACACCGCCCACCACGGCGGCAATGGCTCCGGCGGATTCAACGGTTCCGAATACAAGGCTGTCTCCGCCTGAGCGCGTCAGGATCATGGGCGCGAGCACGGTGAAGCCAATTCCCGCGAAAAGATTCCCAAAGAAGAAGACCATCTGCAAACCCAACAAACTCGGGCGCGCAAAAATATATTTGAACCCATACGCGGCTTCGCTAAGAATTCCTCCGGTTTGCGACTCTACCCCTTCTTCCGAACGCACCGGTTGCGGAATATGAACGAACAATAACGCGCCGATAGCCAGCAAAAATGAGATCACATCGAGAAACAGGATGCCGGTGAGCGCGATCACGGGCAATAATGCTCCAGTTAAAATGGGGGCGATCACTTGAGGTCCCGCCTCGATCAGCGACATCATGCCGTTCGCCCGACCCAGTTGTTCCTTCGGCACCATCGTGGAGATCGCGGCGGAATATGCGGGCCATTGGAAAGCCATGCCCAACCCATAAATAATGGATGCGCCGTACAAGTGCCAATACTCAAGGATTCCCAGCGCCTGCAAAACCAATATGATAATTGTGGCAATACCCGCGCCGATATCGCTGACCATCATCATCAATTTGCGGTTGTAGCGGTCCACCCACACGCCGGCGAGCGGCGAGATCAACAGAAAAGGCGTGATGAAAAACACCTGCATCGTCCCCATCGCCAGCGCGCTGCCGGTCTCGTTGAACATGAAGATAGTCAGCGCGAACTGACTCATCGAACTGGCAAGCACCGAGACGATCTGCCCGATCCAGACGATGGTAAAGCCGAACATCCCGCTTGGGCGGTTGGAGGTTTTCTCCATGCGCATCTCTCCTCGTGTGAAGTTGGTCCGGCTACTCGACGTAAATCTCCACGTGTTCGCCGTCTTCTCCGTCGGTCACGTCGATGATCTTGCCGGTCATGCCGGAGCGAATGGCTTCCATCACGTTAGACATATCCACGCCTTCCACTTCGGGGGCGAAGTGCGCGCCGATCTTCAGACCCGCGTCTACCAACGCGAGCGGGATCTGCACCGATGCCTTCGACCTGCCCGTGCGCGTGTCGGTGACGCGAATCCGCAGCCACTTGGCGCCGCCAGGCATCCCGGGCGCGCGAGGCGAAAGCGGACGTTTGGCGCTCAACGCCGCGAGCAGTTTCGTCCCTTCCTCCGCGCTGAGTTTGCCTTCCTCGATCATTTTCAAGATCTTCATTCGTTCTTCTGTTGATGCCATGACGACCTCCGTTACGACCCCAGTTCAGGGGTGAGGGTGGTGGATTCTTTGACGGGTTCTTCGGCTGTATTTAACGGTGTTGCCGATTTTGGAAGTTTGAACTTAAACCAGATCGGAACGACCGTCAACAACAGGGCGATCGCGGTGATTGTAAACGGGAATTGCGGGCTGACGCGATCCCATAGTTGCGCGCCAATCCACGGGGCTGGGAGAGAAATGATGCCGAGGCTGGTGCTGAACAAACCAAACGCCGTTCCGCGCAAATGTTGCGGCACAGATTTACTGATCAACGATTGATAGGCGGGCGACATGAGACCAATTCCAGTCCCTGCCATGCCCCAACCTACGAAATACAATACCGAACTTCCCTGTGGGATGTTGATCAAAAGGAACAACGATGCCGCCATCAGAATCATGCCAGAGGCAATACCCACCCGCTCGCCGACTTTGTCAGACAGCCAGCCGCCGGGAATCATAGTCAGCATCATGCACAAGCCGAACAACGAATTCACCCAGCCGATCTGTTGAATGCTCAAGCGGCCGAATTCCTGCATATAAACCGGGAACAGGTTCCCCGAGAGTTGAAACGAAACATCGCGGAAGCCGTCGGTGATCAAAATCCACGTGATCACCCCGCCGGAGAACATCAACCCGAACATCGCGCCGAGGTTCGATTTCAACCCCGCGAACGACAACGTTGGTTTGGATGTTTGTCCCTTCGCGGCTTCGCGCGCCATGCCGATTCTCATCACCGCGCCGATCAAGTAAAAGATGCCCGCAGTCAGCAACATGAATTTGAATCCGTACGAACCAGCCAGCCACGCGCCTACCGGCGGACCGACAACCATCACGATCATAAAGATCGCCTGCGAAACGCCGTACACTTTGCCGCGATTCTCCTCTGTGGAATGTTCTGCAATGAACGCGTCGAAACTCGGTCCCACCAGCGCGCGCGCTACCGAACCTACAGCCGCCGCCAGCAACAGCCAGTGCCAGGTATCTGCCAACACCAACGGGATGAAACCGATCACGCCGAACACGCTTCCGATGGCGATTGCGCGCAAGCGCCCGAGCGAATCGGAGACCCACCCGCCGAGGATCTGCAACAACAGCGGCACAACCTGTGAAAGCGTGAAGAACAACCCGATCTGCGGAATCGACGCGTTCAAATCCTTTAAATACAACGGCAACAAACCATCGTACATATTCCCGCCGATGTTCGCAAAGATCATCGCGATAAGAAACAGGATCAGCAAACCGCTCAACAACGGTTGTTTTTTTACTATCTCTGTCATTTCAACTCCTAGCCGATATAAACCTGCACATGCGCATTGTCATCGTCCACGTTGACCATCAACGGTTCATCAGATGTCATCGCGGCTTCCATCAGGTGCGCAATCGCCCTGCCTTTGCCTTCGCCCATGCCTTCGATGTTCCGCCCGAACGTGCTGAAGAACCAACCCAACAAGCCAAGCGGCGCGGGGAGTCCCAGCGTAATATGCCGCGGGCCGTCACCGGACTTCGCGTCGCGGCGATCCACATCGACATAGATCCAACGCGCAGAACGTCCGCCCGAACCGAGCGCGATCAATAACACGCCCAACATCAACGGCAGGATCATGCAGTAAAACCAAAAATTTACGCCGGCATTTTGCTGAATGGCATAAATTACCCACGCGCTGAATACCGTGACGACGACACCCACCCACAACGGGATCAACGCAAAGCGACGCGCCCGCGCTTTGATCTGATCGAACTCGGGCGCGGCGGTCCGCCTCGTCTCACTCGACGCATCGTTTTCCCAGCCTGAGCTTGATTCCGGTTGGATGATTTCCATCTCAGCCCCGGCATCTTCCGCGTCGTCATCGAGCGCGCGCATCAGGCTCGCGGCATCTTCGGCAGAGATCTTCCCCTCCTCCACCATTTGCAAAATCTTCTGGCGTTCTTCCGATGACATTATTTACCTCCATCAAGCGCGTTCAACAGTTCTTCCGCTTGCTGGGCGGTGATCTTTTTCTCCGCAAGCATTTTCAGAATCGCCATACGTTCCTCTTCTGAAACGGGTTCAGAGGGAGGTTCGGGAGGAGTCGGCGGTTTGGGCGCGCCTTTGAAATCCCAATTCCAGCGACCGATGACCAATCCCCTTTTTGAATGACCGGCGTGCCGCGCGGCATGACGTTCCGCCCGGCGTACCGCTTCATCTGCCCGTTTGGTTGCGCGCGCCGTAGCCTGCTCCACCTTGCGTGAAATGCGTTCGCCAAAATCGGACCAGTCGAAGTTCAAACCCGCGAAGTTGCCCCACTCGTCCGCAGATTCGCCGGCGTCGGTGCGATTCGAAACCCGCACATCCCCGCCCGCATTCAGCGAGATCTTTGCCACACCATCGCCAAGTACAACCACGCGCTCGGTCGAATCGTCGTTTTGGAAGCCGTTCCATTCCATGGAGATTTCATCGCCGCGAATATCGAGAGTGGCGTTCGCATTCTTGGGCAGTACGAGCAGAATATCCTCCCCGGCATTAATAGAGTACTCAGCCTCCGGCTTCGGGTCGAGGTACACCACCACATCCTCCCCCACATTTACCCGCACATCGCCGCGCGTGCCGCGCAAGGCAAGATCATCCGCCACCGAATCGAGAATAACGCTACCGTCCACGCTATGGATGGATGCGTCGCCGTCCAGGTTCATCACGCGCAGGTTGCCTCGCACTCCGCGCAGGCTAAGATCTTCAGCCAGCATTTCAATCGTCACATCGCCATCCACATCGCGCAGAGACGCGTCGCCGTGGATATTTTTGACGAACACGTTTCCCCGCGCATTGGATAATGACATATCGCCATGGACCGTGTCGATCGAGATCGAGCCGATATCGCGAATCGACAAGTCGCCGCTCACTTCCTTGAGTTCACACCCTCCCGTTAAGCCCCGAAGCGACACATCTCCGCCGACCTTGACGAATTCGATGTAAGCGGCGCGGGGAACGCGCAAGGAGAGATCGTCGGCGGAGGAAACGGAAACAGCCTCACTTGTCGATTCGACGCGGGTATCATCATTATCACCTTTGATCAACAGTTCACTCCCCTCCCAGCCGACCACACTGAGATCGCCGCCAGCCAACTCCACACGAATTTTGGCATTCCCTGAAATTGGGTATGAGCGCGACATGGTTTATTGCTCCTCTCCGCGCAGCATACGCATGGCTTCGTCCGCCGAGATTTTCCCAGATTCCAAATCTTCGAGCACGGTGTTTCGTTTTTCCGGGGTGACTTCGACAGGCTCATCCTTGCCCGGTTCATACCCAAGCGCGCGAATCACTTCGTGCAATCGGTTGCGAATGGTTGGGTAGGAGAGATCGAGTTCCTGTTCCATGCGATTGATCTTGCCTTCGCAGCGGACAAACGTGATGATGAAATCGAGATGTTCTGGCGTGAGATGCGCAATTGGCCCGCCATTGAAATGACCCTCGATAGAAGTATCGCAGGCGGAACAGTGCAGACGGGCAATCTCCAATTCAGATTGACAGACCGGGCATCGAGTGGGCGCGGAATACATTGTGGACCTCCAGATTTTGTTTTTTCTACACAGGTTCAGACATAACCTGCGATGATGATTGTTCCTTATGGCGATATGCAATTGCCCGGCCGAGGTTGAGGAAACCGAGCGCCGAAAGTAAGCCGATAAAGCCGGCGATGTACCACAATCGTTCCGGGCGCGGTCCGTCAATGATCAGACCGGCAAGGTAAGGTCCAATCATAAAAGGAATTCCCCACGCCAAACCGGCAACCGCCATATAGCGTCCGCGCATCTCTTCAGGAGCGAACTTTGCGGTGAGCGCTTGTTGCACCGGCGCAGTGATCATTTCACCGATCGTAATGATAACCATTGCGACAATGAACATTATATAACTGGAAACGTATCCGTACATGCTAAAACCAACCGCATACAAGAAAGTTCCCAACGCCAGCATCAGTGTGGGCGACAATTTTTCCACACGGCGAGTGATCGAGAATTGAAAAAGCACAACCATCGCGGCATTGATGCTGAGAAGTAATCCATATCGGGATGCCGAGGTGCCAAATTGGTCTCGCAGATAGACGCCCAAAGTTGTGTTCATGTTCATGTAAGCCAAGACTTGCAAGAGCACAAACCCGAGGAAGAGCATGAATGTCAGGTCACGGAATACCTTGCCATAGCCGGCAAACGTCTTGGCAACCGTTTCTTGAGGAGCATCGGCATGGCGTTGCGGCTTTGTTTCCGGCAAAAGAGTGGCAACCAACACAACCGTGAGCAGGGATATGACTGCATCTGATGTGAATAACAGCAGATAGGAAACGCCCGCAAGCAAACCGCCAATGGCCGGGCCAATCGTCACAGACAGGTTGAACGCAACCCGCAGGATTCCATATCCGCCGGCGCGCTTTTCTTCGGGAAGAATATCGGCGATCATGGCTTCACGCGCAGGTCCAGCCACATCGGCAAGGATGCCGATGAAGAGGGCGAGCACAAAAAAGGTCTGGAACGAAGCGGCGAAGCCCATGGCAACAAGGCTAAACGAGGAGGTGATCAGCCCAAAAATGATAATCTTCTTCCGTCCGAAGCGGTCTGTTAATGCGCCGCCGATGGCATTTCCGGCAAGACCAGAGAGGGAGAATGTGGCAAACAGGATACCCACATCTGCCATGCCAACGTTGAATTTGCTGGTAAGATACAACGCAAAGAATGGAAAGATCAACGCTCCGCCGACCCGGTCAATGAACGTGATAAAAACCACCTTCCAGAACGTGCGCGGGTATTCGTTGAACGTTCCGATCACCTTTTCTATTTGTGTTTGAAGCATAGTCAATCTCCTTAGACTGGAGCGATTTGGCATAAAAAACAAACTGTAAATCGAGATTCTTTTGAAAACCGATTGAAAACATCAATTTTCTCATCCTTATATTCATAATTCGTGATTGCATTTTACTCATTATTCATAATTTGTCAAGGATAAATCAATTAAATGAAGTTTTTGTTTTGGAATATTTAACTTTAAGTAAAAACCTTGTTTTTTGGAGAACCCATGATCCGTTCGCTGTACTATTCACCCGGCAAGCCTATACGCAAGGATATCCCTCCTCAGGAATTTACAAAACTTATCCGTGACCGCCGCTCATTGCTCTGGGTGGATTTCGTCAACGAGCCTGACGAGAACTCCCTCCCCATTTTGCAGGATTTCGGCTTTCATTCGCTGTCCATTGAAGATGCTCTGCAACAGACCCATTCACCTAAACTCGATGACTGGGGAAACTATCTCTACATTGTCATGAATTACATGGACGTTAAAGAAAATGGCACATTGTGGGAAAGCGAAGTGGACGAATTGGATATTTTCCTCGGACCTAACTACATCGTTACTCATCACGAATTCCCCATCTCTGCAGTCGAGGAAACTTGGGCTTCTTGCGACCGCGACATCCGCAACGTGCAAGACGGCGCTGATCACTTGCTTTACAAGATCATGGATTTTCTCGTGGCGGGCTATATGCCCACCGTCGAGCGAATCGACTCTGCAATTGACGAACTCGAAGACCACATCTTCGACAAACCCTCGCCTCGGACGCTGGAGAGGCTGTTTGCCCTCAAACGCGTTCTGCTCTCCATGCGGCGGATCCTCCTCCCTCAACGCGAGGTGCTGAACAAACTCGCCCGCGACGATTACCGCGTGATCGATCCCAAAGATCGCATCTTCTTCCGTGACATTTACGACCACCTCGTCCGCCTGCACGATCTGAACGAAAACCTGCGCGATCTCGTCGGCGGCGCGTTAGACACATACCTCTCCGTGGTCAATAACCGCATGAACGACATCATGAAAACGTTGACGATCATCACCACCATCTTCATGCCGCTGGCATTCGTTACAGGTTTCTTTGGAATGAACTTCTTCGAACCCCAGGGAAGATTAACCGATTGGACAACCAATCCCGTTTTCTACATCACGCTGGGAATTAATATTCTTTTACCCATCGGCATGTTCTTCTGGATGCGCCGCCGCACATGGATCTAGAAACAGCGCTATCGAGAACGCAGGACGCTCTGAGAAAAAATCTCCGAGCCGTCTGTGGCTAAAATCCTGTAACTTTGCACTTTCAAAATCGGGCTTGACACAGAACAGGCGTTCGGGTATTATTCATAGCACAAATGAGCGAAGAATGCCCACTTTGGGCTGGAGGTTGCTATGATGATGGTTCGAAAAAGCAAAGGTTTAGGCGAACGCCACCAACGGATTTTGGATTTTCTCGCAACATACCAGCGTGAAAACCGCTACCCGCCTTCCATCCGCGAGATTGGCGAGAAGACCGGCATTACATCCACATCGGTTGTAAATTACTATCTCGACCAACTTGAAAAGATGGGAAAGATCGAACGCGACCGCAAGATCTCGCGCGGTGTTCGCGTTTCCGGATACAACGCTTCGGCAGATACACTGCGTGTGCCGATTCTCGGACCGATTGCGGCTGGTATCCCTCTCCCCGAACTTGATCCCAACGTCAGCTTTATCTCCGATAACGAAGCCAATGCCGTAGATATTGCGCGGACTCTTCTCCCTTCCAAAGAAAAAGGCGATAATCTCTTCGCTCTCGAGGTCAAGGGAGATTCCATGATCGACGCCATGATCAACGATGGCGATATCGTCGTGATGAAGCCCGCCAGCGAGGCTCGCAATGGCGAAATGGTTGCTGTGTGGCTTCCCCGCGATAACGAAGCAACTTTGAAATACTTCTTCAAAGAGAAGGAACGTTTCCGCCTGCAACCCGCCAACCCCACCATGAAGCCGATCTTCATCAAAAAGTCTGAGCCGCTGGAGATTAAAGGCAAGGTGGTCATGGTCATCCGCAAAATGGAACGACCACTGGCGGCCTAATCAAGTCCCATCAAAAAAGAGGCAACCCAGCGGGGTTGCCTCTTTATAAATCGTCTCTCTACAAAACGACTGGCTTTTACGCCAGTCGTTTTTGTTACAAATATTATTTGAGCTTGATTCGCCCGCTTGCAGGTTTGGCTGATTGTTTGCCAAGCCCGAATCCTGAACCGGGTTTTCTCCCGCCTGCCAGGTTCGAGATTCCGCCGATCAATCCGGGCAGGAACAGCAGAGCCAGCAAGCCAGCCAGAATGGAAAGGAACAGGGGCAGGGAACTGGTAGTGACTTCCGGTAACACACCACCGGGGTTATACGTTCCTTCCGCGACTGTGGGCGCCCCAGTCAGCGCAACTGAGAGGTTACGGTTTACGCCATCTCGTAAAGTGAACGGAGATACATAGGTGACGGCATATTCGCTTTGATATGCCTTGCCGGTCTGTTGATAAAGAGCGGTCAATGTGGCGGCATCGGTAACATAGGCATATTGGCCGCCGGTGCGACTCGTCAACGACTGTAGCCCGGCTTCATCGATCCCAGCCTGCCCAGTGCCCGATGGATCGCCAAAGCCGATGGCGGAAACTGTCAATCCGCTGGGTCCGACATTGCTTACGATATCTTCCTCCGTAGCAACACTCTGGTTATCCAAACCATCTGAGAGAACCAGAATTGCCTTGCGACCCGAAATACCTTCAAGGGCTTTAGTGGCTTCCATGATACCTTCGTACATGGCGGTATCACTGCCGGTGTGAAGACCATCGATGGCGGCGGTCAGCACGGCTTTGTCTGAGGTTACTTCTTGAATTCGATACACTTGCGTATCGAAAGCGATCACGCCTGCCTGGTCAACGTCGCGCATCCCGCTGACGTAGGTCTTTGCCGCGTCTTTGGCGGCGCCGATTTTATTCCCTTTATCCATACTGCCTGAGATGTCGATGACCAGCATGGTGGTGATGGGAATAGCCTCGCCACCCAGCGCCTCCCCGCCGCCCCTCACATCTGTCAACTGCATCAGTTGTCCGTTTTCTTGAATCTGGATGGTTGCCGGATCGATGCCGACGGGTTCGCCTGCCGCGTTCGTGGCAGAGATATACACCGTGACGTTCGGGAAGTTGGAGTTGTCCACTTGTGTGATGCGGACTTGCGGAGTCTCCGGTTCCTGCGCGTAAACCGTCAGGGCAGAACCAAATATCAGGGTGAGAATCAGGCTCAAATTGAGAGAGATGCGAATCATCCTACTCATGGTTATCTCCTTTCGTGGTACACCAGATCGGTGTTGCCCATGCGAATCTTTTGTCCGTTCGTCAATTGCGCGATCTCGATCTTACGGTTATTGATAAACGTGCCGGCGAGACTCATGTCTTTCAGAGAGAAAGCCGCGCCGTTTCCGGTCAGCATGGCGTGTTGCGGGGCTACATCGGGGTCGGGCAAAACGATTTCCGATTTGAGGGGCGAGCTTCCGATGGCGACGGCGGGACCGCCCGCGCGCATGAATTTGTCGAGGATGAACTCGGTGCCTTTGAGTTTGCCCGATGCCACCTCGAGCCAGGCGCGTGAGAGCAGGACGACGATTAGCGAGATGAACGCGCCCACCGAGGCGCCGAGTAAAACCAGACCGACGGCTTTGCCGGTTAACGGGTCTTGAAGACGGCTGTGGACCACTTCCAGCAAGATGCCGCCCAACACGCCGCCTAATGTACCGCCCAGCATGCCTTTCCATGCTTGCGATTTGCCGACGATGCCTTCGGCAAGCCCGATCAACAGACCGAACACGCCCCAACCGAGCGCACGACCGGCAATGCCCGCGCCGACAGATTGAAAGAGGAACTCGCTCAACGGCAAACCAAGCGCGCCCGCGCCCGAGCCGAGCAATCCGCTAAACACGCCGGATTTGATCGCTTGTACCGGGTTGCGTGTGACTGCTCCTTCGGTGAGACCGATGAACAACCCCACACATAGCCCAACCAGCGCGCCGACGACCGCTTCGCTCAGGTATAGGTTCGAGGAGAACGATAAACCGATCTGATCGCTCACCTGCCAGCCGAACAATCCGCCCATCGCTCCAAGTAGTGCATAGTAATAGGAACGCATACGTCTATTCATAGGGGGTACCTCCTTGGTCTTCATTTTCAGATTTGTGCAAGTTCTGCCAGTGGACGACACTCCTGCGTCCATTGGCTCCATCCATTTCGTAAAACCCAAAGTAGCGGGTGGGGTCGAGCGTGCCATCGTTCTGGCGGATAAAAAATCCAGCCACCGATGAGAATGGCTCAACCACTAATGCCACCTGCCAGGGATCGGGGAAAAAATTATTGTGCAGGAAGGTGTCGTAATGCGAGAGGAAAACTCCCATGCGCGGGTGGGTGTGGTACCACCCCACAATTTTTTCGCCGGGGTAGAGGTTTTCAATTTGATCGTGAACGTCGAGCAGTGTGTCTTTGGTAAAGGTCAGGTAGACCGCGCCCTGCCGGGTGTGTCGGGCGGGGATCATGTGATTGATTACAATAAATTGACTGCCGCCGGGCGTTTCTTCACACCACTGACCAATCAACACGCCGCCCACTTCCACTTCCGCGCTCTCGGCATGAGCCGTGATACGGAAATATGCGAGCCGATTTAGAAAGACAGCCACGGTTGGCTGAAGGTCGCCACGATCAAAGGGAGAGTCCCAACGTCGGGCAAACTCCATTGGCGGCGGTGTGGTGTCGGGCTTTCCAACTTCGGGCGGGGCAATTCGAATAAGAGCTGGCATGGGTGTTCTCTTTATGAAGGTAATCAGTGGAAGGTTGCGCGGACCGCTCCGCTTGTGACGAAGCGGTCCGCGCGCAGGGAAATTACCCCGCGGTGACATCGGCGGTCATCATCAGACGGTCGCCTTCAGGGATTCCTGCCTGGGACAGGGTCTCTTCTTCTTTCAATTCGCGACCCAGCGCTTTGCTATCCAGGCGATAGGACATGGGGCGACCATCCGGACCAGTGACGGGGAGTTCGAGCGAGGTCGTCAACTCGGGGATCAACTCCTTCACCGCCACCTCAGAGGGTACCTCCGCATTGCGGCTACCTCCGGAGGGAAGAACGATCGTAACGGGTATGTCTGCCATTGTTTATCTCCTTTCTTACTAAGTATGGTTTAGGCTGAACCACAGCCACGTCAAAGTTCCGCTATTGCGAAGCAGTGCGCACTGTCAACGCAATTTAATTTTGGGTTTGTCGATCGCTTTCGGCGCGGCAGGCTGAAGTTTCACCTGCACGGCTGGCTTGCTCTTCGCCGGTTCAGATAGATTCAATTTCACGCGCTCTGGTCTCAGCAATTCACGGTGATCGACCGGGAAATCATTGGGATGTTTCTTGCGATATTCACGGCTCCAGCGCGCCGCTTCGGCATCCCATGGGAAGGGAGGTTTGGTCGGGTCGTCGTGGAAATTTTTCCACTGGAGCATTTCGCCAAGCATCAGCACAAGCCTGTCCAGTGAGCGGCTTGCCGCCCACCATGCCGCATCGATACACACGCTACCGTTGACGTGATTGATATTCGGATGCCAGATCGGGGTTAACCACTTCATGCCGGGCCAACGTTGCGGATACTGATTGTGCAAATAAATTTCCACTTGATGATGTTCGGAAAATTTTGGGTTGCCCTGCCGATCCACATTCGAGATACTCTTGCACTTGAAGGTGACGATGTATCGTTCGGGAGGCAGGTTTGGGTTCGGAGAGGAAGCGACGAAGGAAATCAAATCGCTGCGGGAGGATAGCTCCATCATCAATTCATAATCGCCGCGCAACCGCCGCATACGAGGCGTTTCTGCCACAGACATCGCGCCAGCCGTAATATCCGCAGTCAACATCAAGCGATCATTCTCCGGGATACCGGCTTCCGTGAGCGTTTCGTCTTCTTTGAGTTCGCGCCCAAGCGCCTTGCTGTCCGCGCGATACGTCATCGGGCGTCCGTCGGGACCAACGGTTGGGAGGCTCAACACCGAAATTAACTCGGTCATTAAGTCTCGCATTTTCACATCGGCGGGCACTTCAGCAGTGCGCACGCCTCCGCTCGGCATAACAAGGGTTACATTCATTTCAGACATAATTTAACCTTCCAAGTCAAGAATTTAGATGCGGCACCTGGCAAAAGCCGGTGATCGCCCAACAATCTGCGTGATGAAGCGTGTGACACACGTCGCATTCCTGCACGCCGCGCGCATCGTTTCGATTGACAGGATCAAGACAATACGGACAGCGATGCTCTTCAACCACAGCCAACTGGATATTCGGTCGACGCCGCGAACGGCTCTTTCGTGGAGCGCTTGCCTTCGCCGCCTTCCGCACCTCGGTCCTGCTTCTGTTCTTTGTGCGGATTCGGGGCCTCGGCGCCGGGCTCGGCGCGGGACTGCGAAACCAGGTGACAGGTTGGCGGGGTTCGTGCGTTTCCACCGGCGAGACGCTCACACCGATATTACGCGGCTCCACTTCGATCTGCGCGTGCCCCAGCGGCTCGACCTCGATCACCTGCCGCGACGATTGCCTCCAAGCCTGTAAAGACAGCAGGGTCAACAACAAACTCACGGCAAGGTGCGCCACATCGCTCGCTTCCATTTTGCTGAAGTCAAACAAAGTCAGCGGATCGAGATTCAAATCACGTAACTGAGTTGATAACGTGCTGTCAAAGCTAAGATTGCGAATCTGCGCGGAAGCATCGCGCTCAAACCCAAGCGGACCTATGCCTAACACCGATTTTGTCAACGAACCGATCAAGATCATTCCGACAAGCGCCGCAAGGATGGCAGTGATGTACTGCGCCGCCAAATTCCAATTGCGATACACGAACCGCGCCCCATATCCCGCAATCAATCCAATACACGCATCCGCAAAAAACGTGGGGAGCAGCAGCGGCAGGTCACGATCGAGGCGGAACCACAACACAATACCCAGCGAAGCGTTGACAACCAGCAAGAGTAAGATCGTCAGCTTACGCATGAACGAATCGGATTCTCTCGCATACATAGAAGCATGAATGGAACTCATCGTCGCGGCATGGGTCGCCATCGGCTATTCTTTCGCGGGTTTCGGCGCGTCATCCGCGTTGGCGAAAACGATCTTCTTCGAGGGCTGTCCTTCGCCTTTCGCCTGAACCGTGTTGGGTTGGGCATCTGCAAGTTTGACGAGGCTCTTCTTGCGGAGGTGTACCGGCTCAGAGGATACAGGTCGAACAGAAACAACTTCCTTCACCGCGTGATCCTTGATCCGAATTCGATCACGAACCGCGCCGCTGGCCGGATCCATGATTCGAATCTCGTCCTTCAACCGCACGCGACTGCCAACTTTCAAAGGATCTGCTCCAGCCAGTTTGATCGTCTGCTCGAAGTGACGGAAGTGAAGCGCATCAGGCAGATCACCGGTCAACTCGTAGAAGCGATATTCCATCCCGTTTTGCGCGCGGATGATATGCAAAGCCGGGATGCCCACACTTGCCAAAGTCCGATGCAGGAAGTTCTCCTCGCCGGTGATCGTGTGCGTGAAACTCGCCTCGCGCAGGGTACCGCAGGTCGGGCAGTGTCCAGCCTCAAATGTGATATCGCTTAGCGGTTTCAGCACATCTTCCTTCGTCTGGCATTTTGGGCATTCCAACGACGTGACCAGTTCCTGGTCGAGTTCGATAAAGGCGTGCTGTCCCAGATCGGCGCGCGCAATACGAAGCAGGTCATGAAGCGTGGCGCGTTCGGCGCGCGCCGGCAGTTCGGTGATGTCGCCATACGTCCAGTGGCTTTCGCAATCTTCGCGCGGCACGTAGGCAGTCGTGTGCATGTGGTTGGTGAGACCATTGAAGTGTGTGACCTTGCCCGGCTCCACCGTCATGCTGTGAATCAACTTCAATCCTTCCTGCGATTGCATGCCGCCGATGATCGAAGCAATCGTCGGCGTCGTCGGAACTTTGCCAAGCAGAACATTTTGCCGCGCCAACAATTGACATGAATAGCGCAGGGAAAGGTCGCGCAAAGCCGCCTCGGTGAGCGTGCATTCATAGCACGCGCCTTCGCCGGGGACGAACACGCGCATCAACCCGAGCAGTTCTTGAATCGCGCCATCCACCCAGGATTTGTTCATCCAATAGCAGAAGCGGTTGACCGCCAGCCGCGCCTCGCGGTTATCGAGACAGCCAATGATCACATCCATGCGGCGGATGATTCCCAGCCCCAGACCGGTCGTCACATCGGCGTTCAAATATTGCACGCGCACATCCGGGTTCACCGACTTCGCGCGCGCCGCCGCCACCTCGGCTTTACTGCGATTGTTATCCGTTTCGCGGAACAACACCGAACGGCTAAGGTTGGCGGCTTCGATCTTGTCGAAATCGATAATGAAGATGTTGCCCACGCCCATCAGCGACAGGTTCTTGATCACTTCGTTACCGAGCGCGCCAGCGCCGATCACCAACACTTTCGCATTCTTCACTTTCTCGCGTTCCCACCACGAGATGAACTCAAACGTGCCAAGCCGATCTTTTTGAAGGTTGGGAATGCGGATCGGTTTCTCCGGCGAGACCGGGATTCGGCGCGGACCCGTCAACGGCTCGCTTGCCGCAGAGTTCGACGCTTTTAGATCTGCGCCTCCAGCCAGTTCTTTTGCCTGCATAATATTCGACTCCTCGATCGTTCGCGCAAACCATCCCACATGTGGGCGCGACTCAACCAAACGGCTTTCTTCCATCATCTTCAACGCTTCGCGCAACGTAGCGCGGCTGATCCCCAACTGACTCATCAACTCACGCTCCGGAGGGAGTTGCGCGCCCTGCGGCAACGCGCCATCCAGCAGGGATGCGGCAAGCCTGCCCGCCGCAGTTCTTACAAGTGACTTCTGTGAAATTTTTTGTATTTTCATATTTTTTCTCGTGGTCTTGTGGTCAGACCAATTGCAGTCATTATAGGAACCGCCAGAGTGAAAATCAACAAAATTCATAGGACATGTGTCGTGGCGACGCGCTTGCAGAAATGAAAAGACGACCCGCTGGTACTGGGTCGTCTTTCCTTGTTCCTTCTTATGAAGAAGAGATTTTCTTACTCGAGCACAACGTTCGCGCCGGCTTCCTCAAGTTTCTTCTTGGCTTCGTTGGCGGCATCCTTGCCCACGCCAGCCAGAACTTTCGAGCCGGCGGTCTCCGCCATGGTCTTGGCTTCGCCGAGACCGAGGTTGGTCAACTGGCGGATCACTTTGATCACATCGATCTTCTTCGCGCCGGCGTCCTTGATGACTACATCGAATTCGGTCTTCTCTTCGACGGGTTCGGCGGCCGCGGCGGCGCCAGCCGCGGCGGCAACAGCCACCGGCGCGGCGGCAGAGACGCCCCACTTCTCTTCAAGTTTCTTGACGAGTTCGGCGGCATCGAGCACAGACAGTGTGGAAAGTTCTTCCACGATTTTATCGAGCTTTTCAGACATTTCTAAATACTCCATTACGTATGAGATAGATTTTGTGTTATTGCGCAATAAACTTGCCGATTACGCCGCGGCAGGCGCTTTCTCAGAGAAAGCCTTGATAACAGCCGCCAAACCGCGAGCGGGCTCAGCGATCGTGCGGACGAGCTTGCCAGCGGGAGCCTGCAACACACCCAGCAACTGGGCGCGCACAACAGGCAACGGCGGCGTATCCGACAGGGCTTTCACCTGCGCGGCATTGAGCGATTTGCCGCTCATGTATCCGCCTTTGACCTTGATAAAATCCTTGCCTTTCATCGCATCGGTCAGGGCTTTCGCCGTGGATGCCGGGTCGGTAAAGGCAAAGGAAATTGCCGTGCTTTTCACAAGGTAATCAGCCGGGAATTCCATTCCACTTGCGGCAAAGGCGCGGCGGACAAGCGTATTCTTTACCACATGGAATTCGCCGCCTGTTTCACGCACCTTGGCGCGAATACCATCCAAATCTTTCATTTTGGCGCCGGTATATTCCACAAGGATCACCGCCTGGCTCTTCTTCAACCACTCATCGTAGGTTGCCAGCACTTCCCCTTTACGTTCTTTTGATACTGCCAAAGGACATTCACCTCCTTTCAATAAAAAGTCTTTGCCACGCGCGCGGCAAAGACTTCAGCAAACCCCAAAGGAGGGGACGGTATGCTTGTCGTCTTCACCTGGGCAGGAAATTAAGTGGCGCTCGTTGGTTGAATAGAGCGGCGCTTTTCCGCTCGTATCGAAACCCAGCCCCACACCCGCCGTCTTTGGCGAAGTGGCTTTTAGGATTAACGAGTATATTCTACTCGGATACCTCGATCTTCAGTGTGTCGCTGGCGTTGACCTTGATACCAGGACCCATCGTAGTGGTCAGAGTGATCCGCTTGATGTAATCACCCTTCGCCCCAGACGGACGCGCTTTGTGCACAGCGTTCATCAACGCGCCAAAGTTTTCATACAACTGATCGGCAGAGAACGATGCCTTGCCCACAGAAACGTGGATATTGGATGTCTTGTCGAGACGGAACTCAACACGTCCCGCCTTCGCCTCTTTGATCGCGCGCGGCAGATCATCGGCGTTGACGACTGTTCCAGCCTTGGGGTTCGGCATCAGCCCGCGCGGACCAAGCACGCGCCCGAGACGACCAACCTTGCCCATCGCATCCGGCGTCGCAATCGCAACGTCGAAATCCAACATGCCGCCTTCGATCTTCTTCAACGTATCATCGTCATCGGCAACCAGATCCGCGCCCGAAGAACGAGCATTGGAAGCGCCTTCGCCTTGCGCAAAGACCAGCACGCGAACAGTCTTGCCCAACCCATGCGGCAGGACAACCACATCGCGCACCTGCTGGTCCGACTGACGCGGATCAAGACCGGTGCGGATATGCACTTCAACCGTCGAATCAAATTTCGTCGTAGTAGTTTCCTTCGCGAGCGCAACCGCGTCGCGAACCGAATATTCCTTGTCTAGATCCACCTTAGCCAATGCGGCTTTGTATTTCTTACCGTGTTTTGTAGCCATGTTTTCCTCCGTGGTGCAAGCAGGTTGTAGTTCGATAGTTCGTTAGCCGAATAGTCTTGTAGTCTCACGATGAGACTATAAAACTAAGCAACTACAAAACCAACTAACAACCCTCCCACAAAATTAATCGGTCACCGTAATGCCCATCGAGCGGGCGGTGCCTTCGATCTGTTTCATCGCGCCTTCGAGGTCGATCGCATTGAGGTCTTTCAACTTCGTTTCCGCGATCTCACGAATTTGCTTGCGCGTCACCTTGCCGACCTTATCCTTATTCGGCACGCCAGAGCCTTTCGCCACGTTCGCGGCTTTGCGCAATAGCACTGCCGCAGGCGAAGTCTTCAACACGAATGTGAACGAGCCATCGGTGTATACCGTGATCTCAGCGGGCAACACCTCACCGGGCTTGTTCGACGTGCGCGCGTTGTACTCCTTGCAAAACGCCATGATGTTGATACCATGGCCCGCCAACGCCGGGCCCACCGGGGGGGCGGGGTTGGCTTTTCCAGCCTCAAGCTGGAGACGAACGATTGCCTTAAACTTCTTTGCCATTTCTACTCCTATGTGGTTTTAGCGGGCGATTTCTTGTGCGGGACGCCCTCCCACTGCATCAGACTCTGGACTGCGCTTTCGCTTCTATCCCAGCCCAAGCCTGCTTCTGCCTAGATAATTTTTTCTCAGCCTACGCTTTTTCAACCTGTAAAAAGTCCAACTCCACCGGCGTTTCACGACCAAAGAAGTTGACAAACACACGGACCTTCGTGCGCTCAAGATCGATCTCCGATACATTGCCGCGGAAATCGTTGAACGGACCATCCACAATGCGGACGCGCTCGCCAACCTTGAATGAAACCTTCACCATCGGCGCTTCGGCTTCCATACGTTTGATGATCTGCGAGACCTCTTCCGGGCGCAGGGCTGTGGGCGTGTTGCCCATGCCAACGAATCCGGTCACTCCGGGCGTGTTACGGACCACGTACCACGACTCTTCGCTCAAGGCCATGTTCACAAGCACATAGCCAGGGAAGATGTGTCTCTCCACGGTGCGGCGTTTCCCATCTTTGACTTCGACTTCTTCCTGGGTCGGGATGACCACATCGAAGATCCGGTCTTTCATACCCATCGTTTCGATGCGCTGCTCGAGGTTATGGCGGACCTTATTCTCGTAACCGGAATAGCAGTGAATAACATACCACGCCGGCCCTTCCACCTCTCCAAGATGAGGAGACGCATCCGAAGCCGGGGCGGGTTTCCCGGAAGAGTGAGGCGTCGGTTCAGCTTCCCGCGCAGACTCAGGCGATTCTTCAACAGGGGCGGGCGTTTCATCTGCAGGAACGTCAACAGCCTCAGGCTCGCTGGTTTGCGCCTGAGATTCCGATTCGACGAGCGTAGAATCCATTGTAGTCAACTCTTCGGTTGACTCAACGGGTTCACCCTCAAATTCTTCCTGCGGTTCCAGCACTGACATGATTCCTCAAATTTCTATTGGACGCCAAAGATTAGATTCAGCAACTCGCGCGCGCCGCCATCTGTAAGGCCGAGGACGATGCTCATCGCAACCATAACGACCAAGACCAGCCCGGTTAACTGCTTGACTTCGGGCCAGGTGGGCCACGATACTTTGCGAAGTTCTCCGGCGGTCTCTTTGAAGAACGCGGTGAAGGCGTTCGGTTTGCTGACTTTCGCTTTCCTATCTGCCAAGGTATTGCTCCTTTGTTTTACGGCTAAAACGCCGCGCTTCTCACAGCGGCGTTGCTTTGTTTCAGGCAGGCCAGGCAGGACTTGAACCCACAACCGCTCGTTTTGGAGACGAGTGCTCTACCAATTGAGCTACTGGCCTTCGGTTTTAGTCAGATAGTTCTTTAGTCTATTAGTTCGATAGTCAGCGCTTGCCGACCACCAAACTATTGAACTATCCGACTATCAAACTATTTCGTTTCGCGGTGCATGGTATGTTTCTTGCAACGCGGACAAAACTTGCTGAACTCGAGCCGATTCGGATCGTTGCGGCGATTCTTCTCGGTGGTGTAATTTCGCTCTTTGCAATCACTGCATTGAAGCGTGATGACGGGGCGAACATCTTTCTTTTTAGAAGCCATGCTAACTACCTTATTTTCTTTTCAATTTATGTCACCCTGAGCGATAGCGAAGGGTCTCTTATGCTGTGACAGAGATTCTTCGCTCCGCTCACATCGTCCCGATGTTCTTTCGGGAGAATGACATTTTCGATAATTATTCAATGATCTTGGTAACGACACCGGCGCCGACGGTGAGGCCGCCTTCGCGGATGGCGAACTTGGAGCCTTGTTCGAGCGCCACAGGAACAATGAGTTCCACCGTCAGGTTCACGTTGTCGCCCGGCATCACCATCTCGACGCCTTGCGGCAACTCGATGTTGCCCGTCACATCCATC
>JAJTXU010000120.1 GCA_021462845.1 Anaerolineales bacterium
CGGTAATGGTGTTGTGGAATTTTCGTTCGCAAAACAAGATTACCACGCTTTACACCATTACCGCCTTCTTTTATCCAATCCAGTTAGCGGAAACTAAAGAGAATCGAACTATGATCGTTCTCGGGTTGCTCGTGGTTGCAAGCATGGTTCTTTCGGCTTGCGGCACCCCGGCTCCCGCTGAACCCGTCGAAGTCGTGGTGACTCAAGAAGTCGTCGTGACCGAGGTGGTGGAAGTGGAGCGCGAAGCGTTCACCACGCCGCACCCGATCCTCGGCGACCTCAAGGTCCGCCAGGCGCTTTCATACTGCACCAACAAGTCTGACTTGCTCGCCTCAGTCTACCCGCTTACTGACGAAGCCACCCGCGCGAACCTCGTTATGAACACCTTCATCCCGCGCGATCACTGGGCGTATGCCGGCGATGACAATATCACCATCTATGCGTTCGATCCCGCTGCGGGCCAAGCGTTGCTCGATGAAGCCGGCTGGACCCTCGCCGAAGGCGCGAGCTTCCGCACCAATGCCAATGGCGATGAACTGGCTCTACAGTTCACCACCACCAGCGCCGCCTTCCGCCAGACCTGGGCTGCGATCTGGGAACAACAAATGGCTGACTGCGGTGTTCGCATCGTCCGCTTGCACGCCCCTGCATCCTGGTGGTTCGGTGACACCACGGGTATTGCCCGCCGCGATTATGAACTCGGCGCATTCGCCTGGGTTGGTCAAGCTGACCCCGGTGGACAGACCCTGTATGCCTGTGACCAGATTCCCACCCCGAACAATGGCTGGGAAGGTCAGAATGCCATGGGTTGGTGTAATGAAGCCGCCAGCACGAACATCAAACTGGCGAACAATACCCTCGTGAAAGATGAACGCATTGCCGCATATACCATCGTCCAGCAAGAATTCACGAAGGACGTTCCGAGCATTCCGCTCTTCAACCGCACTGACACTTATGCCTATAACGCCAAGTTGACCGGCCTCGAACCGAAACCGGGCGAGCCGTATTACACCTACAACGTCTCTGATTGGGCGATCGATGGCTCCGACACCATCATCATGGGCTTCACGCAAGAACCCGCCTCGCTCTTCACCCTTGTGGAAGATGCGTTCGTTGCTCAACTTGCCTATACCCTCATCCGCCCCAACCAATCGACCGGTTTGAACTATGACTTCCAGGCCCAATTGGTGAAACAACTGCCCACCATCGAAAATGGCGGCACCACCAACAACGATGTGGAAGTTAAAGAAGGCGAGAAAGTTGTGGATGTCAATGGAGACGTGGTCGACCTCGTGGCTGGCGTGAAAGTCAAGAACGCGGCTGGCGAAGAAGTCGAATTCACTGGCGGCACCGTGATGATGAAGCAGTTGGTTTCCCGCTTCGATATCATCGACGGACTCACCTGGGAAGACGGCACACCTGTCTCTGCCGCTGATCTCGAACTGGGCAAGAAGATTGCCTGCGATCCCGAATCCGGCGCCACCTCCTTCATCACCTGCGATAAGACCGCGAGCGCCACATTCGATGGCGTTGGCTACACCCAGACGTGGGTCCCCGGCGTTCAAGACCCGCTATACTTCCTCCCCGTGTGGCCCATCTACCCCGCTCATCAGTTGGGTGATGTTCCCGCCAAAGAGTGGGCGACCAACCCGCTCGTCGCTGAAACCCCGCTTTCCTACGGTCCGTACAAGATCGTGAGCTGGGAAAAAGGCGTCAAGATGGAATTCACAGCCAACGAATTCTGGCCCGGTGGAGTTGCCACCCCGAACATCGTGATCCAGATCATCACGCCTGAATCGCAGGAAACCCTCCTGCTCGGCAGTGAGATCGACATTCTCGATTCCACCTCACTCGTCGGTCTGACCGAAACGCTGGTCGCCGCCGAAGGCGAAGGCAAGATCAAAACCATTGTGGAACCGAGCGCGACCTGGGAACACATCGACATCTCGCTGTTCGTCCGCTAAATTGAGCAGTTGCACGTGTTAGAAAGAAGGTGTGCCTCGCAAGAGGCACACCTTCCATCATATCGAGAGGTTTCATCATGACAGCCTACTTCATTCGGCGTATTTTACAAATGGTGCTGGTGGTATTGATTTCAGCGGTCGCTTCGTATGCGCTGTTGAACCTTGCCCCCGGCGGACCTCTCCAGGGCTTGCGCCAGATTCAACAAGGCGGGCGTTTTCAAATCACCGAAGATGATATTGCGCGCATCCGCGCTTATTTCGAACTGGATTTATTTTTGCCTTATCGTTTTACCCGTTGGTTGATTGGCGAGCCGCGCGGACCCCTCGTGATCGGCGGACAGGAATATTTTTCCGATCTAAAAGTGGGCTGTAGAAAACCGATCGAATCTGAAAAACTGAATGAAGATACCGGAGAATACGAATCGATCATCACCGGGTGCAAAGAAGATGTGCTGATGAAAGACCTGGTTGGGCGCCGTACCAGCCGCGGCGTTCTGTTTGGCGATTTTGGTCTATCATGGAAAGTGCTTCGCGACCGCCCGGTGACCGATCTGCTGGCGAGCCGTCTCCCAAAAACGATCCAACTTCTCGGTTTGCAATCCCTGCTTTCGATCCTCATTGGCATCCCGCTTGGGGTCTATTCCGCCGTGCGTCAATACTCCCGCTTTGATTACATCTTTACATCGCTCGCGTTCATGGGGTCTGCCATGCCGACATTCTTCTTCGGCATTTTGTTGATCCTCGCATTTTCCATCATCCCGAAGGACGCCGGGTGGATGTACCTGCCGGCAGGGCTATCCGAATCGATCCGCGATTATTCCATCCCCATCATCGGGGCTGTGGAGGCGGGATCGCTCAAAGACCGCTTCCTGCATTTGATCCTCCCGCTCAGCGTGTTGACCATGGTGAACATCGCCGGTTGGAGCCGCTTCGTGCGCGCCAGCATGCTCGAGGTAATGCGTCAGGATTACGTGCGCACCGCGCGCGCCAAGGGATTGTCTGAGCGCGTGGTCATTATGCGGCACGCATTCCGCAACGCGCTCATTCCATTCATCACCATCGTGGTCTTCACCCTGCCCGGTCTATTCGGCGGCGCCATCATTACAGAAAGTATCTTCGCCTGGCCCGGCATGGGGTTGTTGTATATCAAAGCCCTGGGAGACTTTGACTACCCGGTGGCGATGTCCATCTTCTTCATCCTTGCCGTGCTCACCGTCATTGCCACCCTGCTCAGGGATGTGCTGTATACGCTCGTCGATCCAAGAATCCGATTGTCGTAACGAGGTCTCACTCTCATGTCTGCCGCACAGGTCGCATCCCTTTCGCCCGAAGCCGTTACCATCGAAGAGCGTTCGCCGTTCCAGATCGTCATGCGCCGTTTCCAGCGTCATCGCCTGGCGATGATCTCACTCGTCATCATGCTGGCGATGTTCACAATCACCCTCCTTGCGCCGTATATCGCCCCCTTTAAAATTCAAGAACTTTCGGTCAATAAATATTTTGTTCCCTGGGGCACAGTGGACGCAGAGACCGGTCGCGTGCACCATATGGGCACCGATCACATCGGGCGCGATTACTTCTCCCGCCTGATCTATGCCGGACGCATATCGCTAACGGTCGCCATCCTGTCGGTACTCATCTCCGAAACGATTGGCATCGTCGTGGGAGCGATCTCCGGCTTCTTCGGCGGGTGGATCGATACCATTCTCATGCGGTTCGTCGAATTCATGCTGACGATTCCACAACTACCATTGCTATTGATCATCTCCTCCATGCTTTTGCGAAACGAAGAACTGATCGCCATCCCGGAACCGGTCTTGAAGGTCATGGGAGATATCCTCCTGCTCAGTCCGCGCGATTCGCGCAACGCCGTGCTGATCGTGCTGGTTCTGGCGGGTTTCGGCTGGTTAAGCGCGGCGCAGTTAATGCGTGGCACCGTACTTTCCCTGCGCGAACAGACTTTTGTTGAAGCCTCGCGTTCTCTGGGCGCATCCAACTTCCGCATCATCATACGCGATATGATCCCGAACGCCATGGCGCCCATTATCGTGGATGCCTCCCTCGGCTTGGCAGGTTATATTGTGGGTGAAGCCGCGCTCGCCTTTTTGGGTTTCGGAATTACCGATCCTGTGCCCACGTGGGGGAACATGCTCGCCGCTTCACAACAATTTATGCTGGACCGCCCGTGGCTGCCGCTCGTGCCGGGGTTGCCCATCTTCCTCTGCTCTCTGGCCTTCAACTACATCGGCGACGGTTTGCGCGATGCGCTCGACCCGCGCCTTAAGTTGTAATTTCTTTCCTCGGAGACTTCCGTGACTGATACAAACGAAGCACAGAAACCCCTGCTCGAGATCCGCAACCTTCAAACTCATTTCTTCACCGAAGACGGGGTGGTGAGAGCAGTGGACGGCGTCGACATTACGGTATACCCCGGTGAAGTGCTGGGCATCGTGGGCGAATCGGGATGCGGCAAGAGCGTCACGTCGCTTTCTATTATGCGGTTGATCGGCCAGCCCGGAAAAGTAGTGGGCGGCGAGATACTCTTCGACGGCAAAGATTTGCTAAAACTCCCCGAATCCGAAATGATGGCGGTGCGCGGCAACCGTATTTCGATGATCTTTCAGCAACCCCAGACCTCGCTTAACCCGGTCTTCCGCGTGGGCGAGCAGATTGGCGAAGTGTTGAACGTTCACCAGGATTTCGGCAAGGAAGCCGCGCAAAAACGCACCGTCGAGTTACTCAAACTGGTTGGCATTCCCGATGCCGAACGCCGCGCCGAAGCATTTCCGCATGAACTCTCGGGCGGCATGGCTCAGCGCGTGATGATCGCCATGGCGCTTGCCTGTCTCCCCGACCTGTTGATCGCCGACGAACCGACGACCGCGCTCGACGTGACGATTCAAGCCCAAATTTTGGATCTGATGCGAAACATGCGCGAACAATTTGGGTCGGCGGTCATCCTCATCACGCACGACCTCGGAGTCATCGCCGAAATGGCAGATCGCGTCGCGGTCATGTACGCCGGCGAGATCGTCGAACAAACGAGCGTGCTCAGCCTGTTCAAAGAACCTTTGCATCCCTACACAAAAGGGTTGATCGGCTCGACGCCCGTGCTTGGGCGGGTGCGTGAAAAACTGGACGTGATCCCCGGCGCGGTTCCCAACCTCGTCAACCTGCCGAAGGGATGCCGTTTTGCGCCGCGTTGCGCCGCGCGCGTTCAACACAACCTAACGATTTGCACCGAGCAAGACCCCGACCTGATTCAATACAAAGAGGGCCATATCATACGTTGCTGGCTGTATCAAGATTCCAGCCAGCATACCGCGCCTCTCAAAAATACATCCAACTAGAGTGAACTCATGCCGATGAATCCACCCAATGAAAAATACGATCTCGTTGTCGTCAAAGATCTGGTGAAATATTTCCCCATCCGCGCTGGCGTGCTTCTACGCGTGAAGGCGCATGTGCAAGCAGTGGACAAGATCAGTTTTTCCGTGAAGGAAGGTGAAACGCTGGGCATGGTCGGCGAGTCCGGTTGCGGAAAGACCACTGTGGGGCGAGCCATCCTGCGCTTGATCGAACCCACGTCCGGGTCGGTTTTCATCAACGGGGAAGATATCGTGCAGATGCGCGCGCAGTCGCTCAAACAAGCGCGCCGCAACATGCAGATGATCTTTCAAGACCCCTACGCCTCGCTCAACCCGCGCCTGCCCATTGGCGAATCGGTGATGGAAGGCTTGCATATTCACGGCATCGGTCACCCCAAAGAACGCTGGGATATTGCCATCAACATGTTGAGGAAAGTGGGGCTGGAGGATTATCACGCCCGCCGCTACCCGCACGAGTTCTCCGGCGGTCAACGCCAGCGCATCGGCATCGCGCGCGCGCTTGCCTTGCAACCCAAGTTCATCGTCTGCGACGAGCCGGTCTCCGCGTTGGATGTGTCCATCCAATCGCAAGTGCTGAACATCCTCAAAGATTTGCAGGCAGAGTTTGGGCTTACCTATTTATTTATCGCGCATAACATGAGCGTAGTCGAACACATCTCAGACCGCGTGGCGGTGATGTACCTCGGCAAAATGGTGGAACTTGCCGAACGCGAAGAACTCTTTCGCAACCCGCTCCACCCGTACACCAAAGCCCTCATGTCGGCGATCCCGATCCCCGATCCGACCGTGAAGCGCGAGCGCATCATTTTGAAAGGCGATGTGCCCAGCCCATTGAACCCGCCGAAAGGGTGCCGCTTCCATCCGCGTTGCCCGGTGGCGATCGATATCTGTTCGCAAGAGGAGCCTGAGTTCAAAGAACTCGCACCGGGACATTTCGTCGCCTGTTGGGTTGCGGAAAGAAATTCATAAGCGAATACAACCCGCGGCGCAACAACGCCGCGGGTTTCGTTATAATGGGGAGAATACACTGAATGGAATTTCACATGAAAAAACTCATTTCAAGTTTTATGGCTCTGCTCATCCTCGCTTCGTGCGCCCCGCAACAAGAGACGGAAATTCCCACCCTGCCCGCCGCGCCAACGGAGGAGGCAACGCCTCTTCCCACCGCCACGCCTGCCCCGCGTACCCTCAATATTTGCCTCGGGGAAGAGCCAACCACGCTCTACCCATACGGCAGTTTGAATGCCGCGGCGCGCAGTGTGCTTTCTGCCATTTATGATGGTCCAATGGATGTGGTCGAGTATGGGTATGAACCGGTCATCATCGAAAAGATTCCAAACCTCCAAGACGGCGATGCCCAGATCACAACCGTGACCGTGCAACTTGGCGATCAGATCGTGGACGCGAACGGCAATGTGACAGGTCTTGCCAAAGGCACGCAACTATTCCCCAGCGAATGTCGGAGCGATGAATGCAAAGTGACCTATGACGGCGTTAGTAATATCAACATGGATCAAATGGTGGTCACCTTCACCATGCTCGAAGGCTTGCAATGGTCCGATGGCGAGGCGCTCACCGCCGATGATTCGGTGTTCTCGTTCGAACTTGCCGCCAACGACGCCACGCCCGGCTCCAAATTTCTGATCGACCGCACACAAACGTATGAAGCCGCCTCCGATGGGGTGACGGTTCAATGGTGGGGAATGCCCGGCTTTATCGATCCCGATTATTACACCAACTTCTTCATGCCGTTGCCGCGACATAGTTGGGGAGAACAATCTCCCGCTGAATTGGCGCGGCTCGAACTTTCGGCGCGTTTCCCGTTGGGTTGGGGGCCCTATATCGTGAAGGAATGGAACGCCGGCGAAAATATCCTGCTCGCGAAAAACCTGAATTACTTCCGCGCCTCGAGCGGACTGCCGCATTTCGATGAAGTGAACTTTATCATCATGCTCGATTCGAACGCCGCCTTCAGCGCCCTGTTGGAAGGAAAGTGCGACGTTCTCGACCCAACCGTTCACCTGGACGGGCAAGTGGGCTTGCTTCAACAATTGGAATCGCAGGAGCAGGCAAAACTCATCACCGCGCAAACGATGACAATGGAATGGCTCGGCATCGGTGTTTCACCGTCTGCCTACGACGACGGTGTGAAATCACAAACCGACCGCCCCGATCTTTTTGGCGATGGGCGGATGAGGCAGGCGCTGGCATACTGCCTCGACCGTCAAAAAGTGGTGGATACGGTTTTGTTCGGGCTCTCGCAAGTTCCCGATAGTTACCTGCCATCCGATCATCCGCTTCACAACGGCAACCTCCAAGCGTACACCTTCAACCCGGAAGCCGGGAAAGACCTGCTGGATGCCGTCGGCTGGCTGGATTCAGACAACGACCCAACCACGCCGCGGCTGGCGTTTGGGGTCACGGGCGTGCCCGCGAGAACGCCGCTGGTTCTCGATTACTACACCACCACTGCCACCCAGCGTCACCAAGTGACAGAGATTTTCGCGCAATCGCTTGCCGCATGCGGCATCGGGCTAAATGCCGCGTTCTACGAAGCGCCGAATTTTTACGCGCAAGGACCGATCGGTCCCTTATTCAGCCGTCAGTTTCAACTTGCCGAATATGCCATCGGCGTGAACAGCCTTGAACCGCAATGCGGTTGGTTCACCTCGGCGCAAATCCCCACCGAAAAAAACCATTGGCTGGGCACGAACATCAGCGGCTATGAAAACCCGGAGTTTGACAAGGCTTGCGCGCAAGCGTTGCGATCTTTGCCCGGCGAACCGGAATATACATCCCACCAACAAGCGCAGGCAACCTTTGCCTCCGAACTCCCGTCGATTCCGCTTTACCTGCGGCTTCGAGTTGCCGCCGCCCGCGCAGATATTTGCGGCTTTAACCTCGACCCATCTTCCAATTTCCCGCTCGCCGAAATCGAACTCTTCGATTACGGGACGGGTTGTAAACCATAACGGATGAACCCGCTTCATTCCGCCAGTACGCCTGATTCCAACCCTGTAAAGTGTTTTCTCTCGCGCAGTAATTTGCTATAATGCGCCCATCCCTGCTCGTTGGAGTTTCTCCTCATGACCAGTAGTAGCCAGCCTCTGCTTGCTGTGAAAGACCTCAAAACATATTTCTATACCGAAGACGGCATTGTCCGCGCGGTGGATGGCGTGAATTTTGAAGTGTATCCCGGCGAGGTGTTGGGGCTGGTGGGAGAATCGGGATGCGGCAAGAGCGTCACATCATTATCCATTATGGGGCTGGTTTCCAAGCCCGGCAGAGTGGATGGGGGAGAAATACTCCTCGATGGCAACAACCTACTCAAACTACCGGAAGATGAAATGGTCAAGATACGAGGCAATCGCGTGTCGATGATCTTTCAACAACCACAGTCGGCGCTGAACCCTGTGTTCAAAGTGGGCGATCAACTTTCCGAAGTGTTAAACGTGCATCAAGACCTGGGCAAAGACGCCGGCTGGAACCGCGCCGTTGCATTGTTGAAAATGGTTGGCGTGCCGGATCCCGAACGGCGCGCGCACGCATACCCGCATGAACTTTCCGGCGGCATGGCGCAGCGCGTAATGATCGCCATGGCGCTGGCATGCGTGCCCGAACTCCTCATTGCGGACGAGCCCACCACCGCGCTGGATGTGACCATTCAAGCCCAAATCCTCGACCTGATGCGCGACCTGCGGCGCGAAATGGGCACTGCGGTCATCCTCATCACGCATGATCTCGGCGTGGTAGCCGAAATGGCAGACCGCGTGGCGGTGATGTATGCCGGTGAAATCGTGGAGCAGACCGACGTCAATTCCCTGTTCGATGAGCCGTTACATCCATACACCCAGGGCTTGATCGGCTCGATCCCAATTCTGGGCGAACTCAAGGAAAAACTGGATGTGATACCCGGCTCCGTTCCTAACCTCGTCAACCTGCCGCCCGGGTGCCGTTTTGCGCCGCGCTGTGAGGCGCGCGTCAAATATTCGCTTGCCATTTGCACCAAGACCAAACCCGAGCTTGGAGATGTGAGACCCGGTCATCAAGTGCGTTGCTGGCTGTATCAAAATGGAGCGGAGCATTCCGCGCCGTTGAAGTAACCCCTTTTTCGGAGAAAATTTCATGTCAAACAACGCCAGCCAAAAAGGGGAAACCCTCGTTGAGGTAAACAATCTCGTAAAATATTTTCCGGTACGGGCTGGTTTGTTACAGCGCGTAGTCAACCACGTGAAAGCCGTGGACGATGTCAGCTTCTTTGTGCGCAAAGGCGAGACGCTCGGCATGGTGGGCGAATCTGGTTGCGGTAAAACCACCGTCGGCAGAACGATGCTCCGGCTGGTCGAGCCAACCTCCGGCTCGGTGAAATTTGGCGGCAAAGATGTATTTGCGCTCAAACAAAATGAATTAAAGCCTGTGCGCCGCGATATGCAGATCATCTTTCAAGACCCATACGCCTCGCTTGACCCGCGCGTGCCCATCGGCGAATCGGTGATGGAAGGGTTGCACATCCATCGCATTGGCACGCCCAAAGAACGCGTGGAGATCATGCTTGAAACGCTCAAGAAAGTGGGGCTGGAGAACTATCACGCCCGGCGCTATCCGCACGAGTTTTCCGGCGGTCAACGTCAGCGTATCGGCATTGCGCGCGCGTTGGCGTTACGCCCGCAGTTCATCATCTGCGACGAGCCGGTCTCCGCGCTGGATGTGTCGATCCAATCACAGGTGTTGAATATTCTGAAAGACCTGCAAAAGGAATTTGGTCTCACATACTTGTTCATTGCGCACAACCTCTCGGTGGTCGAGCATGTGTCGGACCGTGTGGCGGTGATGTATCTCGGCAAAATGGTTGAACTGGCAACGCGCGACGATCTGTTCCGCGAAGCCCTGCATCCCTATACACAAGCGTTGATGTCTGCCATCCCAGTGCCGAACCCGCGCTTGAAACGCGAGCGCACCATCCTCAAAGGTGATGTGCCCAGTCCGCTCAACCCGCCGAAGGGATGCCGCTTCCACCCGCGTTGCCCGGTGGCAATCGAAAGATGTTCGCAGGATGAACCGCAGTTCAAAGAACTCCGACCCGATCATTGGGTGGCGTGTTGGGTCGCCGAACAGAATTTGAAATAAATAGCGCTTAATTATGGCATCGCCTTGCGTTTTACTTGTTGACGATCAGAAAGACATAGTCCGGCTGTTGCATTCCACGCTACAAACGCTGGGACACGCGCTGGATATTGTCGACGCGCCTTCCGGGGAAGAAGCGTTGCTGGAAGCCTCCCGCCGCAAAGTGGATTTGCTGGTATCTGATTACCTGTTGCCGGGCATCTCTGGGGTGGAGTTGATGCGCAAGGTCAAGGCGCGCAACCCTGAGTTGAAAGTGATCTTCATTTCCGGCATGAGCGAACGCAAGGCGCGCGATGAAATGCTCTCGGCTGGCGCGATGGCGATCTTTAATAAGCCCATCCCGTTGGCAGATTTTCTGGACGCGGTTGAACGCGGTTTGGGGCTGGTGCGCACCATCTTCCCTCCTGAAGCCGCGAAAGAGATCGAGGAACATCGCCAGACCCTTTCCGAGTTGCTGACCGGGTTCCGTCAGAAGGTGAAAGCCGACGCGGTATTCCTCATCAATGACCGCGGGCGCGTGCTTGCCCGCGCGGGCGATCTGTACGATAGCAGTATGGAAGTCTCGATGCTCTCGGCCTTGATGGGAATTTACAGCGCGGGGTTGAAGGTCTCGCGCTTTATACGGCAAGAGCATTTGGAAAGTTATCACGTCTTCCGCGGCGGCGACCATGATCTGATCCTCATCCCTGTCGATTCATCGCACGCGTTATTGCTGGCTGGAAAGGACCTGGCGGGCAAAGACCGCATCATAAACACGGTGGAAGGCATGTTGTTCGTGCGCGGCGATGTGGAGAATATCTTGCAGTCGCTGGGGGTGACGCCGCCGGCCGCGGTGACTGAACCAGCCGTCCCTGCGGAAGAGACGCGCGGTTATGTCCCGCCTTTTATCCTTGAGGATGAATCCGAACCGGAGCCTGAAGTGGATGTGGACGCGTTGTTCGCCTCCGCTGGGAAAAAATCGAAGGTGAAAGATGTGGACGCGTTTTGGGACGACGCCGTGGAAAAAGCCGGCAATATTCCGCTCAACCCGGATGTGATCACGTTTGAAGAGGCGAATAAGTTGGGGCTGGCGCCCGGCAAAGAAGGTTTGACGATCCCTCGTCCCGTGACCGGCACGCTCAAGATAAGCGCGGCAAAAAAGAAGTGACGTTGCCCAGCGCATTTCGCTGTGATACAATGTGCGCCTTACAGGGGCGTGGTGCAACGGCAGCACACCAGCCTTTGGAGCTGTGGATCTTGGTTCGAGTCCAGGCGCCCCTGCC
>JAJTXU010000121.1 GCA_021462845.1 Anaerolineales bacterium
TCCAAAATGCTGCCCAAGCTCGAAGATGGTTCGCGGCGCACCTGCCCGAGGCTTTCGCCTTGCTCACTACCCCTTTTTCCTGACTTTGGAAAAACCATATAAGCTTTCAAGTCAGGCATAGGGAAAATCGTCTTAACGCCTTATAATGAAGCGCAGACCGTATATTTTTTGAGGAGAATGTCATATGCGCAGGATAATTTCAATATTATTTGGAATCGTCGTTATGGTAGTCGTGTTCCTATCACTCGGACGACTCGTCTCATCGCTGGCTGTCCGCTGTGATTTGCAGAACGATCGGGTCTATACTTGTCAAGCTCGCGATACGCTGTTCGGTGTCACCATCTCGGAAGTCAGCGCCGAACAGGTTTATGATATAGCAAGCGAACTCACCTGCAAGGGAGCTGGTCCTAATAAAGGATGCAGCGCTCATGCGGAATTCAATACCGCCACAGGAGAGACGATTATCTTGAGCGCGTTATATACTGACCCCGACCAAGTTCAAAAAGCGGTGAACGCGCTCAAGCCGCTCATGGCAGACAAAGCCACGACCATTGACATGGTCTTTCCGCCCTCGACTTTTACATCGATCGTCATATACTCTGTTATTTCGTGCTTGTTCATCCTGTTCGTATTGATCGCTCTCTTCTTCCTGTTTGGTAAGGATCCGAAGGATCTTAGAGCGCGCACGATTGACTTGAGAAGGAAAAACTAACGTTTCAGCGCGAAGTTGTTCCCTGCGCTCCACGCCTTTATGCTCAACCTCGCTGACATCCTCCGCGTCCCACACGTTGATTCCCTCTTCGACATTTCCCCCGACAACACCAAGATAGCCTTCACATGGAACAAAACAGGCAAATGGCAAATTTATGAGATTGAATCCCCCTCTCCCAGCGGGAGAGGGGTTAGGGGTGAGGGAGAGTTCACCCAACTCACCCACGCCTCAGGCGGCAAATTCAACCCGCGCTACTCCCCCAACGGACAACAACTCGCCTACGTTCTCGATATAGACGGCAGTGAAAGTTATCATCTCATCGTCTACGATTTTGATTCCAAGCAACACACCGATCTAACCCCAAACATCTCACACGCACTGCAACCCAACTTCTGCTGGTCACCCAATGGACAGCAACTTGCCTTCCTCAGCAACGAGCGCGGACATTTCAGCGTGTACGTGATTTCAGCAAGTGGCAGTAGTCCAAAATTAATTTTGGACACAGGTCACCCCGCCTGGCAGGTAGGGTGGTCGCCCAATGGAAAACATCTCGCCATCTGCTGTGAAATGCACGGGCAAGATTATGGGATATTTGTTGTTAATGCCGAATCATGTCATTCTGAGGACGCTTCAGCGTCCGAAGAATCTCGTCAACCACGACAGAGACCCTTCGCTATCGCTCAGGGTGACATAGCGCTGAATGCCCTCGCGCCGAAATGGTCGCACGATGGAAAACAACTTGTGTTTCATTCTGACTCAAATGACTGGTTTGATATTGGGCTATATGATCTCGATTCAAAAAGAATCATATGGCTGACAAACAACGACGGCGATTCGCAATTTCCAATTTTTTTTTCAGACAAATCAAAAACGAACTCATTATCCCAAATTGCCTACGCGCAGAGCAAAGGGACTGTAAATTGGATTGAGATCAAATCCGTAGGTCAGGCTTTTAGCCTGACAATGAACGGCGGGCTGGAAGCCCGCCCTACGAGCGTGAAAAAATATCAGGTGGGAAAAGGCATCCACAGCGGAATCAGGTTGACCTCCGATTCGAAGCGGATGGTGACGACATTCAGCAGTCCATCCCAGCCATCCGATTTATGGATGATTGACCTCGAGTCAGGCGAAGCAATCCAATTAACAAATTCGATGCCCGAAGAATTATCGCGTGAAGAATTTGTGATGCCTGAGGAAATTTTCTATGAGGGCATGGACGGTACGCAAATCCCCGCGTTGTTGTTTCGTCCAAAAAAATTTCCTGCCCCAGCAGTCGTGATGATCCACGGCGGACCGAATTGGCATTACTCGATGGAATGGAATGTGGCGATGGCGCATTTTGCGAGCCGAGGGTATGCGGTGCTTGCGCCGAATTATCGCGGCTCGACGGGTTATGGGCGCGAGTGGCAATACGCGGCGCGGTTTGATATGGGCGGCGTGGACACGCGCGATGTGGCGGCGGGCGCGCACTATTTGATTCGCGAAGGACTTGCGTTGAAAAATAAAATCGCAGTGACGGGGCGGAGTCACGGCGGATATTTGACAATGACGTGTTTGACTCAATTCCCCGAGTTGTGGTGCGCGGGTTCGGCGGTGGTTCCGTTTATGAATTGGTTCAAGTCGCATGATGATTCGCGCGAAGACTTGCAGCACTGGAACATCGAGAACATGGGCGACCCGAAAGAAAATTATGCGCGCTGGTATAACGCCTCGCCATATTTCTTTTTGGATCGGATCAATGCCCCCGTGCAATTGATCTGCGGAGGCAATGACCCGCGCTGTCCCGCATCTGATTCATTGGATGCCCGTGATAAACTTGTTTCATTGGGAAAAGAAGTTGAGTTATTGTTGTACGAAGATGAAGGGCACGAGTTTTTGAAGATTCAAAATGTGTTGGATGCGGAGATGAAGAGAGTGGAGTTTTTAGCAAGAGCATTGAAGAAATAAGGCTCATCCGTTTCTGGCGGGATTCCGCCATGCAAGAAGATTCTTTGCCACGGATTGACACTGATTTTCACGGATTCTTTGGACCAATCTGTGCAAATCCGTGAAATCCGTGGCTGAGGTTTTCGAGTTTCCCGTTAAAAACGGTAGAGCCAGAAATAATTCGTTGGTCGAGTAGTGGCGCGTGATCGTCGCGCCACGTATCGAGACCAACAGGAATCAAGAAATATTCTTGAAACAAGTGTTGCTTTACAGCGTGGTGGTCTCGATACGTCCCGCGATGCTTCGACTTCGCTATCGCTCCGCTCAGCACGCGCGGGACTACTCGACCACCGAAATTGAATCGAACGAGGAACATTCATGGAACCCCTCAAGTTCTTATCCGATGAAGACATCAAAGCCATGCACGAAGCGACGATGCGGATCATGCAAGAGATCGGAATCATTTGGACGCACAAGCCCAGTCTCGACATTCTCACCGATGTTGGATGCACGCTCAAAGATAATCGCGTGTGTTTTCCTCCTGACGTGGTAATGGAAAGCGTGGCAAAAGCAAACAAACGTCCAGTGATTCGCGGACGCAATGGCACAGTCAACGAACTCGGTGGCGGAAATTTATATTTCCATAATCTCGGCGGCGCGCGCGATGTGTTCGACGCCCGCACAGGCACGCATCACACCGCGACTCAGGAAGATTGCATCAACGCTACGCGCGTGCTAGACGCGCTTCCCAATTGCAACACGGTCACGCCGTTTTTCACTCCGCCCGATGTGCCGAACGAGATGATGGCTCTGCACATGTTTCGTCACACGCTTTCGAACACAACGAAACCCGTGCAAGGACCTGGCATCCAATTTGGACACGAAGCGAAATACGCGGTCGAGATGGCGGCAGTGGTCGGCACGCCCGCGCACGAACTCACGCTCTCCCTCTCCCCCGTCAGCCCGCTCACGATGCACGACGTCGCCGCGCAAGCCGTCATGGACATGGCGCGCGCGGGCGTCATCCATTCGAATCTCCCCGCGCCCACTGGCGGCGCGACCTCGCCGATGACAATCACAGGCAGTCTCGTGCAACAAAGCGCGGAGACTCTCGCGCCTCTCGTCCTCGCGCAATTAATCAATCCTGGATGCGGCGTCGTTTATTGCGGACGACTCGGGATGCTCGAGCCGCGCACAGGATTGATTTGGGGCGGAGTCGAGCTCGGCATGTCATCCGCCGCTACGGTTCAACTCGGACATTTTTACGGGTTCGCCGTTAACGTCTACGGATTCTCCACGAACGCGCACACCCTCGACGCGCAGAACGCCTTCGAACGCGGACTCAACGCCTCTCTCCCCGCCCTGGCTGGCGCAGACGAGCTCTCAGGCATCGGCGAAATGGAAGCGGGCGTGATGGGCTCGTTCGCACAAATGGTCTTGGACAATGAACTCGCGAAGAGTGTCCTCCGTCAACGCGCGGGGTTATCGGCAGACGCGGAACATCTCGCGGTTGAGATCATCAACACTGTGATGGATACAAATCGCAATTATCTTGCCAGCAAGCACACGCTCAAACATCTCCGCGCGGGCGAAATGGCGCTCACGAAACTTGCCGAACGAAATTCGTGGGATACTTGGGAGGAAAAAATGGGACGCAAGCAAATGGCAGATTACGCGACGGATGAAGCCGAAAGAATTTTGCGCGAACACATCGTCCCGCCGTTGGAGCCGCAACAAGAGGCAGAGTTGGATCGAATCCTTGCGGCGGCTGAGAAGGAGACGGTGAGGAAGAGGTAGACAGGGAAACACGTATACAGGTATACACGTTAGAAGATACGAGATACGAGTTACGACCTGTTTACCTGTTTACTTGTTTACTTGTGTACTTGTCTACGTTTTCAATCTAACGCTTTATTATCATCCAACACAGGAGTCACACCCATGCTCAAACAATCACACGCAATATCCGAAGAACTGATCGAATGGCGGCGGGATTTTCACATGCACCCCGAGATTGGATTCGAACTGCACCGCACGTCGAAGATCGTTGCCGACGAGTTGGAGAAGATGGGGTACCGAGTCAGGCGGAACGTCGGGAAGAGCGGCGTGGTCGCGGAGATCGGCGAAGGCGGCAAGCTGATCGCCATCCGCGCGGATATGGACGCGCTCCCCATCCTTGAGATGAACGAGGCGGAATATAAATCGCAAAACGATGGCGCGATGCACGCTTGCGGACACGACTCACATACCGCGATGGCGCTCGGCGCGGCGTTGTTGTTGTCGAAAGAAAAATTAGCGGGGCGCGTGCGATTCCTTTTTCAGCCGTGCGAAGAAACCGTTGATAACGAAGGCAAAAGCGGCGCGCAGAGAATGTCGGAAGAGGGCGCGATGGAGGGCGTGGATTATGTGATCGCGCAACACGTGGACCCGACCAGACCCGTCGGCACGATCAGCATCAGCGCGGGACCATCATCGGGCGGAGTTGATTCGTGGCATGCGGTTGTCAAGGGCAAGGGCGGGCATGGAGCGCATCCGAACAAAACGATTGACCCGTTTTATCTAACAGCGCATGTCATCCTCGCGTTGAACGCGATCATCTCGCGCCGAATTGACCCATTCGATCCCGCAGTGATCAGCATCGGCTCGATCAACGGCGGCTTTGCCGAAAATGTGATTCCCGAAGAAGTGAAGATCACAGGCACACTGCGCTTCACGGATGAGGCGGTGCATCAACAAATTTACGCCGAGATCAAACGCGCTTTTGAAATTATCCGAACGCTGGGCGGCGATTATGAACTGGGCTACGACGTGGGCGGACCGCCGATGATCAACGATAAGTTTGTGACGGAGATGATCGAACAAACAGGCAAAGACCTATTGGGCAAGGAAAACGTTCAAGAACACCAAAAGACTCTCGGCGCGGAGGACTTCGGCGAATTTATGAAGCACGCCCCTGGCGCGATGTTCACGCTCGGAACGCAAAAGGCGGGACACGAGGATTACCTGCTTCATCATCCGAAGTTTGATATTGATGAACGCGCCATGCCGATTGGCACGGCGATACTGGCAGAGGCGGCGAAGCGGTTTTTGAACGGGTAAAACTATCGAGAAAACGGCGAACAAAAAGCCTCCCAATCGGGAGGCTTTATTTCTGTGACTCCGGGGGGACTCGAACCCTCAACCAATTGATTAAGAGTCAACTGCTCTGCCAATTGAGCTACGGAGCCGAACGTGCGGCGGGAATTATACACGAGGCGATACGCCTGTCAATAATAGAAACGGGCAACCTCATGGCTTTCACGTTATCGCTAGGCAAAGATCCATCCCTGTACACGGAACGCACGGACGACACGGAACTCTCCGTGAAAAACGGAAAAAATCCGTTCAATCCGCGTACTCCATATACCTGAGAGGTTGAATCCCAGGCTTTGAGAAAGCCATATCCCCGCAAGGGCTTACCCCCCATTCGCGCTTTTATCCCTGTATAATTGGCGCGCATGGAAATCAACGAACCCACACCACAACCCGAGCCCGAATTTGTTTCCGCGCGCGCGCGCCGACGCCGCGCCTTGCGCCGAGCCTACTTCCCCTCCGACGAAGCGGGACGCGCCGCGTTATTTGAACATCTTGCCCGCCGCGCTTACCCATCGTATGAACTCTTCGTCTTCTCACTCGTGGCGGGCGTGATCCTGGGCGTGGGATACTTCGTCAACTCGCTGGCGTTGATCTTCTTCGGCATCCTCGTTGCCCCAGTACTCACACCATGGATCGGGCTTTCACTCGCCGCCATTGCGGGATCGTTCCGACTCTTTGCGCAAACCTTTGCCGCCCTGCTCTTGAGCGCGTTCCTCGTTTTCGTCAGCGGCTTGCTCGCAGGATACGCCTCGCGCATTTTCGGACCGCTCAACTTCAATGAAGCCTTCACCCTCAGCCGACTGTGGTGGCCCAGTTTCGTCATCCTCACCATCGGCTCGATCATTTTCACCATCTCCTTTGTGCGCTCAGAAACATTACCCTACCTCCCCAGCGCGCTGATCTCATCCGTTCTGTTCACGCCGTTATGCGCGGCAGGCTTCGGTTTGGGGAGCGGAGTAGCCGCCGCGGAACTTTGGCCCCAGGGCTTACTCGTCTTCATTGTCCATTTTGCCTGGGCAACGTTCTTCGCCATCGTTACCCTCTTCTTTTTGCGTTTTTATCCGACAACCATCGGCGGCGCGGCGCTTACAGGATTCGCGCTCGTGACGATTCTTGTGACGACGGTATTTTTGACCGGCTTCGATCGATGGATAAAAATACAGACGGGTCTTTCCACGCCTCAGCCTGCTTCACTCACCGAGCCGATCTCCACCCCCACACCGGCGCCATCCGCTCTTGCGACGAACTCCGCCACCAAGCCTTCCCCACCGACAGTGTTCGTGGGCGTGCCCACCGCCTCTCCTTCACGCATATCATCCCCAACGGGGACGCCGCGCCCCACCACGCAAGCCACATTGCCGCCCACCGAGACATCCACATCAACTATCACAGCCGAACCCACCCCCATCATTGCCCAAATTCGCGCGGCGGAAGGAGGCGGGGCTTTCATCCGCGAGAAACCCGGTGGAAAGGTGCTCGCCACTCTCGGAAACGGCGCGACGGTCACCATCGTGCCGAACGATTTTCAGGATGTAAACGGCGTGGTCTGGGTGCGCGTTTTTGCCACTGTCAACGATGTGCGCGTGGAAGGATGGATGATCCAGGCTGTGCTCGTCACCGCCACGCCCATTGCCGATTGGCAACCTTCACCCACGCCAGAAGTCACTACAACACCATGAAGATTTTTACCGCCAAGACCGCGAAGAACGCAAAGATTTAATTCCCCAGGCGCGCTTTGCGAACTTCGCGGTTTACAAAAGGAACTTACATGCCCATTCACTTTGGAACCGACGGCTGGAGAGCCGTGATCTCAGACTCATTTACATTTGATAATTTACGCATCGTGGCGCAAGCCATCGCCGATGCCGTTGACTCGGAACATTGGGACAAGCGAAGCACGCCGCAGAGCGGCAGTGTGGATAAATCAAGCGGAAGCGAACATGCGCCCGACCCGAAAAAGATCGTCGTCGGGTTCGACACGCGATTCCTCTCAGATCGTTTCGCCGGTGAAGTTGCGCGCGTCCTCGCCGCCAATGGATTCACCGTCCTGCTCGCCCAATCCGATTCGCCGACGCCAGCCATTTCGTACGCGGTGAAACACAATCGCGCGATCGCGGGAGTGATGATCACCGCCTCGCACAACGCGCCGCGTTACAACGGCGTCAAACTCAAGGGCGCGTTCGGCGGCTCTGCCCTGCCCGAACAATGCCGCCGCGTGGAAGTCTACATCAACGATAACGAGGAACAGGCGCGCGGACCCAACTTGATGGATTTCAAAAAAGCGCGCGAAGCGAAATTGATTCAAAAGTTTAATCCTCTGCCCGCGTATTTCGATCATCTGCGGACATTGATCAACACCGATGCCATCGCGGACAACCCTCAGCGATTTGTCGTTGACGCCATGTTCGGCTCGGGGCGCGGAGTCATCAAGTCGTTTTTGCAAGGTACAGGCTGTGAAATTTCAGAGATCCGCGGCGAGATGAACCCCGGCTTCGGAGGCGTTCACCCTGAACCAATTGCCAAAAATCTTGGCGCGCTCGCCTCCGCCATCAGCGCGGGGATGGGAACGTTTGGCATTGTCACCGATGGAGACGCCGACCGCATCGGCGCGATGGATGAACGCGGCACGTTCGTGGACCCGCACAAGATCATGGCGTTGTCTTTGAAATATCTGGTGGAAAAACGCGGCTGGACTGGGGCAGTCGTCCGCACGGTCTCGACGACGCGCATGATTGATCGTCTCGCCAGACGTTACGGGTTGAAACTCTACGAAACGCCCGTTGGCTTCAACCACATCGCGGATCACATGATGCAAGAGGATGTTCTCATCGGCGGCGAAGAATCGGGCGGCATCTCGTTCAAAGGGCACATCCCCGAAGGCGACGGTCCGATCATGGGATTACTGCTCGTGGAGATGATCGCGCAATCGGGCAAAACATTGCACGGCATGGTGGACGATCTGCTTGCGGATGTCGGTCCTGCGTTTTACGAACGGACAGACTTACGATTGAGCCGCCCTGTCGCCAAAAAGGAAATGACCGAGTTCCTCACGAATCAAGCCCCCACCGAGATCGGAGGCGAGAAGGTCGCGGAGGTGAGTCAACGCGACGGGGTCAAATACATCATGGCAGATGATTCGTGGCTGTTGATCCGCCCATCAGGCACGGAACCCGTTCTGCGAGTCTATGCCGAGGGACGGACGCAGGCGATGGTGAAGTCCTTGCTTGGGTATGGCGAGCAGGTGGCAGAGAGCGTGGTGTAGAAAGTCAAGCCCTCCATGTTTTGATAAACAGGAGGGCTTGTTGTTGAGCACTCTTTCCGTTTCAAACCGAGGAATTACTTACCCACTTCTGGATCCACCGATAGTTTCAAGGACCACATCGCCTTCGCCCGGCAGCCCATCAATCCCACTACAGGGCACCACAACTCCAGAAAGGGGATTGCGGCATGTAAAATCATTGCGACGAAACCCCGCCGTAAAAGTGATACGAGCGGAATTCGGTGGATCGCTATCTTTGGCTTCCCACGCAATATGTCCGAAACGACCATGAGAGTGACCGCCTTCGTCAGCGTTAACCGTTTTTACAGTAGTTGAGTGATTTGGAAAGAAAGCCAAAATCAATAACACTGAAGTTAACAACAGGCGACCCAATACCGAACGCGCTCTGAATTCTTTTCTGAAACTGGTGTGGTTCATTTTGTCTCCTTTATCAAAAAACAGGGGCTGGTGATTAATTTGTGAAGTCTGGACGTAAATCTCAATGAAAGTACCGTTGAAACATAGCAGGCAAAGACTATTCCCATCGTGTCGGGTTTTTCAAGATCATGACCCTATTCTTGCACCTCAATCAAAAATCCGTACGTGGCGCTGACATATCCGTACCACTCAACTTCTGACCACGAGACGTTAACAATTAAAACGTGAAAGCCCGGTTGGGCATTTACTCTTACATCCTGACTTTGTACCAATGGAAGGTTACCTAATCTTACAAACTCCCGAAAGACCGGAGGAGTACACAAAGAGCAATCGGTTCTCCACTCTGCCCGATTTTCATTAACGAAGTCATCATACTGAAGAGTGCCGGGAGGAGAAACTTGTATTACAGCTATACTTAGCGTATCTGGGGGTTTCTCGAATGGCAAACTCAAACGAGCAGTAAAGGGCAACTGTCCAGTTAATGGTATAGAATAAGTCCCAATGCTCCCACCATCCCCGTTCAATGTAGCCAGTTGAGTTTTTCCATCCACCTCCAATCTAGCGAGAGGTGTTATGGCGCCAAGCAGGTACATATCACTCGTATGAGGATTAAAGAACCAAATATAGTTCAGAGGGGTCGTGAGAAGAAAGCCGGCGTATCTATCTTTATAGTCTGTGCTAATACTAAGTGGTCCCACTTGCAGATTGGTTAAATACTCGACTGTATCGATGGATTCTACGAACGGAGTTCCGTTCTTTTCTGAAACCTTGAAAGTGCGCAAGACAAGCAAGCCTTGCGCTGTATACTCATCACCTGATTCGGCTATTGCCCCAGCGTACATCTCGTATCGTTCTCTCCCCTCCAATGTATCGAAATAATAAGCGTTTTGGATCTCGTACTGTGAACCTAATACATCCGGCGGCACATCCATATATGCACCCGCTCCGGAAGGCGTACTGTTCGCGATGGGAGTCAGGGTTGGAAGGTATGCAAGTGTTGGAGTAAATGTAGATGAGAGTGTAGAAGGCAATTCCGTACTGGTAGAGATAACAAATGTAGAGGTTGGCATTATTGTGACTGTAGCCGTTGGCATGGGGATAGCAACCCCACAAGCCGCCAATTGAACTACCGCGAGCCACATGATGGTTAATATCAAAATTCGCTTTAACGCGGTCATTGATAACAGCATAGCAAACTCCAGTCAATATTACAACTGGCGTTTAAGCCAGTTCGTATAACTATGTCTCATCATCTGTAAGCCACCCTTCCTTAAACGCAACATGAGCCGCTTCTGTTCTGTTTTTCGCGCCAAGTTTATTCAGAATATTTTCAACATGAAAGCGAACGGTGCGTTCTTTGATTCCGAGAGCCTGTGCGATCTCAATGTTCTTGCATCCACTGGTGATCAATTTCAATACTTCAAGTTCACGCGCGCTTAAAGTCGCTTTCATGGTTGGGTTGGGTTGGGTTGGGTTGGGTTGGGTTCACGGTTCATTTCCTCCTCGCAAATTACCAAGTTTATTATTTCCCAGTGGAGATTGTCCCACACCCCAGGCTACAAAACAGGCTACAGAATCTGTCTGACAAATTCAATAAAACAAAGACCCCAACGGTTTGTGAAACCGTTGGGGTCTTTTCAATTCAACAAGAAAAATTTTATCTCGTCGGCGCGGCGCGCAATCTTCTTGCGAGGAAAATAATTACGACAAGCGCGAGCGCGGCAAAGAACATACTCGGGATGCCCACTTCATCGGCGAAGCCGGTGTTGGGTAAGGCGGTCGATGTGGGGATTACGGTCTGGGTGGTGTTGGCGATCTGCGTGAACGCCGCGCCGAGCGTTACCGTTGCGGGGACGTTCGGGGTGACGGAAGGTCCGCTTGTGGCGGGGGTGAAGTCCTTGCTTGGGTATGGCGAGCAGGTGGCAGAGAGCGTGGTGTAAAAAGCCAAGCCCTCCATGTTTGATAAACAGGAGGGCTTGTTGTTGAGCACTCTTTCCGTTTCAAACCGAGGAATTACTTACCCACTTTGCGTTTGGCAAGTAATTTCCCATTGCGGGAGATTTCGAGCGTGCCATCGGAGAGAACGCGGGCGGTGAACGTATCGCCTGCCGTAAACTTGACGGGAATATCCTTGCCGATTTGCATCCAGCCTTTGTCCGCGTCGTACATCCAGACTTGAATGCGCTGGTTGGGAACATCGTACAACAGTTGCGCCGTTCCCTCGCCCCACACACCGTTGCTCTGCGGTTTGACGCTGGC
>JAJTXU010000122.1 GCA_021462845.1 Anaerolineales bacterium
AATGAAGATGGGATTCTTTTTCGAGAGACGCGCGGCTTCGAGCGCGTTGAACGTGCCGAGCGCGTTGGATTCAAAATCGTCGCGCGGATTCGTCACGGATGTGGTCACCGCGACCTGACCCGCGAGGTGGACGATCACATCCGCGTCTTTGGCGGTCTCGGCTAACAAGTCCGCGTTTCGTATGTCGCCGACGATGAGGTTGAATCCAGTTTCCCCGAACTGACTCTTCAGCCAAGCGACGTTGCGCGGCGCGCCCGCGCGCGAGAGATTGTCGAAGATGGTGACATGCTCGCCGCGCTGAATCAGCCTGCCCGCGTAGTTCGAACCGATGAATCCCCCTCCGCCGGTAATGAAGTAGTTACGCGCCATCTGCCTTTCCTTGCTTATTTCTGAAACTCATCAATTCCTGGTAGACGCCTGAAAGCGTCTGCCCTTCGCGCGAGAGACCGATCGCGCCAACGACGATGCTGTTGATGTAGTTGTACAAGCGCATGGCTAACGCCGCGGCAAGAGCGGATGATTCATCAGCGCCTAAAATTTTCAAGGCAAAGACGATTGCGCCTTCAAACGTCCCAACTGCGCCGGGCGCGGATGGGATGGCTCCGCCGAACGCCGCCATGCCCAAGCCAAACATCGCCCAGATCACATCTGCCTGCGGGAAAAAGGCGCGGATGATGAGGTAATATGCGACGATGGCAAGTGCCCAGTTGATCGTCATCCAGAACAAGAATTTGAGGAAGAGCCAGCCGTCGGTGAGCACGCTCAGCCCAGAGAAGAACGATTCGAGGAAACTTCCGCCGAGTTGTTGCAAGCGCGGAAAACGCGCGGTGAGTTTGTGAAACAGATCGAGCGCCCATTTGTTGTTGCGCGCCAGAATGAACATCAGCACGAAGCCGATCAGCACGATGCCGCCCATGATGTAGGCTGTGCGCCCGCTTCCCTCCGCGCCGACGACGAACGGAAGGACGGATATGAAAATGATGGCGGTGTAGATCAAGTCCATGGTGCGTTCGATGACGATGGTTGGGATGATTTCCATGAAGGTCAGCGACGATTTGCGGCTGAGCAAAAACGCGCGCCCGATCTCGCCGAGGCGGAAGGGCAGGAAGTTGTTTAATAAATATCCTTCGCCAACCGTCCAAAAGACATCACGGAACGAAGCTCGGTCTCGTAAAAGCGTTCGCCACACCTGCGCGCGAATAGCCATCCAAATGAAGCCGATGGCAAGCGCGATGCCGAGATAGACGTAGTTCGCGCTGCGCAGAGCGTCTACCATCTTGGGCAAGTCAACAAAGTAGAGGATCGCGGCGATCAAGCCGATGCTGATGATCGCGCCGGGGAGCCATTTTTTTGCATCTTTCATATTCAATCCTTATTAAACACAAAGGGCACAAAGGACTCTAAGATTGGACGAATGACGGGCAAATTGTCTTTCCCTTGATCTTCCTTTGTGTACTTCGTGTCCTTCGTGGTAAAAAAATTATTCCTCATTCAACTTTAACACCGCCATGAACGCGTCTTGCGGGATCTCCACGTTGCCGACCATCTTCAGGCGTTTCTTGCCCTTCTTTTGTTTCTCGAGCAATTTCTTTTTGCGGGTGATGTCGCCGCCGTAGCATTTTGCCAGCACGTCTTTGCGCGTGGCTTTGACGTTGGCGCGCGAGATGATTCGTCCGCCTGAGGAGGCTTGCACTGCTACATCGTACAACTGACGTGGAATCAAATCCTTCAATTTGGTGATGAGGCGTTGACCTTTGTGGTACGCATCCTTTTGATGGACGATGGTTGCCAACGCGTCGAGGGGTTCGCCGTTGACGAGAATTTCGAGTTTCTGCAACTCGTCGGGACGATATTCGAGGAATTGATAATCGAGCGAGGCATAGCCTTTGGTGCGTGATTTCAAATCGTCGAAGAAGTCAATGATAATTTCTGAAAGCGGAATTTCAAAGTCCAATTGCACGCGACTGGGCGCGGGGTATTCCTGTTTCTTAAAGATACCGCGCCGTTTGGTGACAATATCCATGATGGGACCGTAATAATCGGTCGGCGTGATGATCTCGATCGTCATCCATGGTTCGCGGACTTCGATGATCTTCGATTCATCGGGTAACTCGGCAGGCGAATCAACAGGGATAACTGAGTTATCAATCATCAGCACTTGATATTCCACCGACGGCGCGGTGAACAACACATCCAAATTGTATTCGCGTTCGATGCGTTCCTGAATGATCTCCATGTGGAAGAGACCGAGGAAGCCCGCGCGGAATCCGAATCCCAGCGCTTGCGAGGTTTCAGGTTGATACGTGAGCGACGCGTCGTTGAGTTGAAGTTTTTCAAGCGAGTCGCGCAACTCAGGATAATCGTCCGCTTCCACAGGATAGATCCCCGCGAAGACCATCGGCTTCGGGGTTTGGTACCCGGGCAGAGGGTTAGAAGCAGGTTGAACGGCGCGAGTGATCGTATCTCCCACGCGGCACTCATGCACGGTTTTGAATCCCGTCGCGATGTATCCAACTTCGCCCGATCCCAGCGAGTCGGTCGGCTTCATGTTCGGCGCGAAAATCCCAATTTCAACGGGGCGCATCTCTTCGCGTGTCGAAAACATCCGCAACACGTCGTTGGATTTGAACGAGCCTTCGACCACGCGGATGTACGCGACGACGCCTTTGTACGAGTCGTAATGCGAATCGAAGACGAGCGCGCGCAACGGCGCGTCATCCAGATCTTTCGGAGGCGGCACGCGCGTGACGATCGCCTCGAGGATCTGATCCACGTTCACGCCCTCTTTCGCCGAGACGCGCAGAACCGATTCAGGCGCGACGCCCAGCAGGCTTCCCACATCTTCAGCCACCTCGTCCGGGCGGGCGGAGGGCAGGTCAATTTTGTTGATGACGGGGATGATCGTGAGGTCGGCATCCAGCGCCTGATAGAGATTCGCCAGCGTCTGCGCTTCGATGCCCTGCGTGGCGTCCACGACAAGCACCGCACCTTCACACGCCTTGAGCGCGCGGCTGACCTCGTAGCCGAAGTCCACGTGACCGGGCGTGTCAATCAAATTGATCTCATACTTTTGATTGTCTTTCGCGGTGTAATACATCCGCACCGCAGACGCCTTGATCGTGACGCCTTTTTCGCGTTCGAGGTCCATGGTGTCGAGCACTTGCGCGGTCATCTCGCGTTCCGAGATCGCGCCCGTCAGTTGCAACAGGCGGTCGGCAAGCGTGGATTTTCCATGGTCAACATGGGCGATGATGCAGAAATTACGGATGTGGTCGGTCATTTGCGGGGGGAAGTATAACCGATAAACAAATAAGGAAATTCGCGATATACCTTTCAACTCTATCGCTACGGCTACTCCTTATTTAATAATATTTGGAATGACCTTGCTTTTATTGACAAACTTTATTATTTTTTCATCAGATGTAATTAATGGCCACTCAAGCATCATTGCGCTAGCGAGAATTATTTTGTCATGATTTTCTAGATCTGGGGCTATCGTATTTAGTGAAATGAACTGCTGCAAGACCTCTTTGTCTATTGGCTTAATTTCAATATTTGGATATTGGGATATTAGTTCTAGGACCTCGGCTATAAACATTGCCCTAAACTCATCGGTAACAATCCATTTATCAAAGACTTCTATGAAAACAATGGCGGGAATACTTAATAATACATTGCTGTCAGATTGAAAGGCATCCTGTATTAATTTGATGGCTCTATCAGAAATCTGTGAGGGACGTTTAAATACATTGGTAAAGAAAGATATCAAAGCGGTAGTGTCAATGACCGCATTTCGTCTATTCATATTTATGTTGCCCCAAATTTCGTTGAATTTCTATCAAATCATTCTCTAGTAAAACATCCTTGTCTCGTATATATCGAAACAAGTATTTTATGAATTTCCCGTCGAAGTCTTGAAATGAAAGCCACATTTCTGAAGTCTGCTGAAATGCCTTTTCCAGTATCTGTTTACAGTCATCATTATTCTTAGCCTTGCGCTCAAGCACTTGAGATAAAAAGTAGGAAAAACATATAAGTTCGCTTTCCCAATATCTGGACTGGTATAAACAAACCGACAGATCGACGGCATCATCATCTGGCAGTTTCCAATCGTTATCAATAAGTACACCTAACTCCTCCTTACTTAAACAGCGCTGCATGTAAAGCCCTATTCGTTTTTGTCGCTCTTTTCTCTTAAATCCACAGTTGGAGCATCATGAATGCCGCTGGAAGGCCTTTCTTCAACAGAACTATCACTTTCCAAGGACTTAATAAATTTCACATCAATTGTTTCCACATCTTTTTCTGAGGCTTGTTCTAAAACCTCATATGCTTTCTTTAGAATCTTTGACGCGTTGTATTCATTGGATTCAGCTATAAAAGATACTGCATCTTTGTGAAAAGGCGATAAGCCTGATGAAGATGTATGCTTTATTCTATATTCATCTAAATATTTCCTTACCAGTAAAGATACATGTTCTGGAGTTAGCTTTTCAAATCGAATAATATTGCGAGGCATCCCTTTATAAAATATAGGGGCGCGATGCTCTAAGCCTGACTCTTCCCATGCCTTTTGAATTAGTCTAGGAACACCAGCGTGTAGAACGAGAAAAAAAACATAGAAGCCAACCTTCGCACTTGTATATAGACCATCAAATAAACAGGTGCGAAGTTCTAAAGCGAAGTCTCGTTTTTGTCTCTCGCTCTGGAAATCAGGAATTCGTTCAAAATCATCAACAAAAACATAAGCTCCGCCTACTCCAGCTGCCAGAAACAAGTCCACCAGTTGAGAAAAAGCGAATTCTATTCTTTCTTTACCCTTTCTTAGACTTTGATAATACTCCTCAAATAATTTTTGGGAGGGAGGTTCGAAATCAAACAAATGTGTTCGGTTAAGCGGAAAATCTAGAGGAAGATTTTGAAGATAGGAATTTGTCATGATTTGCTGAGTAACATCTCGAAAATTTATACCTTGAGTTTTATACCATGCCGCAGAATTAACCTTGTTTTTTATATCCTCCTCGTCCGAGAATGTCTTTTTTACGTTAAATTTTGGATTAAGGGCGACTATTGCTTCCAATCGCAAAATGGCTAAACACTCATCAATCATGTTTGATCTGAAAATAGAATTCACTAGCAAATCAACGAAACTATCAAAGGTTTTGGTCATGCCCTTAGGTTCTGGTGACAAGACCAAAGCGAAGCATTTGTTGACTCCAGTTGAAATGCTCAACCCAAAGTCTTTATTAATCTCTTTTTGTAAATTCACTAGGAATGCCGACTTGCCATTTCCCCTACCAATGTAAGAAGTGTCCACAATGTACCCTAGCCTCAGGTGATTTGGGTCGCTTTGAGGAACACCCAGAAAGTTTTGTTTTATTAGGGAGAGTTCTTGAGTTCTAATGATCGGCTCGTAAATTCTACCGTTGCTACGTGCGTCATTAGACTCGGGATTGACAAAAGGAGAAGATGGAAATGGGTTTTCAGATAGATTGAATTTTTCAAACCGTCCCTTCTTAATTGCAGGTTGGGTTTTCGGTCGTTTAAGATACTTGTCCATCGGAACCTCGCTTTACGAAATTCGGTCAATAGCAATTATATTCCTGAATCTGTCGTCTACCATTACAGGAGTTCTTTTCAGATAAATCGCGTTAGTTTCTTCTGGTAATTTGTCAACTTCCAATGAAATACGAATTCTCTTTAGCTTTCGATTCAAACTTAGTTTGTAGGTATTCCCAATAAATTCATCAAAAAGGGACTCGGTAATTTTCATGTTATAACAAACGATTTCTCTGACGCTAAATAAATTCACAAAGTAACTTCTTGCAGACTCACGCACATCAAAATAAGCATTAAATAATGCATCAATAAACTTTTCTTGAAAACTGTCGTTCCAAGATGGTTCATGTATTAATAATTGAGTACCGTCTAAATATTCATACAATTTGTGAAAGTCCCTAGATGCTGATGATTTGGTCAATATTGATAATGGGTACACAACTTTCCCGTTGAAATTGGGGTAAAACTCTGTAGCATTAAGTACTCCAACCTGTTTTCCTCTATAAGCCCAGATCTCAAAAGATGTGTTTGAATATTGATATCCGTAAAGCTCCTTTAGAAAGTGTGAAATCCAAAAGTCGCGTACTCTTTTAACTAGGGCATTAAATTTCTCCCCGTCAAATGGGTCTGAAGCGATTTTTGAGATCAATTCTCCGTCAATTAATCTTATTGCAAGGTCTTTGTTGTTGTCTTTCAAGGAGACCTTTTTTCCCAAATGCAATTCAATGTCTTGCTCCATTTTCCTTTGAAGGCTATTTAGATATTGATGTATATCTTTAGATGTTTTTAGAGAGTTTCTCTCGAACCCCAAAGACAATGGAGAATATATCGGAAATATTAGCAAACCACTTTTTTCAGTGTTTGCCTTGTAACACATGTTCAAAAAGTAATGAAATGCCGAGTATTTGTTCTCCATTAATTTAAAAATGTATCGATTGAACTCTACAAGATCTTCTTGCTTTGCTAATTTTAAAGCATCCTCGCCTGAAGGTTGCAAAGTATATTCTTTTGCATTTCGCCCGCGTTTTTTTATCAATTTATATTCTAAAGTTTCACTTAGAACCTGATCGAAAGTATAGCGATACCTAGCCATTCTAGGTGCAGTAAAACTTTCACCTATAGCGAGTTTTTTGTATTTAGATTCCCCCAGTTTGTATTCGTGCTTCAATTCCATAAAATGATCAAAAATCTCATCCTCGTTGGAATAGAGTTGAATACTCTTGAGTAATACATAAAAGTATTCGAAAAAGTAGAATCTTTTCACCGATTGTGGCTTTGAGACAATAAGTTTTTCCATTTAATACAGCCTTGATAGAATTATACTTTTTCTGTTTCAGAAGTGATAGACTGATTTTCCGCATATGATTATGTTTTCAGCCAAGTATTTTATCCCCACGCTCTTAACAAGAAACCCATCCACGCCAAAAACTCGGCGTTGCCCTTATGTATATTTTGTTTGATCGTGTTTCGACTATAATTTGACCAATGTTCAGGCTCAAATACAAGATCGTCTACACTCTACTCAACCTGCGCGGGCGCGTGAAGGTTTCAGGCGGGCAGGATTTTGATTCCGTTCGCAAGCTAGTAAAGATCAAACGCGCGGCAAAGCGGGTAAAAAAGGATGGGCGAGGATAAAAACTACATCTTCGCCAGCAATTCCGCCTTTTTCTTTTGGAACTCCTCCTCAGAAACGATTCCCTTCTTGCGCAGTTCGTCCAACTTTGCGATCATGGAGGGGATGTCCTCTTCGCGTTTGCGATCCACACCATCCTCATCAAAGCCGAGTTTTTCCTTGGCGTTCAGCATCGCGGTTTTGAATCTCACGGGATCGCTGATCCGTTGAAAGAGATTGACGCCTAGCTCGCTTGCCGTCAGGATCTCGATGTCGCCGAAATCGAACAGCCTCCCGAAGAAGGATTGGCTCATTTTTACGTCGTTCACTTTTTCGATGGAAGAATCGACAACGTTCTTGTTCAGCACGCCTGAGATCTGGATCACGCGTCGGTTCGTGACGATGTAATCGCGGTTGTACCAAACGAGAATGTCGCGCGCCATCCCGCCCAGAGGCACGAGGACGATGACGAATCCGATCGCGGCGAGAGGATAGAAAGTCGTCGCGGCGATGACTCCCGCGATCAACACCAATGTCAATATGATTTCCAGCAGGATATTGCTGAACAGGACGAACCAATGCTGGCGTGTTACCAGCACAACCTTTTCGTTTTGTCCCAACAGTCCCTGAATATAATTTTTTGCCATAGTTTTCTCTTTTGAGCGCTTTGCCTGCCCGTCAATTGCCCTTACTCAATCACCAGATTTTGGAATTTCTCGATCAAGTCAGGGATTTGCGTTTTAATCGCATCCCAAATGATTTCGTGATCCAGCCCAAAATATTCATGCGCAATTACGTTTCTCAAACTGGCAACTTCGCGCCACGGGATTTCAGGATGCGCCGATTTGAAACCGCGCGGCATTTGTCGCGCCGCTTCGCCGATCACTTCCAAACTACGAACGACTGCCAGAAAAGTTCGGCGATCTTTTCCGAATTCTTCGGCGCTGGGAATTTCGCTCGTGAAGCTGAGAATTTCGCGGCATGCTTGCTTGATGTCTTCAACGTATAAACGCGGACTACGAGACGACATACAGCAGGTCTCTCTCGACAGATGGACGTACGGCAGGCTTCAACCCTTTGGGCGTGACCAAATCCACTTCGCGGCCGAGTAAATCTTCTAGATAAAATTTCAGCCCGATATAATTTGCCCACGTCGGCTGGCTGAACTGCACCAGAATGTCCACGTCGCTACGTTTTCCGAGTCGATTCCGTGCCGCAGACCCGAACAACGCCAACGACTGAACGCCATACCGTTTGATTGCGGTACGTCTAGATTTTAGAACCGTGACTACATCGTTACGATTGCTGTTAGCCATGCTTGAATTATACAGCAACTCAAGATTTGGAATTGATTGCCTTTTCAACCAAATTTTCAAAATCGCTTCCTTCTGGATTTGATACCTAACCCATCCACGCCAAAAACTCGACATTCCCCTTCGGTCCCAACAGCGGGGATTTGCGAAAGCCTAAATTCCTAGAAATCTGATAAAATGACGAAGTGACTGACAAAACCCGACTCTGTCAGCCACAGGAGATTGCAGATGCTAGCCACAAAAGTTGGACGCCGCGGACAGATCGTCCTGCCCAAAGAAGTGCGGAGGAAGATCAAGGTTGCGGAAGGCGACCAGATCGCGTTTGTCATTGACGGCGAACAGGTCGTCATCAAGCCAATTACCCATACCTTGCTGGAACTGCGCGGGCGCGTGAAGGTTTCGGGCAGGCAGGATTTTGATTCCATTCGTAAACAGGTAAAGACAAAGCGCGCAGCACAGCGGGGAAACAAGGATGGACGCTGAAACTTTCTTCGCAGATACTAATCTGTTTCTGCGGTATCTTACCAATGATGTTCCTGCTCAGGCAGACTTGGTCGAGTCCCTGCTGCAACGTGCGGCGAAAGGGAAAGTCAATCTTGTTACGACCAGCATGGTCATTGCCGAGATCGTCTGGACGCTGGAAAGCTATTACGAACTCGATAAAAAGGAAATCCAGGCGATGGTGTTGGGGATTTTGAATACAGATGGGTTGGACGTGATCGATTCGGATTTGGTCTTGCAAGCAATTGTCCCCTATGCCGATAAAAACGTGGATTTCATTGATGCCTTCAACGCGGCATGGATGGTCAAGAACGATGTGGATAAAATCTACACGTTCGACCAGAAACATTTCAATCGGTTTGAGGGGATCATAGTCGAATTGCCGAAGTAGGGGCACAGCGCACCTTTTAGGGACTTTGGCGTGTAATCGTCTCGCTATGCCCTGCGATCATTTCATTTGACTAAGATTCGACTATAATTCGACTAATGTTTAAACCCAAATATGAGATAACTCATGCCTTGCTTGATAATATCAAGCGAATTACCAGCCTGACACAAGCGCTGAATCAGCGTCGCTTCCCACACACGGTATTGCTGGAACTACAAAAGGATGCCGAGGCAGTTTCAAGTTTCGCCTCCACCAGCATCGAGGGGAATCCGCTTCCGCTGACAGATGTGAAACGGATTCTCAAGAATAAACCTCAAAACATACGTGACAGCGAGCGAGAGGTCTTGAACTACAACGGGGCGCTGAAAGAGATCAATGGCAAACTCGACAGTGGCGCAATCCCTTTCACGCTGTCACTGATATTACAAATCCACAAACAGGTGACGAATAAATTACTGCCCGCTTCGCAGTCGGGAAAACTGAGAATTGATCCTGTTTTCGTAAACGATCCGCGTTCAGGAACAACGATTTACTGGCCGCCTGATGCATCAGATATCCCTGCCCTCGTGAAAGATTTGATTCTGTTCGTTGAAACCAACATTACCAAAATAGACCCGTTGATTCTGGCTGGCTTGTTTCACAAACAGATGGTGGTTATTCATCCCTTCATGGATGGGAACGGCAGGACCACGCGCCTGCTTACGAAAATTTTGCTTGCCAACATGGGGTTGAACACATTCAACCTGTTCAGTTTCGAGAATTACTACAATCAGAATGTGACCCGCTATTTTCAAACTGTGGGCGTGCGAGGAAACTACTACGAGATTGCGAACGCGATTGATTTCAGTCCATGGCTGGAATATTTCACAGGCGGCATCATTGACGAACTTCTGCGCGTGGAAAAAATCCTGCCGCGTTCCAGCAAAAGTCCGCAAGATGAGGTTAAACCATATCACCAGCAGATTCTTGATTTCATCAAAGATAAAGGCTATATCACCGACAAGGATTACGCGGGCTTGGCAAATCGAGCGCGACCGACTCGCAGGCTGGATTTCAACAAATTGATCGAAATGGGGTTAATCAAACGTGAGGGAAAAGGAAAAAATACATACTACAAGTTGAAGTAGGCTGGTTGTTGACTTATTGAGTGTCTCATAAATAAGTAAACTTTTCATATTGGCAAGCCAGCTTGAGCAAAGAAGGATTGAATCAAAGATGGTTTACGGCGCAAGCGACAAATTGCAAGGGACAGATATTTGCGCAATTCATCCAAGTCTTTGCAGCACAGATTGGACAAAGCCGCACGTTTCAAATGCCGCCATGCGCCTTCATCAGGATTCAATTCAGGCGCATACGCAGGCAATCGTTCAAGATGAATATGTTTTGCGTCTCCATTTGCCAAAAACTCCTTTACCTGTGAGTTTCTATGGATGGGTGAACCGTCCCAGATCACAAGAAGTTTTCGTTCTGTTTGCGATTGTAAGTGTTTCAAGAACCACACGCTATCGGAACCATTCAGAGCGTTCAAACAGGTCTTACTAAAGAACCACCCTTGTGGCGTTACGCCGCTCATCACCGACAAATGGTCGCGTGTTTGAAACACTTTCAAAACGGGCGTTTCACCACAAGGAGCATACGTTTTCAGAATGGCTGGCAGCAGATAAAAGCCAGATTCATCTACAAACACAAGGACTCGACGCTCTAACGCGGCTCGTTTTCGTATCTCAAACCAGGTTTTGTCGCGCCATCTGGCAATCTCAGCCTCGTTTCGTTGCACGGCTTTTTCAATGGGTTGTTGCGGTGTCCAGTGAAGTTCTTTCATGATCCGAGCAACGTGTGAACGATGATAAACAACCTCAAACTCTCGTTCAATTACCTTCTGAATGCGCCGACATGTCCACAGGTCACCACGAAACCCATACGATTCTGCACCGTGCCAAAGCAAGTCGGGAAGTTGCAGCTTTTGCTCCACCGTCAGTTCTGGCGGGCGTCCTGTATGAGGGCTTGCCTTCAGGCTCTGCTTACCTTTGGCTTTCGCCTTCTTGATCCAGCGGCTGACGGCTGCTTTACTGACATTGAGCGCGATTGCAATTTCAGACTGTTTCCATTTGCGCTTTTTCAACCAGAGAGCATGAAATCGCCGATTTTCTTTCCAATTTGCTGTTTGAACTTTTCCTGTGGACATGCTATAGTTTTAGCACGTCTAAAAAGTTTACCGAATTATGAGACAGTCAATAGGATTTGTCCAAAAATAACTTGAACAGTTGAAATATAATGGTTCTATCAAAGTTTTGCAAAGGGACAAGCCAAATGTTCACAAAGAAAAGTCGGATA
>JAJTXU010000123.1 GCA_021462845.1 Anaerolineales bacterium
CAAGCCGCGAATTACGCGAATTTCCGCTAATTTTTTAAAAATTCGCGTGAATTAGTGAAATTCGCGGCAAAAGGTTTTCGATCTGCGTAAGTCATGTAACTTATATTACCTGTCAGCGTAGTGGCGACTTTTGCAGGTTAAAAATTAAACCAAGCAATACGGAAATTATCCAAAGACCCCGAAGGGGTCAAATGATTATAGACTTGAAGGGTATATCACATTCAACCCCGAAGGGGTGTCAGAGGCGGCAAATTTATGTCATCTGTCGCCACGGCGCCACGCGACGCCTTCGGGATTGGCTCTATGGCAAAAATCCATATCGGGTTTATTGCTAGATTTATTGGTTAATTTGCAACAGTCGCTTTTACGCCGCAAAACAAACGACTGAAGTCGTTACTACGGTAAACTAATTTGTGTTACTCTGAATAAAGTCGTCACTACGTGTCAACCATTCACGGTTTTTCCGCGTCTATTTCGCCCCTTGCGGCTGTGAGAATCTCAGCAACCATTCACCAGATGATTCTTCCGTCACCGTTGTTTCAGGCGTGACGACGATGATCCACGTTTGACCGAGTTTGAGCGGAAATAATTCATCTTCTCCCGCATACAAAAACCGAATCGGCTTGCGAATGCCTGTTTGCATTTCCTCTTCGCTGAGTTGCGTGCTCCAGCGAATGTCGTATTGCAATCCGTCGCGGAATAGGATCGCGTCGCCTGTCAGGTTTGCCTCAAGGTGAATATCCAAATTGGTGGGGGAGACTACATCGTGCTTTGCGAACAATACGATTACATTCTCGAATTGCAATTGACGATTCGTCAAACGATCCACTTCGGGGTGCAGAATTCCCGCCGTGTCTGCGCTGGCGTCGTCCACGAAGCGCCAGTAACTCTGCGAGAGCGCGTCGTACCTCCAGCCTGATTGATTCAAATACGCGATGAACACATGCAATTCATCGGCGGGCGCGCCTCCTGCGGGCGGTTCCTCTGAAAATGTGTTGCTGGCGTAATCAATGGCGATCTTCGGCTCTTTGTAGTTGCGGGCAACCTCGGGCAGGTTGTCTATGTCGTACATGTATCCGCCGCCCTGAATATCATGCGTCACCAGCACGCACTGCGGAAGTTCCGTCAGCACTTCGGGCGAGGCGAGCGCGTAGATGAGGCACGAGTTGGCGAACATGGCGGCGATGTCTGCGTACACGAGCCGCCCCGAGCGGATCGGTCCGATCTTGGGTTCGGGGAGAGTTGAAGATGGGGGAATGTCGCTGGACTGAATCAAGCCGATGTCCAGAGAAAGAAGCGTGGATGGGACGTCCACCGCGTCACTCCACCCTGAGGCTGGGTCCACGTCGCTATCCTGATTCTCATCCCCGATATTTTTCTGCGCGAACTCCAACTGCGGAGGATTCGCCGCCGCGATGTGATACGTGCCCGCGCCGACGTTGAATCCGAAATAGCCGTTGGAGTCGGTCGTCGTTTGCTGAAGCAGAGTCTGATTCGTATCGTAGAGATGGATGCACACGCCGCCGACGCCGCGCTCCCAATCATCCTGCATGTTGTTTTGATTCGCGTCGAGCCAGGCGCGGTTGCCGAGGATCAGATCGGTTGGCGTGAACATTTCGCGGCGCGTTTCGCACCCGCCGGTGACGGGCGATTCGGGGGCGGGGAATTTGCCATAGAACGTGGTGAGGAAACGCGTGGCGCCTTCGGTGATGTAGACCTCGACCACGAGCGGCGAAAACGACAAGCCTGCCTGCGGTCGCGCGGTGACGGGGAAATGCGAGATCGAAACGAGGAGCGCGGGCAGTTCGAGCAGGGACGGGTCTTGGACGCGCAAACCCGTGAGGGGGTTGATGAGTTGCGGGGGTTCGATGGTTTGCGTTGGCGGCGGGGGAGAGGTTGGCTCGGCAGTGTTCGTCGGTGAAGGCTCGGTTGCGATGGTGGGCGCGCAACTGACGAGGAGGAGAAAAAATATTATGAGCCAGTGAAGGTGACTGTCACTTGCAAAGTGACAGTCACCTATTTGTTTGAAATTCATTCTTCACGCGGTTGTATGTCGACTCAAGTTCCTCGGGCAAGACGCGCGTTTCCCCAACTGTGGATATGAAGTTCGTGTCGCCCTTCCAGCGCGGGACGATGTGGATGTGGACGTGTTCCTTCACGCCCGCGCCCGCCGCCTCGCCGATGTTCGCGCCGACGTTGAATCCCTGCGGGTGGTAGATGTTTTTCAAAACGGTCGTACAGCGCGAAGTCAACTCGATCATTTCGGAGCGGGTTGCGGAATCCAATTCTTCGAGATTCGGCTTGTGGACGAAGGGGATGACCATCAAGTGTCCGCTCGTGTAGGGATAGCGGTTGAGGATCACGAACGCGCGCTCGCCGCGATAGGCGATGAGATTCTCCGCGCTATCGTCCTTGGATTGCGCGTTGCAGAACACACAGCCTTCTTCTTTGTCGTGATTTTCTATATAGGTCATACGCCAGGGGGACCAGAGATGATTCATGGGAAAGGATGAAGGAGGAATTATGAATGATGAATCTTCTTTTCGATTATACAGTAGTCTCACGTCTTCATCCTTCATCCTTCCTAATTCATCCTTTTTCGATTATCCTCCCACGAATGCAACCCTCCTTATTTCAAGACACCCCTCAAACCTTCACCGTCTCAAAACTGACCTTCCTCATCCGCAAATTGTTGGAGGAGAACGAGTCGCTTCAGGATGTGTGGGTGCAGGGAGAAATCTCGAATCTCTCGCGTCCCGCGTCGGGACATGTGTACTTCACGCTCAAAGATGCCAACGCTTCATTGAAGTGCGTGATGTGGAAGACAAGCGCGGCGCGGCTGAAACTCGCGTTACGTGACGGCATGGAAGTGGAAGTCCACGGCAAGATCGGCATCTACGAACCGCAGGGACAATACCAACTCTACGCGGATCAGATCCGCCCAGTGGGGGAGGGCGCCTTGTATCAAGAGTTCATGCGGCTCAAAGCGCAACTCGAAGCCGAGGGATTGTTCGACCCCGAACGCAAACGTCCCATCCCTGAGCTGCCGCGCAAAATCGGGATTGTCACGTCCGCAACTGGCGCGGCATTGCGCGACATGCTCAACACGCTACGGAGGCGATTACCTCTCGTGGAAGTCATCCTCGCTCCCTCGCCCGTTCAGGGAGTCGATGCGCCGCCAGCATTAGTCAAAGCCATCAATTCTCCAATTCTCCAATCATCCGATGTTATTATCCTCGCGCGAGGAGGCGGCTCCATCGAAGACCTGTGGGCATTCAACGACGAGCGCGTCGTCCGCGCGGTTGCCGCGTCGCAAGTTCCGATCATTTCGGGCGTCGGTCACGAAACGGATTTCACCCTCTGCGACTTCGCCGCCGACCTCCGCGCCCCGACTCCCACTGCCGCCGCCGAACTCGCCACGCCGATCACAATTCAAGACCTCGCCGCAACAATTACCAATTACCAATTACAAATTACCTCTCTCACTCTCAACACCCTCTCCGCGAAACAATCCTCCCTCGATTCCCTCTTCACTCAACTCCGCTACCTCACACCCTCGCGCCGCATCCAATCCGAGTCCCAGCGCGTGGATGAATTATCCCGCCGCGCGTCATCTGCCGCGTTCAATCGTATAATTTTGGAAACTAAACATCTCGAAGGAACTCAAAAGCGACTTGAGGCGTTGAGTCCGCTGGCGGTGTTGGCGCGTGGATACGCTGTCGTGACGCGAAAAGACGACGGCAGTGTTGTATCCCGCGTTGCGCAGGCGAGCAGTGAGATGAAAGTTAGAGTCAGTGATGGAGAGTTTGAGGTGAAAAAAGCGTGAGGCGTGGGCTCGTGGAGCGTGAGGTGGGTTTCAGGTTACCAGAGTTATCACGTGTTTACCTGTGTACTTGTTTTCGTGTCTACTTTATAAGGTCGTCAATCGTCAATCGTAAGTCGTAAATCGTAAATCGCCAATCGTAAATCGAAAATGGAGTACTCATGCCAAAATCATCAACTAAAAAATCAGAACAACCTGTTGAAGAATTAACCTACGAAGAAGCGCTTGCCGAACTTGAGGGCATCGTCGAAACGCTCGAAGGAGAACAGAGTCAACTTGAAGAGGCGATCAAACTTTTCGAGCGGGGGCAGGCTCTGGCGGCGCGATGCGGCGTTTTGCTCGAAGCGGCGCAACTCAAAGTGAAGCAAGTCGCGGGCGATCAAGTGTCCGCGTTCGAGGAAGAGTCTGAATGAATCTGATCGAGATATTTCAAAACAAAGCGTTGATCGCGGGTCTCATCGCGTGGATCCTCGCGCAAGTGATCAAACTCCCTCTCGATTTTTTTCGCACGCGCAAATGGAATTGGTCGTTGATGCTCACCACAGGTGGGATGCCGAGTTCGCATTCATCGTTGATGACCGCCACGACTCTCGCGATCGGCTTTTATCACGGCTTTGCAAATCCGCTGTTCGCGTTGGGCGTTGCCATCACCATGATTGTCACGTACGACGCGGCGGGCGTGCGCCAGCAAGCGGGCATTCACGCACGGCGCATCAACGTGTTGTTCGATGAATTATTGAAAGGTCACATTTTTAGCGAGAAAGACTTGCGCGAGGTCATCGGTCACACGCCGCTCGAAGTGGCGGGCGGAATTTTATTGGGCATCATCGTCGCAACGAGTCAGTGGTTGATTTGGAAATAGCAGGATATGTCATTGCGAGTGGCGCCTCGCGCCACGAAGCAATCTCCTCATTACAGCCCTAATTACAATCTGAATTTCGGGGACTTTGAGAATCGCAACGCCCATCAAGTAGATGACTCCGCCAAGCGCGACGCCTCCCAAAGCGATAAGCCAACGCGTCTGACTCAGGGCGGCTTGATTCCACCACTCCAAACCGACTCCCATCCCCAGCGTCGCCAGCGCGACTCTCCACGCGCTGTTGAAAATTAATTTCCCCTCGATCCCATTCAATCGTTTTCGCATGAAGATGAACAACGCGGTCGCCTCGAGCGCGGTGGCGAGTGAGTTTGCAAGCGCAAGCCCTCCGAGCGGAAACCATCCGATTTGCGCGAACCATTTTGAAAACAAAATACTGAATAGGACATTTAATCCCATCGCAATTGTGCCGATGAGGACGGGGGTCTTCGTATCTTGTTGGGCGTAAAACGCGCGCGTCAATACTTCCATGATCGAGTGACCGACGAGTCCCGCCGCGAACCAGAGCAACGCCCACGCCACGAGTTGAACGTCGCGCGAATCGAATTCTCCGCGTTGATAGAGGAATGAGATCAACGGCTCACGCAAGAGGATGAGTCCCACACTGGCAGGGACAGCCATGAGCAAGATTCCGCGCAGTGATGCCGCGAGCGACGCGCGCATTTCATCGAGTTTGCCGAGCGCGTGTTGCGCGGAGAATGTCGGCATGGCGGCAATCGCCACCGATTGGGCAATCGCGGCTTGCGCCATGATCATCAACGAGAAGGCGTAGGTGAGACTGGCGACACTGCCCTCTTCCATGTTGGAAGCAAGATTCGTGTTGACCCAGAAGTTGAGTTGGACAACCGCCACTCCTAATAATCTTGGGATCATGAGAGTCAGGACTTGGCGGACGTGGGGGTCGTGGAGACTGAGAATATTGCGTACTTCGTATTGCGTATTTGGTAGTACGGAGTACGCAGTACGCAGTAGTTTTATTAATGATGGAATCTGCACCACCAAATACAACACCGCTCCAACGACGACCCCCCATGCGAGACCGAAGATTCCCATCGAAGGCGCGAGGAAGATTGCGCCGAAGATGATGCCGAGTTGGTACATGGCGGGAGTGAGCGCAGGGATGAGGAAAATCTGATGCGCGTTGAGGATGCCGACGATGAGTCCGCCCAAGCCGAATAAGACTGCTGAAATTAATTGAATGCGAAGAAGTGAAACCGTGAGCGAGAAAAGTTGAGGGTCAGCGGAGAATCCTGGGGCGAGGGCGAAGCGGACAACTTGAGGGGCGAACAAGGCAATTAACGCCGCGAGCAGGCTGAGGGTCAGCGTGACCGCATTGGCGAGGGAGGAGGCGAGTCGCCATGCCGAGTCCGTTTCATCTTTGGCGAGCAGACCAGTGAACGTCGGAATGAATGCGGAGCCAAGCGCGCCGCCCGCGACGAGGAGGAAGAGAGTCTCGCTGACGCGATTCGCGGCGAAGAACGCGTCGAGTTCGGGCGAGGCGCCGAATGTGTTAGCGACGATGATGCCGCGCGCGAGTCCCGCGAGTTGACCGAAGAGGATCGCGAACATCACCGTGCCCGCCGCGCGCGCGATCTGTTTGTTTGCGTTGGAGGTTGTCACGGGTGAGGATTATAATCGTGAACATGTCTTCGATCACCCAGCATGGTTATCTTGTCATCGCCGATATTTCAGGATACACATCGTTTCTTGCAGGCACGGAGTTGGAACATTCGCACGAGATTCTCTCTGACTTGCTCGAAGCGATCTGCGAAAAAATCGAATCGGTATTGACGTTGCATAAATTGGAAGGCGACGCGGTATTTGCATACATTCCCGAATCGAAGGTGACGCGCGGCGAAACGATCCTTGAGTTGATGGAATCCACGTATGTGACATTCCGCGATAAACAAGTGTCGATGAAGCGGGCAACGATTTGCACGTGCAATGCGTGCCGCAACATTCCAACGCTCGATTTAAAATTCATCGCCCACCACGGCGATTATGTGATTCAACAAGTGCGCGACATTCGCGAGATGGTCGGCACTGACGTGAATCTTGCGCATCGGCTGTTGAAGAATCACGTCACCGAGTCTACGGGTTGGCGCGCGTACATGCTGATCACCGAACGATGTCTCGATCATTTGAAGTTGAATCTTCAAAACGCACATGCGCAACTGGAAGAGTACGAACATTTGGGGGAAGTGAAAACATATACCATTGACCTGCATCAACGGTACAAAGAATTGACCGAAGAACGCCGCATTGTGATCGATGAAAAAGATGCGGACTTGGTTTTACAATTTGATTTTCCCACGCCCCCCGCCGTAACATGGGAATGGATGCAAGACCCCCTTAAACGCAACCTGTGGATGCAGGGTCATGTGAAGTGGAGTATCGGTGACAGACCTCGCGGGCGCGCAGGCAGAGGAGCGAGTAATCATTGCGCGCATGGTAAATCCGTCAGCACCGAAGTAACCCTCGATTGGCGTCCGTTCGAATACTCGACCATCGATTCGTTCGAGAATGGACAGAAGAAGATGTCTGAGACTATTCGGCTGGAACCACTGCCTAACGGCGGCACGCGCGTCCACGATGCGATGGTGATGTACATGCCGCTGCCGCGCTTTCTGCGCCGTCCCCTCATCCGCTTTGTTTTGTTGCGTCAATTGCATTATGACCAGTTCCTGAAAAACGCCGCGCAAATGGCAGGGGATGAGTATGCAAAGGTTTCGTAATGTCTTGCTTGCTGGTTTTTTATTTCTATCTTCATGTGGGCAAAGTTTGCCAACCCCCGTGGTGGAAATTACCGCAACATCATCGCCGACAACGGAATTAACTCCCGTTGACTTGCAAACAGGCTACGGCGTGAAAGGCTCGTGGTTCGAGTTGTATTTCACCGATCCCGTTGACCCGTTTTCGTCGCAAGCCACAGGCGGCGTGGATGTGCCGCTCGTCGCGGCGATTGACGCGGCGCGATTAAGCGTTGACGTTGCCGCGTACAGCCTCACGTTGAACAGCGTCCGCAATGCGTTGCTCCGCGCGCATGATCGCGGCGTGACGATCCGCATGGTGATGGAGTCCACGAACATGGATTCGTCCGATGTGGAAAAGTTGCTCGAAGCGGGCATCCCCATTGTCGGCGATAAACAAGATGGCTTGATGCACGACAAGTTCATGGTGATTGACAAGTCCGAAGTGTGGCTCGGCTCGATGAACTTCACCGACTCGGGCGCGTACGACGACGACAATAATCTGATGCGCATCCTCTCCACGAAGATGGCGGAGAATTACACCAAAGAATTTGAAGAGATGTTTTTGGATAACAGTTTCGGCGAAAACGTGACCCCCGAAACGCCTCATCCCACGCTGACGATTGACTCAACGCGCGTGGATACTTTTTTCTCCCCCGACGACGGCGTGGCAAGTCAGGTGGCGGCTGTGTTGAGCGGCGCGGAGGAAAGCATTTACTTCCTCACATTTTCGTTCACCACCAACGATCTCGGCGACATCGTCCGCGAAAAAGCGGAGGATGGACTCACCGTGAGAGGCGTGATGGATGAGGAACAAGTCAATTCGAATCAAGGAACGGAATACGACCCGTTCAAGCAAGCGGAGTTGAATGTCCGCATTGACGGCATCGAAGGGCAGATGCACCACAAAGTATTCATCATTGACGAGTCCATTGTTGTGGTTGGCTCCTACAACTTTTCGCAAAGCGCCGAAACGCGCAACGACGAAAACCTGCTCATCATTTACAACCCAGCGATAGCCCAGCAATTTTTGATGGAGTTTGAGCGAGTGTGGAAGGTTGCGCACGAATAAAAAATTAAACCTCACAGGATTTCAAATCCTGTGAGGTCACTGAGAGCGATTTTATCGCGCGATGAGTTTGGTGAATGGGGGAGGAAAACGGAGACAGATATGTTTGAAGGCATCAGGTAGTTTTCAATAATTGCAGTTTGCCGTCTATCTCTTGACTCAAGTACTGTCGTACATATAATTCGGTTTGAAAAACAATACGGGGGGAATGGAAAGTTTTGTGTCGGTCCATAATTATCATCACTGTTCTCAATTTGTAGAGGAGGTTTTCAGTGATTTGGCGGCCAACATTCAATAAACACCACCTGTTGTTTCTTTTCATATTTCTGACTGCTTGTGGAAAGCAGGCTGATGCCTTGCAAGTAGAAACATCTTCACCAACGGTTATTCCGCCTGTACTCACTACTCTTGCACCTACACAGCCTGTCACAATTACCCCATCTCCATTGCCAACACAACCGATTGTTCCTTTTATCACGCCCGACTCTATTCAGGTGGAAAGATGGAAAGAGTATGAAGATGCGTTAGCAAGAACTCTTCTTTCTTTCCGTCCGCCAGAAGAAGTAATATGTGAGTGGGAGCTCTTAGGACGCTCTGAACAGAAAGTTTATGTGTGGGCGGTTTGTACTAATATCATTTCCTCTGGAACTTCTCTCGATGGAACAGAAATATTTTCCTCTCCATCAATACCCGCTGTCATCCATCTCGGAGAAGATGGAAGCGTCCAGAATGTGGAAATTCCCGGAGCAGGAAGTGACTATGCCCGTGATATCAGCCAGATGTTTCCACCGGATGTGCAAAAAGAATTTAACCGTTACCATTTTGGAAGGGCAAGAGAAATGTTAGAACACGCTGCATGGAGACGAACGCATCCAGAAGAGCCACCGTTGATTGTTCTGAGCGCAACGCCAATGCCATGAATACTGCAAAGTGAATCAATAGGCTTTGACCTTCATTATCAAAAAAAGTTACAAGGAGAATATGCAATGAATAAGCTGAAGAGTCTGTCATTTATCGCAGTAATGATGGCCGCAATATTGGTTGCAATTGGTAGTTTGACAACACCCGCACAGGCAAATCGTGCAAACTTTAAAACACTAACACCAACCGTCACCCCTTTTATCGATCCAACTAATCAAAGTGAGCCAGTACCGGAAGAGGTGAAAGCCATTATCCAAGCCTATTTTGAGCTTCGCTACCAGGCGCTCAGTGTATCAGACGCTGATAGTTTCAAGCAGAACAGTTTTGGCGACCTGATAGCGGATACTCAAGAGGCAAAGATTTTTCTACAGGAAGAACTTGGCAAGCTGGCAGTTGAAATAAAACACGCTGAATTGAATCGTATTCGGTATGCTCAATACCAATATTTCCTGGATTTCAGCAATTTTGTAGCCGATACCTCCTCTCAGTTGGCTGCTGTTACAGTAGTCGAGGAACACGAGATTATTGATGAAACTTCCATGGAATTCTCTCCTGAGGACCCACTTGTGTCACATAGATACAATCTTGAACATACAATCGTTCTCCATAGGGAACAAGATCAGTGGAAAATTGTCTCTGATAATTATGCAGATTATTTATGGCGTATGTTAAGAGAAACCGGGATTTCTCCAGATCAGATACTGAACAATATGCAACCAATGCCGGGGCGATTGTTGCAGAGCGAAAGCGTTGAAACGATAACTTCTTCTCCCTTGCTTACGGATACATCAATTCACGCCTATGATCGTCTTGACGCAGTAGATTATGCGATTGACCATGCAAATACTTACAATCCAGATTATCCAGTTTATACCGGGCTGGGAGGAGATTGTACCAATTTTGTCTCTCAGAGAGTGTTTCTTAAGTCCGAATCATTACTCTTTTGGTACACGGATTTCGCGGAAAACACGGAAAAAGAGAAATTTTTAAATGGTTTTTCCGTGAAAATCAGTGAAATCCGTGGCGTCCGTGTTCAAAAAAGAAGTTAAGAAACAGTCTCTCAGGCCCTCTATGAGGGCGGCAATGCATCCATGTTCATACCATCCCCACTGCCAGCGCCAAGTCCAAATGGTCAGTCGGGTTGGTATCTTCTTAATGAAAGTCAACGTGCCTCAGCTTGGAACGATGTAGGCGCCTTTCACACCTTTGTCACCAGCGAATCCTGGATCGAAGGACACCCTGGAGGTGAATGGTTCGGTGAAGGTCCGCAGGGCTATGCTGTAGCCATCAATGAACTTATGCTAGGCGATGTGATTCAATATGATTGGGATGGCAATGGTGTGTGGGATCATGCTGCCATCGTTGTTAATTTTGTGGGTGCCGATCCATACGTTGCCACTCATACACCAGATGACGCAGAACGACATTACACAGCTTTTGCTCCCTCCTATAACCCTAATGTAACTCAAATTAGATTCATCCACATTGAGCAGAGTAACGGATACACTCCTGTTAAAACTAAAATAACACAAGGCAGTGATGATGCGGGTATTAACCCAACTGGCTGTGCCTTTTCTGCTACGAATAACGAAGTGTATCTTGGGTCTTGTTTTAGTGGCGGCAATATTATCAGCGGTTTTCGCTTTAACAATATCCAGATCCCGCAAGGCGCAACGATAAAATATGCCTTTGTAACTTTCACTGTAGATGGAACCTATACCGTTCCCGTTGATGTGCAAATCTATGGGGAAGATGCCGAAGATTCAGCCACTTTTTCCGCGGGAAGCCCGCCGTCAAGCCGCTCCACCCCATACTCTCCCGTTTTGTGGAATATCACGGATACGTGGAGTCTTGGTTTACGGCGAACCACTCCCCAGCTCTCGTCCGTTATTCAAAACATTATCAACCGAAGTGATTGGTTGCCTGGGTATTCTCTCTCCGTCATCGTAAAAAATGTGGGCGCCAATGTTCGCCGTGTAATTGCTATCGAGCGATCTGGTTTCGCTCCAAATCTTTCACCCGCAAAGCTAATAGCCGCCTATGAGTATTCGGGGCCGCCCATCAGTTCGCTCACTTTTAACTCCGTTGGATCTCAAGATGGCTGGGTCTTAGAGTCTACTGAGACCAGTAGCATCGGCGGCAGTCTTGACGCGAATGCCAGTAGTGTAGCATTGGTTCTGTAAATTACTTCAAGAAGTAGGTCAAGTGTTATCCTTGTGGTGTTGAAACAAAAGGAGAAACAAATGACCTACCCCAAT
>JAJTXU010000124.1 GCA_021462845.1 Anaerolineales bacterium
TGCTCAACCGCCGCGGTTATGGCTACCGCAATTTCAATTCCTTTCGTTTACACGTTTTGGTCGCTTTTGACCCACTTTCCCGTTAAAAACGGGAGAGCCGGAATTAATAAATCTCCTTGCCTGTTTATATACCCGAAATCTTTCCCACAGCCACCTATTGGATAACGAAATCCATCATCTACCTTAACTGGCTGATTGGTACTTTCAAGGGTAGATTCAGCATTCTCTGTTGTAGAGCTCAAAGGTGTTTTTATCAAATCTTGCTGAGGCGAATTGGAAAATATAGAACAAGCTAGGGTTACAAATATCGTTAAGGTGGTAAAAAGAAAATATTTGACCTTCATAGTATAGATCCTTTCTGATTCATATTAGTGGCGTTATGGTTGCCAAGTTGTTTCCAATCCTTCCGATAAGGTCTAATAACAAAACACACCGCTAAAGATAATAAATCCAAAAACTATTACGATGATTTAGAATTTCTTTGCCATCATCAAACCCTCAATTTGAATATGCTTTTCAAATCTTATTTCACGAGTATACAACTTTTCTTGCGTCATTATATTAAAGTTTTAATCATAGATGATGATGATTAAATTGCCTGTTATCTCTGCCGCCTCAATCGTCTGACCCTCCTCAAAATTGGACGTGAACTACCGACAGGCTCTTTTCGGTCTGGGCGCGTTCAACGGGGTTTTCCCTTCACAATTCTTACTCGGGATCATCGAACTTACTCAAGTATTCCTCATCTGATTGATTTTTATTGATGTTATGCTCTTGCTCATATTCCTTGAGCAATTGTTTGAGAACTCTGATCGAGTCTTCCCGCCCGTTGGCAAACCTGCCATACTGTTTCAGCTTGTGCATGACCAAATAATGGATGCCGCTATAACCCATTCCCGTGCCGCCAGAGTTGATGCGATCTGCCGCGTCGCTGTAGAGTTCCAGCAGTTCGTAATATTCAGCCGACGATTGAATCCCACTCTTTGAGTCCGACGAGTTCTGAGACATGTTCAGGCTCCATTTTTTCGATATTCTTTTGCAGGTTGATTTTGAGGCGTTTGACTTCTTCGCGGAGCGATTCGAGAGTCACAGATCTAACATCCGCCTGATCTGAGAAGTGAACTTCGGGGTAGTTCCGTTGAAAAATATTCTTGACAAGCAAGACTTGATAAATTGTCCGCCCGCTTTCCATCTTGCCGATATCTTTCAAAACGCCTGTGTAGATCAACTTATCGTCAATATACAAACCAACATAGTCGCCAGGTTTCATGTCAAACTCCTTCGAGTTGAGAGGATTCTATCATAATCCCATAACATAAAAACTCGGTGGTCGAGTAGGGCGAGTGCCTGTCTCGCCCGTATCGAGACCACAAATAAGCAAAGCAATTTTTGTTACGAGATTCTTACTGATAACCTGTTGGTCTCGATACGCCCCGACTTGCACGGGGCTACTCGACCAACGATGAATGATTGAAAGCCTTAATCGCCAGCCCAGCGACCACACTACTGAACGCGTTCGACTCCTTCACCTTCTCCGCGCCAAAGAGTCTCCCCAGCATCCCCGTGAACAGCGGAATATTCGACGAGCCGCCTGTCTTCACGACCGCGTCAATTTGTTCAACGTCCAGTCCTGACTTGGCAATCGTATCGAGCAAAACTTTTTCCACATCTACGAGATAGTGATAAATATCGGATTCAAACTGCGAGCGCGTGTACAGTTCCCACAGCGAAATTTCTTTGTCTTCCAAAGTGATGACCGTCGCGCCGTCATTGGATAGAGCGATCTTCCCCGCTTCGACGCGATTGTAAAATGTGAACGCCAGGTCGTTGTAGATCAAATGCTCCAACGCCTTCAAGCGCACAGGCGCGACCTTTGCTTGAATCGCCTTGTCCAAAATATTTTTGTTGATGGGCGTGCCCATTTCAGGGAGCGCCATCCAATCGGGGACCGCCTCGATCATCTGCATGATCTCGGGATGATGTTTTACTTTTCCGAAACCGAAATGTTGCAACATGCGCTTCTCGATGATCGCGCGGTCGAAGTCCGAGCCTGCGATGTCCACGCCGCCGCTGGCATAGACTTGGCGACTCTTCGCGTCGCCGAGTCGCATCACAGCGATGTCGAGCGTGCCGCCGCCGAAGTCGAAGATGACGACGTTTTGCGGTTGAGAAATGGATTGCTCGTAATCCAACGCCGCGGCGATTGGCTCGAGTTCAAAGTCTACTTCTTTGAAGCCTGCTTCATGCGCCGCTTCGCGCAAAGTCTCTTGCGCTTTGGAATCGAGTTCAGGTGACTCGGAAAATTTGACGGGGCGTCCCAACGTCACCGCGTGGATCGTTTCGCCCAACACATCTTCAGCGCGTTTCTTCAACAAACTCAAATACGTCTGCGCGAGATCGCCGACGCTGTAATAGCGTTCAAAAATTTGCGTGCCTTTGTAATTGTCCTTGCGCAGCGCGGTCTTGAGATATTGCAACAGCCGCCCAGGTTTCAACTCGTCCACGTACACAAAAATATCGCGCATGTAAAACAGATCCGCGCCGCGATATTCGATCTCGCCCGCCCATTGCTTCACATAGCGCCGTTGTCGGTTGACGTTATCGCGGTAATACGTCTCCACCGCCTCCTGTCCGAGATACGCGCGATAATCCTTCGTGATATACAACACGGTCTTGATGACTTCAGGCAAAACATTTTTTGGGTCCACAGGCAGAACGCGGACTCGCCCTCCATCATACACAGCGACTCCCGAATTGGATGTGCCGAAGTCAATGCCGACTTTGAGACTCATGAAGACTCTCCAACCTTGCGAAGGTTCGCAACCTTCGCAAGGCTATTGTCGGTTTGAATCAGCCCGATGGACAGGATCCAAGCTTCGGCTGCGATCGAACCGCTTCCCGTTAGTGAATCCGCTCCCAGAATCTGGAGTCGTCCCGTCGCATCCAACACCGCGACTGAATCCGAATCCTGCACCGATGCCGCGCCCATAAAACGGACTCCCTGTTCAAGCCGCGACGGAGGAATCAACGCCTGTCCCTTCGCGGTGGATGACTTGGAAGTCTCGATGCTTTTGCTGTCGCGGTGAATCACCTTGCCAGTTTGTGTGACGAAGAGCAGCGAATCATCGGCGCGAGTGATGAATGACGCGATGACATAATCGGTGGCGGAAAGTTTGATGCGCTCCTCGATGGCGTACGAGAGATCGTCCACGTCGAAGGCGATGACCTTGCCCTCATACGTGGCGAAGACCGCGCGGTCTTGTTTGCGCGAGAGCATGAGATCGAACGGCTGATCGGATTTTTGCAACGCGCCCTTGCCGATGTAATGATTGCCGAGAATGGACTGCGCCAGAGATGTCATCGTTTTCTTCGCGCAACCGCGTCGGCTGATCTGCAAAAAGAAATCGGAGAGGGGCAGGTGCGAGAACGGCGTGATGCACGCGAGCAGTTCGCCCGCGCGCGGTTCATCTGGCAACGCGGCTTGACTCCGCTCCCACGCGCCGCCGAGTTCAATGAGCGGAATGTCGCTGACTTTATACGCGCTCACTCGTCCCGATGTATAAAGCAACAACGCTTCCTCGTTCGATGGGACGGCGAGGATGCGCGGCGGCTCGTGATCGTTGGACATGTCGCTCGTGATGCGACCGAGTTCTTTGGCATCCGAGTTCAACTCGATGCGGAAGATTCGTCCCTGCGCGTTGTAGACCAACAAGTTGGGCGTTGACTCTTCGACGGGCTGCGCGGGAAGTTCGACCAGCGTGCCTTCGTCCACGCCGAAGCGCCGCTTGATCAGTTCGAGTTGATATTCGAGATGGGCGATGCGCTTTTGATACTCCTCCACGCGCGTGCCGTTCTGCAAAGCGATATTCTCCGCCAGCAGTTCTTCATCCCGCTCCGTCAACTCGCGCAGACGCCTGGCGATGAGCCGCACAATCGTCACCGCGGACTCGGGTCGCTCTTCGGCTTCTTTCATCCATTCTTCGATTTTGTTCGATAACGACATGGTGAGATTCCTCGAACTGGCGATTATATCTTGGTCTATTCATAGATTTGATGAATTTCAATTTATAATCAACTCTTGAAAGGATCGAAATTATGACTGAAACCATTAGCCGCGTGAATCGATCCAAAGAGGATGCGCGGGCGAGTTACAACAAACTCAGCCGCTGGTACGACGTTGTTGCGGGAGGCACGGAGAAAAAATACCGCGATTGGGGCTTGGAGAAGTTATCTGCCAAGCCCGGCGAGAAGATTTTGGAGATCGGCTTCGGGACGGGGCACTGCCTCGTGTCGCTGGCGCGGGCAGTCGGTCCAGATGGACGCGTGACCGGCGTGGATATTTCGGACGGCATGTTGGCGATCGCGCGCGAACGATTGCAAACAGAAGGGCTGGGCGAACGCGTCGATCTGCGTTTGGGCGACGCGGCGAATCTCGATTTCGTTGAAGCGGGGAGTCTCGACGGCGTGTTCATGAGTTTCACATTGGAGTTGTTCGATAACCCGGAGATCCCGCGCGTGTTGCAGGAGTGCCGCCGCATCTTGAGGTCGGGCGGCAGGCTGGCGGTGGTATCCATGACCAAGACGAATCCGCCGGGCATCCCGGTGCGCATCTATGAATGGTTCCATCATGTGATGCCCAACTACGCGGATTGCCGCCCGATCTTTGCGCGGCAGTCTATGGAAGACAGCGGATTTAAAATAGAAGACGCGAGCGTTTCTTCGATGTGGGGCTTGCCCGTGCAGATCGTGTTGGGGAAAAAACCGTGAAGATCGTCTACATTGCTTCCGGCGCGGCGAATATGTATTGCGGTAGTTGCATGCACGATAACGCGCTCGCCGCAGGGATGAAAGCCGCGGGCGAAGATGTGAACCTGTTCCCGTTGTATACGCCGATGCGTTTGGATGAAGAGAACGTCGGCGAAGAGCAGATTTTCTACGGCGGCATCAAAGCCTACCTGATGCAGAAATTTCCCCGCCCATTTTTTGGACGCGATCTTTTATTACGGGCGGCTGGGTCGCAAGCCATCGTGCGGATGCTTCCCCGCTTCGACATCGGTGGCGCGGTAGACCCGGCTGCCAACGCCGAGTTGACCATCTCGATGCTGAAAGGCGAGCAGGGCAACCAGCGCGAGTTGTTGCAAGAGTTGGTGAGTTGGGTCAAATCCGCGTATCAGCCGGATATCGTCCACGTGACGAATACCCTGCTCATCGGCGTGGCGCGCGAGTTTAAGCGCTCGCTTCAAGTGCCGATCACGTGCGGCTTGCACGGCGAGGACATCTTTCTCGAAGGGATGCCGCAACCGTATCAGGCGGAGGCGTTGGCGATCATCCGCGAGCGAGCCGCAGACGTGGACCGCTTTCTGGCGATCAGCGGGTATTACGGCGAGATGTTCTCCAAGTGGGTGGGACTCGATCCATCCAAGATCGACGTGGTGTACCCCGGCATCGCGTTGGATGATTATCGAAATCTATCGCCCGATACGTCCGCCGCGCGTCCGTTGACGATCGGCTTCTTCGCGCGGCTGGTCCCCGAAAAAGGATTGCACCTGCTCGTAGACGCGTTCATTCGCTTGCATCGTTCGGGCGAATTCCCCAATGTGCGCTTGCTGGCAGGCGGATACGTCAGCCGCGCGTATAAGACCTACGTGGACGGCATCCGAAAGACGATAGCCGACAATCAACTTGAAGACCGCGTCAAATTAGTAGGCACGCTGGAACGCGCCGACAAGTTGAAATTTTTTCAACAGATCGACGTGTTCTCCGTCCCCGCGCCTTACCGCGAACCGAAAGGGATTTCCATTCTTGAGGCGCTCGCGGCTGGCGTGCCGGTCGTCCAGCCTGACCATGGCGCCTATCCTGAATGGGTCAACGCCACTCAGGGCGGACTCTTGCATCGTCCGCATGACAGCGCCGACCTGGCGGAAAAACTTGCCGTGTTATTGCGCGATGCGGAGTTGCGTCAACGAATGGGACGGCAGGGTCGCGCCGGCGTCTTTGAAAAATTCTCCTCCGAGAAAATGGCGTCTGCAACCGTAGACGTTTTACGGCGATTGACTCAACGATCTACGGCGGTTTGACTCCTTTTTATAAGTTGTTGTCGCAGTACAACTGCGACAACAACTGCTTTGAAATTAACCCTTGACGCATTTTCATCATAGTCATAGAATACTGCCCAACATGCTTAAGACCGCCCGCTGGTTTGCGTACTTTTATTTTTACGGTTTCCGAGACTCGGTTGCCGTTGGCGGCGCTTAAGTAGACAGAAGATCAATCTGTGTGCAAAAGAGCGAGACCAAACGGTCTCGCTCTTTTTTATTTTATTCGTAACATAAGGAGCTATCTATGTCCACACGCGGAATCCGAGGCGCGATCACCGTCGCCGCAGACGAACCAGACCTCATTCTCGAAGCGACGCGGGAATTGCTCGAAGCGATATTAGATTCAAACGAGGGGATGTGTCCCGAAGATATCGCCAGCGCGCTCTTCACCGTCACCGACGACCTCGCCTCCACGTTTCCCGCTGAGGGGGCGCGTCAGATCGGCTGGGGACTCGTCCCGATGATATGCGCGCGCGAGATCCCCGTGCCGAAGAGTCTGCCGCGCGTGATCCGCGTGTTGATCCAATGGAATACCGAACTGCCGCAAAATGAAATCACCCATGTCTATTTGCGCGACGCCGTGAAGTTGAGACCCGATTTGGTAGCGGCGCAGTGAGGAAGTAAAAAGTAAACACGTAAACAGGTAAACACGTAATACGCAGTACGCAGTAACCCACACACAACCATGTCTACTTGTGTACCTGTATACAGATTTTCATCTTTAGGAGAAACCACCATGATCGTCATAATGAAACCGCACTACACCCCGCAACAACTGGAAGGAGTGGTGAGCGTCGTCAAACAACACGGACTGACGCCGCACATCACCTACGGAGTGGAAACCGCCATCGTCGCCGCGGTGGGCGAGTTCCACATCCCGTCGCTCGACCCGTTCGAAATTCTCGATGGAGTTGAATCGGTGAAACGAATCTCGCAACCCTTCAAACTTGGTTCGCGTCAGGCGCATCCCGAAAATTCCGTCTTCCCGATTGACGGCTTCAGCGTCGGCGGCGATGACATCGTCGTGATCGCGGGACCGTGCGCGGTCGAGTCGCGGAGTCAAATTTTGGAAACGGCTCACGCGGTGCGCGAGGCGGGCGCGAACGCGCTTCGAGGCGGAGTCTTCAAGCCGCGCACGTCGCCGTATTCATTCCAAGGACTCGGCGAAGAAGGACTCGAATATCTCGCCGAGGCGCGCGAACAGACGGGCATGCCCATCGTCGTCGAGATCATGTCGCAAGTGCAACTCGATCTCATGTTGAAATATGTGGATGTCTTTCAAGTGGGCGCGCGCAACATGCAAAACTTCAATCTGTTGCGCATGTTGGGTGAAACGCGCAAAAGTGTTTTACTCAAACGCGGACTCAGCGCCACCATCGAAGAATTGCTCATGTCTGCCGAATATCTTCTCGCGGGTGGCAACAAGCAAGTCATCCTGTGCGAGCGCGGCATCCGCACGTTTGAAACATCCACGCGCAACACGACCGACATCAACGCGATTCCCGTCTTGAAAAATTTAACGCATCTGCCTATCATCCTCGATCCATCGCACGCCACAGGGCATTACGATTATGTCGCGCCCATCGCGCGCGCGGGCATCGCGGCGGGCGCCGATGGCATCATCGTCGAGGTGCATCCCGATCCCGCGAAAGCCGTCTCCGATGGCAAGCAATCGCTCAAGCCCGAAAAATTTGCCGAGATGGTCAAGCAAGTGAAAGCCATCGCCGAAGTGATGGGTCGCCGCATCGCGCCCGTCAACAAACCCGTCGCTGTGGGCTGGTGATTCATGGAGGATGGCTTTTCGCTCGAAGATTCTGTCATTGGGATTCTTGGATTGGGACTCATGGGCGGCTCGCTGGCGATGGGTCTCAAAGGGAAGTGCGCCCGCCTGATCGGATTCGACGCGCATCTCCCCACGGTTTCGCTTGCTCTCGCCGTAGGAATCGTTGACCACGCTTCGAGCGACTCGTCATCCATGCCTCAACTCGATGTTTTGATTTTAGCGACGCCCGTCAATGTGATTCTAGACATCCTTCCGACATTGCCGTCCTTCATAAAACAACCCTGCGTCTTGATGGACTTGGGTTCGACGAAAAAAACAATCCTTGAATCGATGAATCAACTTCCCGAAAATTTCGACGTCATCGGCGCGCATCCGATCTGCGGCAAAGAACAACTCGGCTTGCAAAACGCGGACGCGGATTTATATCGAAACGCTCCGTTCGTCGTCACCCCGTCCGCGCGGACTAGTCCGAAAGCGATCTCTGCGGCGCGACAGATCATCTCAGCCGTCGGCGCGAACCTGATCGAAATGTCGGCTGAAGCGCATGACCTTGCTTTGGCATTCACAAGTCATTTGCCCTTCCTGCTCGCCTCCTCGCTTGCTCGCTCCACGCCTCACGAGTATGCCTCCCTGATCGGACCAGGCTTCCGCTCCACCAGCCGACTGGCAGGCACGCCCGCTCACATGATGATGGGAATCCTCCGCTCGAATCGGGAGAATACGCTGAAAGCGATCCAATCCTTCCGCGCTTCATTGGATGAAACCGAAGCCGCCCTCTGCAACGAAGATTACACCATGCTGGATGAATTGCTTCATCACTCCCGCTCCAACCACCAATCTCTAATCTCCAATGTCCAATCTCCAGTCTCCAGTCTCTAGTCTCCAATCTCCAATTCTCTAATTCTCTACTCCTCTACTCCTCCAATTCTCAATGCACATCACCCCCCTCCCTCGCCCCCTCAACGCTACCATCCGCGTCCCTGGCTCAAAATCGCTGACCAATCGCGCCTTGCTTATCGCGGCTCTTGCAAACGGCAAAACAAAATTAACCAACGCGCTATTCTCCGACGATTCAAAGTATTTCGCGCAAGCCTTGCAAACCCTCGGCTTTGACATTCAACTCGACGAAGCCAACTCTGAAATGACCGTCACAGGCTTGGGCGGAAAAATCCCCGCCGCGAGAGCCGAACTCTTCATCGGCAACGCAGGCACCGCCGCAAGATTTTTATCCGCCTTTCTCACGCTTGGTCATGGCGAGTTCATTTTAGACGGGGATGCTCGCATGAGAGAACGCCCCATGGATGATTTGGTTAACTCATTGACCGAACTTGGGGCAAACGTACAGCCGATCACGCGATACGTAACACGCAAGACCATTCATCTCCCCCTCAACATTATCGCGGGCGGATTGCGTGGCGGAAAAACCAAAATCGCAGGCGATATCTCCTCCCAGTTTTTGTCTGCCCTCCTCATGGTCGCCCCATACGCCGAATCCTCAATTGAAATCGAACTCACCACCGAATTAAATTCAAAACCCTACGTTGACATGACCCTCGCCGTCATGAAAGACTTCGGAGTTGAGGTTCAACGCAACGCCTATCAATCCTTCACCATCCCAATTATTAATTATGTAATCCCGAAGGGAAGCGGAGCGGACCAATCTCTCAATTCTCCAATTCTCCAATTCTCAAATCCTCAGTCTCCAATCTCCAATCTCCAGTCTCCAATCTCTAATTACCAATTACCACTTACCACTTACCCGATTGAGTCCGACGCCTCCGCCGCCTCCTACTTTTTCGCCGCGCCAGCCATCTGCGGCGGGACGGTGAAAGTAGAAAACATCTCTCGAGATTCCAAACAAGGCGACATCAAATTTCTTGATGTACTCACGCGCATGGGATGCGTTATTGCCGAAGAAGATAACTCGTTACTCGTAACTTGTAACTCGCAACCCAAAGGTTTGGATGTAAACATGCGCGACATCCCCGACACCGCCCAAACCCTCGTAGCGATCGCGCCGTTTGCTTCGACGCCCACGCGCATCCGCGGCATCGCCTCCGCCCGCCACAAAGAAACGGATCGCGTCCACGCCACCTGCGCCGAACTCGCCCGCCTCGGCGTCCAAGTGGACGAACACGATGATGGCATGACGATCTATCCCTGTTCAACTTTGAAACCCGCCAATATCCAAACCTACAACGATCATCGCATGGCAATGGCATTCTCCCTCATTGGTCTGCGCTTTGATGGTGTGACCATCGAAAATCCCTCTTGCGTATCGAAGACCTTTCCGAATTTTTTCGATGTGCTTGAATCTTTGCGTTAACTCTTTCCTTTTTCTTCTTTCCTCGCCCATGCCACTTTCCACTTTCCACTATTTACTCGGTCTCATCGGCTACCCCCTCAGCCACTCCCTCTCGCCGAAGATTCACACCGCCGCGCTCAAAGCCTGCAATTTGCAAGGCGACTATTCCCTATTTCCTATTTCCCCCGACGACAAGCAAGGATTGAAAACCCTGCTCACCCGCCTCCGCTCAGGCGAACTACACGGACTCAACGTTACCATCCCGCACAAACAAAACGTCATCGAATTTCTTGATGTGCTCACTCCGACTGCCCAAGCCATCGGCGCGGTAAATACGATTTATATGCGAGATAATAAACTCATCGGCGACAACACCGACGCGGCGGGTTTTTTATCTGACTTGCATAGTTTTTTGAGAAATCGAAAATCTGAAATCGCAAATCGTAATTCGGCAATCGTTCTCGGCGCTGGAGGCTCTGCGCGCGCAGTTGTTTACGCGTTAATCAACGACGGCTGGAATGTCACCATCTCCGCCCGCCGCATCGAACAAGCGCAGGAACTTGCAAGAACGGTTACGGGTTACAAGGTACAAGTTACAAGTTATCATGACGTTCAACTTTCAACTTTCAATCTATTAGTAAATACCACCCCTGTTGGCATGTCTCCAAACGTGAATGATTCGCCTTTGCCAAACGATGTATCATTGAAGCCAGATATGTTTGTTTACGATTTGGTCTACAATCCACGCGAAACGAAATTAGTTCGAGATGCCCGCGCTCAGGGATTAACTGCCACCACAGGACTCGGTATGCTCATCGAACAAGCCGCGCTTTCATTTGAAATTTGGACTGGTCACAACCCTCCGCGCAAAACCCTCCAAGATGCAGTCTCCAATCTCCAATCTCCAATCTCTAATTCTCCAATCTCTAATTCTCCAATCCTCTAATTCTCTTGTCTCGATAAGCACGATACTCGCCATCAATTACCAATTACCAATTACGGAGTCTTATGCCCCTACGCTTCCTCACCGCAGGCGAATCCCACGGACCCTCACTCACCGCCATCCTCGACGGTATGCCTGCTGGTCTTCCTCTCACACCTGACATCATCAACAAAGAACTGACTCGCCGCCAGCAAGGCTATGGCTCAGGCGGACGCATGAAGATCGAACACGACACCGTGAAAATCTTGGGCGGCGTGATGGCGGGAGAAACCACAGGCGCGCCAATTGCCATGCTCGTCGAAAATGCCGATCACATTAAATGGAAGGGCAAAGCCGTCGAGCCGATGACGAGTCCGCGCCCTGGACATGCAGACCTAACGGGCGTGGTCAAATATGGCTACAAAGATTTACGTCCCGCGCTTGAACGTGCCTCCGCCAGAGAGACAACCATGCGCGTCGCTGTCGGCGCGGTGTGCAAACATTTTCTGAATCAATTTGGCATCATCGTCGGCGGATACGTTTCTTCCATCGGCGAAATCCAAGCGGACTTCGGC
>JAJTXU010000125.1 GCA_021462845.1 Anaerolineales bacterium
CGCGTCCCGAAGCATCTCTACCAAGCCAGATCCGAGACTCTTCGGTCGCGCAAAACCGCTCCCTCAGAGTGACATAATACGGACTTTGAGAAAACCATATTATCTCCGACAGAGTCTATTATTTGCGGTTCATCGAACTGGTAAAATTACAAACAAACGTTTACCGAAACGATTCGATTTATGAGAATATTTAACCTGAAGATCGCAATGCTGGCTTTCCTCCTCATCGCCTGCCAGCCAGCCGCTTCGCGCGCCGTCACCATCGTTGATGGAGATCAAATCCTTACGCTCCAAACCAACGAACGCATTCCCACAACAATTCTTCAGCAAGCAGGCATTTCAATATCTTCCAACGACACCATCCTCCTCAATGGGATTCCTAGCCCGCGCGAACGCCCAATTACCAATTCTCTACATCCTAAATCCCAACTCGTTATGCAAATTCGTCGCGCGCATTCGGTTACCTTCTCCACTCCCCAAGAGCAACACACAATTCAAACCGCCGCCTTTACAGTTGGCGAAGCCATGGAGGAAGCAGGCATCCAACTTCACGTCGGAGATACTCTCAGCCAACCAATTCAATCTCCAGTCTCCAGTCTCCAATCTCCAATCTCCATCCACTCAGGGCGTCTTCTCGCCATCACCTCTAACGGAAAAGTCATCACAACCGCCTCATCTGCCCAAACAGTTGGCGAAGCGTTGGCTGAGGCTGGGATTCCGCTGGTCGGAGGCGATTACAGCATCCCGTCGGAGAATGAGGCGTTGCCGGAAGATGGGCAGATCAAAGTGGTGCGAGTCTCCGAGTCTGTGATCCTCGCGCAAAAGCCGATTCCCTTCACCAGCGAATTTATCGCCTCTGCCGATGTGGCGCTCGACCAGACGCAAGTTTTGAATCCCGGCGAAAGCGGGTTAACCGTTCAGCGCGTCCGCATCCGCTACGAAGATGGGAACGAAATTTCACGCGTCACCGAAGACGAGACGATTGCGCGCCAGCCCGAGAACCGCGTAGTCGGATACGGCACAAAGGTCGAAATCAAAACGACGGTTGTCGACGGCGTAACCATCGAATACTGGCGCGCCGTGCAAATGTATGTCACCTCCTATTCGCCGTGCCGCTCAGGCGGAGATCGTTGCTATAACGGAACATCCAGCGGCGCAACCGTGCAAAAAGGCGTGGCTGGCATGAAATTAGATTGGTACTTGAGCATGAGCGGGCAACAACTATTCATCCCAGGCTACGGCTACGCCACCGTGGCAGATGTCTGCGGCGGTTGCACCGGCAAACCCTGGATCGACGTTGCCTACAGCGACAACGATTTTGTGCCGTGGAGTTCGTGGGTGACCGTGTACTTCCTCACACCCGTGCCCGCAAATATCATTTATGTATTGGAATAATTTGTGACTCGCGCGCAGAAAATCGCCATTACGCTGTTATCCATTTGCGCCATCGTACTATCGGGCGCGGTGTATTCGCTTTATACAAAAAAATGGAGCGCGCCACTCGGACCTTCCTTGCAAATGCCGACGTGGACTCCCTTCGCGCTCCCCGCCACCTGGACTCCGGATCCGCGCGCGACGAAAACGCCTCTCTCCGCCATTACAGTTGATTCAGCCAAGCCGACCACCACCCAGCCCGCGCAGTGCGGCACAACGCCGGTCATGCACGTTCTCCTCATCGGCAGTGACGCCCGCGCCGACTCGTACAACTACGGGCTTGCCGATATCATCCGCCTTGCCCGCGTAGACTTTGTGAATGAAACCGTAACGGTGCTCGAATTTCCGCGCGACTTGTGGGTGGAGATCCCCGATATTGCCGATAATCTCGACGGGCAAACTCACGAGAAACTGAACCAGGCCTATCTTTATGGAAACCCCGGCTTCAAATATACAAACGACCCCGCGCAAGGACCCGGGCTTCTCGCCCGCACGCTGGCGCTCAACTTCGGCGCGCGCATCGACCATTACGCGGCGGTCAACATGCGGACGTTCGTGAACATCGTCAACGCCGTCGGCGGCATCGACGTGTTCCTGCCCGAGCCTGTGGATGGACGCACCGGCGAAGACCTGAGCGACCGCTTGGTCTTTCCGGCCGGGCAACTTCACTTGATGGGCGACCGCGCACTCACACTGGCTCGCATCCGCATCGAAGGAGGATTCGCGCGCGCAGAAAATCAGAACCGCGTTCTTTGCGCGTTGCGCGATCAACTGACCAGCCCTGAAGTTGTAAAAGATATTCCAGAACTAATTCAGGTCTTCAAAGATAACATCCAGACCGATCTCAGCCCCGCGCAGATCAGCGACCTCGCTTGTCTCGGCGCGCAAATCCAAGCAAGCAACATCCGTTTCGTGGATTTTCCTCAAAGCCTTTTCGTGCAAACACGCGAGTTTGACCCGGTCTTCGGCAAGAACGTTTCGATCCTCAAAACCGATTTTGAAATCCTGCGCGAATATGTTCATCAATTTAACAAAGGCGCGTGGCAGGCAACGAGCGCGTCTACTGGAGCGCCAACCGAGGAGGTTCCATTCTGCCCATGAACGTTCCCCCGCTCAATGTTTCTGCCGTTTTGAAACGCTTCGGACTGAAAGCCGACAAATCGCTCGGACAGAATTTTCTACAGGATGCGAGCGCGCTCGAATGTATCGCGAAGGCGGCGGAAATTCAACCGGCAGATATCGTGCTAGAGATCGGACCCGGGCTCGGAAGCCTGACCCGCTATCTTGCCGCATCCGCTCGAGAGGTGGTCGCGGTCGAACTGGATGGAAGGTTGATTCGCCCACTTGAAGAGGTTCTCGCCCCTCATCGAAATGTTCGCGTGACACAAGGGAATATCCTCGACATTTCACCGGGAGACCTGATCGCCCAGCCGAACTATCTTGTCGCAGCCAATATCCCCTACTACATCACCTCTGCAATCATCCGCCATCTACTGGAAAGCAAGAATAAGCCGCGCAGAATCGTGCTTACCATTCAAAAAGAAGTAGCAGAGCGAATTTGCGCCAAGCCGGGCGATCTCAGTTTGCTGGCGTTGAGCGTGCAAGTCTATGGAAATCCGCGCGTTGTAGCAAGCATCCCCGCCGGGGCGTTCTTCCCCGCGCCAAATGTGGATTCGGCTGTCTTGGTCGTAGAAATTTACCCGACCCCGCACATCGAAGAATCATTGCTTGATACTTTTTTTAAATTGATCAAGGCAGGTTTTGCTCAAAAACGAAAGACCTTGCGAAACTCCCTTTCGGCAGGGTTGCGCAAATCGACTACAGAGATTGTCGAACTTCTCAAGCGGGCTAACATCGATCCCATGCGTCGGGCAGAAACGCTGAATTTGGATGAATGGCGGGTATTATGCGCTTTGTATGGAAGTAAAAAAGCGGAGCCGTGATAGGCTCCGCTTTTGAAAAGAGTAAGGCAATCTCTCTCGCGCAATCACTGACTCCGGCTTAGCAATTCCTTCTTCAACTGCTCCACCGAAGAATATTTACCGAACACAGCAGGCACTTCACTGACGCGTATCGCTAATCGATTCATGCTTTTCGACGCCTGCTCGCGGTCATTGAGCGGATAGAAATAATCGAGGGATTGTTGCAACCTGGAGTTGATCTTCTCCTGAAACGCAACACGAGTCTCCGGCGAAAGCACAACAACAAAATCGGATGGGCTGATATGCCCCAGGAAATCATCGGCGGAACCTGTTTCTTTTAAAGCGTTCGAGATCATCAGGCTGATTGCGCGCAACACATCGTCGGATGCGACAAAACCGTACGCTTCCCTGAAAACCTGCAAGTTGGCGATCGAAATATGCAGGAGCGACAACCCGGACTTGTGCACCACATCGGATAATTTCTCGTCTACGAGGGCGCCTTCCGGCAGTCCGCTCACGGGGTTGGTCAGCGACGCCTGACTCACGCGCTTCAAAGAGTTTCGCACGCGCAGGCGCAATTCCTGCACGTCAAACGGCTTGGTGATGTAATCGTCCGCGCCGACTTCGAGTCCTTGCAAGATATCGGAACGATCTCGCTTTTCGGTAAGGAAAATAATGGGAATTTCGTTGGTACGGCGGTCTTCGCGCACCCGGCGGGCAACTTCAAAGCCGTCGATATCCGGCAGGCGAATATCAAGAATGATCAAATTCGGCAGTACCGTTTGCGCGGCGCGCACGCCATCCTCTCCCCAGTTAACGGTAAAGACTTCATAACCCTGAACGCGAAAATAGGCGTTCAACATTTCGGCAATATCGAGGTCATCCTCGACGATAAGGATCTTCGACTTGACTTCAGCCACATCGCCCCCGATCAGGCAATCGGTTCTTTTTGGATGACGAACTCACACACGGCATCGCCAACAGCAACACACTTCGACTCGTTGACGCGAAACTCATTGCCGCCCGACACCCATTTGAGCGCTTCCTGCAACAAACCCGTGGCGAGGTAACACACCGGCTTATCCGCGTTCTTGCGCCCCCAACAGCACGGACATTTATGGATGGTGTAAATAAATTCGGTATCTTTTTCTTCCACGGTGCTGTGCTGGTCGCTTAATTGTGAAAAGATCTTCGCCACCGCCGGAATGCCAATTTTCAATTTGGCTTGCAGTGGAAGCACCACAAAAGCCAGGTCCGCCGCGCCGGCGAGAGCGCCGAAGTTTTTCAACGCATCTGAAAAGGTGGCGCGACCGGCGCGCAACGCCAATCCACGCCCGCCGCGCGGACCGTACATATCCTCCAACGCGCTACCTATGGCAGAGAGTTCGCCAAAATCGAATCCTTTATCCAGATTATCGTCAGGGTAATTGTCGATATAGTTATTCATACCCGCGAGGTTGAGAATGGCATTCAAGCCATTTTTACCCATCACTTCCTCAAGCGACTTGATGGTGATCAAACCAAATTTATTGGGGTAATATAGACCGGCTTTTTGAACAGGGCTCATTAGATTCTCCGATTAGATCAGTTTCGCAAGATCTTCCGCGGCGCGACGCATATCCAGAAAGATCAAGCCCAACTTAGCCTGCTCGCGCGCCAGGGCGGTAAGCACAGCCTCTTGCCCCACCGACATTAATAACACATAACCTTTTTCGCCTTTGATGTACACTTGCTCGAGCGAACCGCGTCCCAATTCGGTGGCGATCCGTTCGCCGAGCGAAAGCATGGCGGCAGACATGGCAGAAACGCGGTCTTCTTCCACGCCTTGAGGCAGGGCGGATGCAATGCTCAACCCATCGACGCTGACAACAGCCGACGCTTCAATATCCGGCGATGATGCTTGCAATTCACGTAGACGATCCACCATTTGTTGAGTGCGAGATTTGGACAAGACAGCCCTCCAAGGGTACCAACCTGCTTGGCGCAGAAAGGGACGATTCAAACTTGCAGGTATTGTAGATTACGGGGTAAAAAGTGTCAAGCCAGCCGCTTCAAATGCTCATGAAAATTTACAGAAGTGCAAACATTCAAATGCTATAATTTTCGAAGATCATCATGAAAAAAAATGCGTCTCTCATCTTTGCCCTTGCGATTTTGATCAGCATCAACATCCAGCGCCCCGTGTCTGCGCACAGTGAACCTGAACGCGAAAGCGGAGCAACGCTCTGCGCGCCGGATGTTTACCTCGTCGACCCTGGTGATTGCCTGCCGCTCGGTCCATCCAACTATCTCGCGGAGCTTTCGCAGATTGGGTTGACAATTCCTCCGCGCCCGCTAGCCTCGAAACGCCCGGACCCAAGCCTGCCCCAACTCCCCTATCTATACTTCCATCTTGACGAGACTCTCGTCCCGGTCTTAAACGGACCCGCGGGGGTGGAGACCGGCAATGCGTACATGCCCGGCTTCGTTTACGTCAGCTATGTCGACCGCGTGGACACTGGACATGGCATCTACTACATGCTCCAGGATGGCAGTTGGATCGCAGGGAAAGGCGCGCGCGTATCGGAAATATCTTCGTACCAAGGGCTTGAGTTCACCTCCACCCCCAAGCGACCCTTCGGCTGGGCATTTGAATACATTCCGATCAAACAAGAGCCGGGATATAACGCGCCCGAAACAGGAAGTTTCATCAACCCGTTCACAGAGTTAGTGCAGGTATATCAGACTCAAAATGTAGACGGCGCGGACTGGAATATGATTGGACCAAATCAATGGGTTGAGGCGCGAAAGGTGGCAATTGTCACTCCCAACATAGCGCCGCCCCAGGAAGTGACTACCGGTCGCTGGATCGACGTGGACCTTGCCGAGCAAACCCTCGCCGTATACGACAATTTCGAGATTGTTTTTGCCACCGTCATCGCCAGCGGACTCGAACCCTTCTGGACGCGCCCCGGTACGTTTCAGATCTATTTGAAAAAAGAAACTGAAAACATGCGCAACAATGACCCAACCGATTTTTATTATCTCGATAATGTTCCCTGGACGATGTACTTCGACAAAGCGCGCGCCTTGCATGGCGCATACTGGCGCACGCGCTTTGGCTATCCTCAGTCGCATGGATGCGTAAACCTTTCCGTCGGTGACGCGCACTGGCTCTATAACTGGGCAAACGAAGGCGACTGGGTATATGTTCACGATCCATCGGGATTAACTCCCACCGACCCCGCGCTGTATCATGACTGGGCGTATTGACACTTCGTTATTCTGCATGGTAAACTCTCGCCCGCTGTTAGATTGGTCTCGTGGTGTAGCGGCCTAACATGCGGCCCTGTCAAGGCCGAGATCGCGGGTTCGAATCCCGTCGGGACCGCCAAGGATATAAAAGAACCGACCTCAAGGTCGGTTCTTTTGTTACCCGAATGTGGGTCAGACGCGCGCCGCAACGATCACGTTATCTAGTCTTGGGTTCGCACCTTCGGTCCCGCTTCGTTCACTTCCTTTGGCGTTTGATCCGCATATTTAGCGAAATTATCAATGAACTTCTGCGCGAGTTGTTTGTACTTCACCTCGTGTTCAGATCGATCTTTCCATGAGGATGCGGGGTCGAGAACTTCAGATGGAACTTCGGGGCAGGTGGTAGGCACCTCATATCCGAAGACCGAGTCGCGACGATACTCTACCGTATCAAGTTTGCCGGTCAATGCCGCGTTCAATAACGCGCGCGTATACTTAATCGATATACGCTTTCCGACGCCGTACGGTCCGCCCACCCAGCCGGTATTCACCAGCCAACATTTCACATTATGCTGTTCGATCTTTCGCCGTAACAACTCTGCATACTTGGATGGATGATGCACCAGAAACGGTGCGCCAAAACACGCGGAAAATGTGGCAACCGGCTCCTTTCCTAACCCCGCTTCGGTCCCCGCCAGTTTGGCTGTGTACCCGGAAATAAACTGGTACAACGCCTGATCAACTGATAATCGCGCAATCGGCGGCATGACGCCGGTCGCGTCTGCGGTAAGGAAGATGATATTTTTTGGATGCCCGGCTTTCTTTTCAGGGACGGCATTTTCAATGAACGTCAATGGATACGAAGAACGCGTATTCTCGGTGAGAGACGAATCGTTGAGGTCAATCGCCCGGGTAGCCGGATCAAACACCACGTTCTCGAGAATCGTCCCAAACATGTGGGTCGTCGCGTAAATCTCCGGTTCGGCTGACTGGGAGAGCCCAATCACTTTGGCGTAACAACCGCCCTCGTAATTGAAAACGCCGTCATCGCTCCAGCCGTGTTCGTCGTCCCCGATCAGCCGGCGCGTAGGATCGGCGGAGAGAGTCGTTTTGCCTGTGCCGCTCAAACCGAAGAACAAGGCTACATCGTTTGGATCTTTCGGGTCCACATTCGCCGAACAGTGCATCGACATCACGCCGCGCAGCGGCAAGAGATAGTTCATCAACGTAAAAATCGACTTCTTCATTTCGCCGGCATAGCGCGTGTTGCCGATGATCGCCAATTTGCGCTCGAGGTTCAACAGGACGAACGTCTCAGAGCGCGTTCCGTCGCTTGCCGGATCCGCCTTGAAACTCGGCACATCAACGATGGTGAAGCCCGGCATGAAGTTTTTGATCTCATCCGAAGTTTCAGGCAGGATAAACATATTGCGGATGAAAATACTGTGCCACGCTTCCTCCGTTACGAAGCGCACATTCAAACGATACTTCGAGTCGGCGCCGGCGTACACATCCTGCACGAATACATCGCGTCCTTTTAGGTATTCGGTCATGCGGCTATACAGCGCGTCGAATTTCGCGCCTTCGAATGGGCGGTTCCCGCCCCACCACACAATATTTTCCGAATCAACATGCTTGACTACGAATTTGTCGTTGGCTGACCTGCCGGTGTGCTTACCGGTATGCGCGACGAACGGGCCGCCCTCTGTCGTTGCGCCCTCGCCTCGAAAAACCGCCTCCTCGTACAGCCCTTCGGTGGGCAGGTTCCAGTAGGCGGTTCGTAAGCCGGTGATTCCGTGATTGGACAAGTCGTAGTCTGCGCGACGAGTCAGCGCGGAGTTTTCTGCTGGCGTGGTTCCGTTTCGTGAGTTGCTCATTAAGTCACCTCAAAAGTTAGAAGTAAATTAGGGGGATTGAAGGAAGTTCCTTCGCCTTAATGATAACACCGTCTCGGTTCGGGGGAATTGAGTTTTATCCTATCAAAACCTGTCAAACTACTGACAGGCGATCGAGCCCGGCTGAGGGTCCGTTCCCTGCGCCCAGATGCGGTCGAATTCTTGCATGTACAGAGATGCGATCTCGGGATTATCGAGGATGATCACATTCTCGTCGTTGCTTTCCTCGGCGCTGGTGGAAAAGTTCAAAGAACCGGTGATAACAAAGCGTTCATCCACGATGATGACTTTGTTGTGCATAAAGCTGGGGTTGCCGTCGCGGCGAACCGGGATGCCCGCGCAAGCCAGCGTGTCGAACTCCGACGCATCGGTGTCGCTCCCGACATTTTCATACACGCCCGCCACGCTCACCCCATTTTTGGCGCGTTCGATCATGGCGTTGGCAAGCGGAAAGTCGGTGAAGCTGAATGCCAGGAAGCGCACGCTTGACTGCGCAAAATTCACAATCGGAATGATCGCCTGTTCTAGCGCCGCATCTTCCGAAGTAAAGACCACCCAAATTTGCGTTCCGTTCACGTTGACCGATTGCTCGCTCAACTGCGATGGCGACTTCGGTCCAAACTGCCCATCCCACATCTCTTGGAATTCGCGCTCGTAGATCGCCGCCACAGCAGGTGAATGAAGCATCACTACGTTGTTTTCCTGCTTGAAGATTCCATTCTGCGTGAGGTTGGTCGAGCCGGTCCACACGGTTTGGTAATCGAAGATGATGAACTTGTTGTGCATCAACGCCGAACGGTTGTCTGCGCGGATTTCGATGCCGGCGTTTTGCAACGCGGCAAATTGACCGCGCTCCGGCTCCTCGTCCGCTTCCAACCCAAACTCATCATCGGTCACCCATCGCACGTCTACTCCGCGCTGACGGGCGGCGATCAAGGCTTCGGCAACGGGCGTGAGATTGAACTCGAAGGCGGCGATGTGAATGGCATTTTGGGCGGCGTTGATCTTTTGGATCAGCACACCCTCGACAGAATTCTGCCACTGCGCAGGGTCGCTGAAATTAAAGCGATCGGTAAAATAGACTTCCCACCACAAACCGTTTTGAGGTTGCGCGGTTGGCGGAGGGGCGAGCAATGTTTCCGCTGGAGGGGCAAATTCACTTGGGGATTGAGGCGGGAATCCCGTTGCGGTCTCCGCGCCGGGCAAGGGAACATTTCCGGCGTCGTACCCGGTCAGGGTGGTGATGAATCCGATGATGACGATCAGGATTAATCCGAGGAGCGTTCCCAGCGTGTTACGTTGTGATGCCCGGCGCCGATTCGACATGATGCCTATTTCGGGAGGGTCAGCGATTCTTTCAACTTCAAGATCAATTGAAGCGGCGCGATCTTTGCATCATCAACAAGGTTCAGCAGTTTCCCAATATCGGCGGGAGCATCCTTGCCGAACATCGATTTCCAGTGTTCTGCCATGTTGTTCTTCATGCCCGGGCGGCTTGCGGCATCATACTTTCCCGCCGCCCAATTGCCCGCGCCGCGCAGAAATTGTCGCAAGGCTTTCATGCGCGGTTCCATATTTTTCTCGGCGGCCGCATCGTCCATGCCGCTGGTGCTTTGCGCGATCTGCGCGGCAAGGTCGATGCCCCAGTTCATCAATTCGGTGGCGGGGGCTGTCTCCAACATGTCGAGCATCGATACGTTGCCGGTCACCACTTTTTTCGCATTCTCGACGCGGATTTTTATATCGGTCATGCTCACTCCAGCGCGGAAAAATCTTGAGGATTGCCCAGTGGGAATCGCTGCGCGGCGGAATCGATCCGCTTTATCAGCCCTAATAAGACATCCCCGCTTCCCGCCTCGACGTATGCCTGTATGCCGCTCCCCATCATCGCCCGCGCCGATTCGGTCCAACGCACGCGCGATTGCATCTGCGCTTTGAGGTCTGCGCGCAATTCGTCGGCAGTGGTCATTGGCTTGGCGTGGACGTTGCCGATCACGGGAATTTTCGGGTCGGTTATCGCGCACGCGTCAACCGCCGCGTTCCACTCGGGTTGGATCGAATCCATCAACGGCGAGTGTGCGGCAATGCTTACCGCCAGCGCAACCGCGCGTTTCGCGCCTGCGGCTTTTGCTCCAGCCATGGCTCGTTCCAGCGCGGATTTGTGACCGGAGATCACCACCTGCCCCGGGCAATTGTCGTTGGCAACTTGCACGATCTCACCAGCGGCGCTTGCTTCGGCGCAAACTTTTTCCAACATGGGGATATCCACACCGAGGATCGCCGCCATGCCGCCGGGGTTCACTTCCCCTGCGCGTTTCATCAATTCGCCCCGTGTGCGGACAAGTTTGAGCCCATCGCCAAAAGGCAACGCCCCAGAGGCGGTCAGCGCGGATAATTCGCCGAGGGAATGCCCTGCCAGCGTGGCGGGCTGAAGGTTTGGGTAAAGATGCGTGAAGGTCATCCATGCGGCGACAGAGTGAAGGTACAACGCCGGTTGTGTGTTGACTGTCTCATCCAGTTGCTCTTTCGGTCCCTCCCACATCAATTGCGAAAGAGAGAAGCCAAAGAGAGCGTCGGCTTCATCGAAGAATCGACGGGCAACCGGATATTGCGCGGCGAGGTCTTTGCCCATGCCAACGGACTGGGAGCCTTGACCGGGGAACAGGAATGCGGTTGTATGGGAATTAAGTTTCATAGCGCTTAAAACACAAACGGGTCGTGATGGTCACGACCCGCCGGTGGTTTACTCGGACTTTTTCTTTTCTTTCTTTACTTCGACAACTTCACGCCCTTCGTAAAACCCGCAGTTCGGGCAGACCGTGTGCGGAAGACGCAGGGAACCGCAATTCGCGCAGGAGGTGAGGTTGCGGGGTTGCAAGGCATCGTGGGCGCGGCGCATGTTGCGGCGGCTCTTCGAGTGCTTGCGTTTTGGATGTGGAGGCATTGGTCTTTCTCCTTGATAAATTCAGTAGCGCCGGCTTACCTCGGCGCTACGGTTTTGACGACAGCGGGCAGATTATAGCGGGTGGGGATAGGCGCGTCAAGGACGGGAACAAGGTTTTTTATGGTTTTTCCAAAGTCTGGGATTCAGGCTCTTTGGTACACGGATACTTCGACACTCCTTTCAGTCGCAGCGCAAGTTTCGCGGATCGCGCGGATTCTTTTTTTCGTTT
>JAJTXU010000126.1 GCA_021462845.1 Anaerolineales bacterium
TTGCGCGACCGAAGAGTCTCGGATCTGGCTTGGTAGAGATGCTTCGCTATCGCTCAGCATGACATGTCCGTGTTGTCAAGCGATAATGAGAAAACCATATGATGGAGCGAAATTGCCACATCGTCCTTGTTGTATTTACCTGGGACTGTATAAAAAGCGATACGCGTTATAGATTTCGTAGATCAAGCGGATGTAATTTCTTGTTTCCTCAAAGCGCACGACCTCGAGGAACAGGTCAGGGTCGTCACCGGCGATCTGCTTCCAGGCAAGGGCGTTGCCGGGTCCGCCATTGTAGGCGGCTAGCGCGGCGTAATAACTGCCGCCTAACAGATCCATATTATCTTCAAGATAATACGCCCCAAAGCGGACGCTGACATTTGGACGATATAAATCCTGCTCATCGTAACCGGGGGGCCAGGCAAGCTCGCTCGCAATCTGGGCGCCGGTCGGGGCGACGATCTGCATCAGCCCATGGGCGCCGGCATTGGATTTTACAAACCCTTCGAACAGACTTTCCTGCCGAATCACACTATAGAGGAAGACCGGGTCGAAACCGAAATTTTGCGATTCTGTCGTCACCAGGTCGCGGTAGTAAAACCCATAACGGATGCGATTGAAATACGGCGGAGCGCTTAACGAAGCGGATTGACTCTCCAGCCCGGCAAGCGAAAGCGCCTCGCGCGCGGCAAAAATAGCGGAGCGATATAACCCGATCTCAAGGAGATGGTTGGCGAGGCGGAAACTGTCCAGCGCGTTATTACTCACAGCCTCGCGCAACGCTTCGAATTCCAATCGCGCTTCGTCGTACATGCCGAGTTCCCATAACTCTGTGCCGCGCACGAATCGCGGGTCGCTTGCAAGGGCGCCGGGACCGGTGAAATCCGTTTCGGCGGGCAGGTTGAAGGTGATGCGCATCCAGGCTTCGGCAGTCTTTCTTTCTTCCATAGGATCGGGCTCGATGATCGTAATGGGTTTGCTGAATGGAGATTCGCCCAGAATTAAATCACTCGCACGGAGGCTGTAATAACCGGTCGAATCGACCGACTGCGCCTGTTGCCACGCCTCTCGCGCCGCCGTGTCGTCGCCAATCTGTTCCTGTGTTTTGCCGATCCAAAGCAACGCGCGGGCGCGGTCTTCTGGGAGTGTGGCGAGTAATAGTCCGCGTTGAAAAGCGATCAGCGCGGCGGGAAAATCTCCGATGCGGTAGCGGGTGATGCCAGCAAAGTGCAACGCATCCGGCGCCTGCTCGCTGGCGGAATATTCGTTCGCAACCCGTTCCCAAATTTGCGCGGCTTCGGCTAGCCGGTTATCGCGTTCGGTCACACGCGCCGCGGTCATGAGGAAGGATGGCGATTGACTGGAATTGGGGACCGCGGCGACAAAGTCGAGCAGGGTTTTTGCGCCAGCCTGATAGTCTCCTTGCACTGCCCATTCCAAAAAGGATTTATCTTCCCATGCGTCTGTCCAGCGGGGATGCGACGGATAGGATTTGATGAACGCATCCAGCGCATCGATGGCTTCCTGATTGCGTTGCATTTCTCGCAGGGTGAGGGCGCGATAATAGGACGCGGTGCCATCGTGCGTTGGGTTGGCTTGGATATACCGGTCAAAGGCGACTAACGCCACGTCGTATGCTTCGGCGAAGTAATCCACCAAGCCTCGATCGAGATCGTTCACGGGTACGTTGGCGTCTACAAGTTTCACCAACGAAAGATAAGAATAGATCGACAGCGGATAATTTTCCACGGTATGCAGATAGCGCGTGTATGCCGCGTCGGATTGACCGAGAGCGAGGTGCGCATTGCCAGCTAGAAAATCGATCTGGGCTTTGACAAAATCGTTCGTGGTCGAGTTGGCGATCTGGTCGTACAACGCGAGGGCGCCGGCGTAATCGCCGAAGTCTGCGCGGGCTTGTGCGATCTTCACCTGGAGAGTCAAGCCGTCACTGAGGCGCGAAGCGTTTAGCGCGGAGGTGTAGGCGTTGACGGCGCCGGTGTAGTCCTTGATTTCGACGAGCGCATCCCCGCGATATTCCTGCACGTAGGCATCCAGCACGCCGGGGATGCGTGTCGAATACCTATTGTAGGCATCTGCCGACTCTTGAAATCGACCGAGGTTGTAGTAGGCTTGTCCCATCAGAAAATAAGCCCGGGCGGAATAGGTGGATTCGGGATAATCGGTGGTCAGCGTGATGAGTTTTTCGATGGCGGGTTCAAATCGCCCATCGGCTAGTTCGGTACGACCGAGTCCCCACAGCGCGGCGGCTTTGATGTCTTTGTCGGTTGTATCGTTAAACGCGCTGAGATACTGTTGTCGCGCGCCCTCAAAATCTCCGTAGAAAAGGGCTTTGTCGCCAGCGTCGATCCGCACAACGGGAACCGGCGTAGGGAAGGGGGTCGATGTGATTGTAGGGCTTGGCGTGAGAGTTGGTCCGCCAGGCGTGATGGTGGGAGTTTCTGTGACTACGATAATGGGCGTGGATGATATTTGACAAGCCAGCGTGAAGACGATGGCGCAGATAAAAATGATTCTGAATCTTGATTTCATGAAATTTTATTGGCTGGCAGGTTATGCTATGACCTCCACGCTCATTCCCAATTCAAGCCTGCCTCCGTTTAGCGGGATCACATTTTGCCCAAAGATCGCGCCGAGCGCGTGTTTTCGATATTTGCCGAGAGTCTTGAGCGGCTCTTTGCGGCGTTCGAGCGTTTCTTTGTCAATCGTTGTCACTTCGCACCGCGCGCACGGCTTGACGATGGCTAACTTAACGTCGCCGATCTGGATTCGGTTCCACGTATCTTCGGCGTACGCTTCGCATCCCTTCACGACAATGCTTGGGCGGAAGCGATTCATCGGTACCGGCGTTTCGAGCCTTGAGTTCAGGTCTTGAAGCGATTCTTCAGAAATGATCAGAATCGGATACCCATCCGCAAAGCCGGTGTGGTCGTCTTCGTTGACCGCGTATTCCTGGCTGACCAGCCTCTTGTATCCATCGGCGATGTGAACCAATCTCACGGACGTATCGAGAAAATCGGATAGCCATTCCACCGCTTCTTCGCCTTGATCAATGGCTTGCACGCCCTGGCTCTTCCAAATGTTCACTGACCATGAATGCCCCGAGGTGCGGATTGCGATTTGGATCGAATCCATGTTCGGCGCGGAGAGGGTGAGGATGCCGTCTTTGCGAACGGGCGTGATCAACGCCAGCTTGGCAATTTGCCGCTGGGTGAGAAATTCACCATCGGGTGTGACGATCATCATGCGGCGGTCGCGTTCGAGTCCCATACGCCCGACGTTCCACGCTTCGACTTCATGTCCGCGGCAGGCTTTGATGGGGTAATAGATGAGGGATGAGAGTGTGATCATATTAATTGTTCGTATACCAGTTGTGAAATATTTGCCATGCAGTCATGCGCTTCGCTTTCATTGTCTTCGGCGAATCCGCGCGTCATGATCGAAATGGCATACGGCTTGCGGTTTTCAGGGAAGACGATTCCCGTGTCGTGATAAAAATCGTCGCTCCAGCCAGTTTTGTGCGCCACGCGCGTCCCTTTGGGGAGGAGACGCGGAATGCTTTCGTTGAATTCCTGTCCGAGCAGAATCTCGATCATTTTATCTGACGCTTCTTTCGAGACGACTTTCCCTTCCGCGATCAGCCGCATCGTTTGGGTGAGTCCGCGCGCCGAACCGCGGTTGTTCATCCCATTTTTGAGCGCGCGCAGATCATACATTCCGCGGAGGAATGCGACACCTTGAATCCCAAGTTCCGCGATGAACTCATTGATCCGATTCGCGCCAATCCTTTGGAACAAAATATTCGTGGCGAGATTACTGCTTCGCACGATCGCCAGCCGCGTCAACTCGCGGATGGACTCGGTCTGACCGATTCTCTCGTACAACGACGTTTCGGAATCGTCCGTTGCGTTCAATGAATACGGACTTCCATCCGCGACGCTGGGGAAGGAGTTGAAAATGGTCAGCGGATCGTCGAGCGAGATTTGTCCCGCGCGCGCCTGCCTGAAAGATTCCATCATCAGATGCGTCTTGACTGTGCTGGCGGGATGATAGGATTCGTCCGCGCGGAGGTTGATCTCTTTGCCCGTTTCCAAGTCGTGGACGGACAAGGAAATATCCTTGCCGTTGAACTGAGCGATGTACTCTTCAATAGGAAACATAAGCCGCAATTGTACTTCATTGCGCGCTCATGTCAGATTTCCCGCCAAGTCAAACAATTGAACCGCTAAGCCCGCAAAGAGCGCGAAAAAGATTTTTCTTGGCGACCTTCGCGTTCTTCGCGGTTAACGCTCTTTACCCGCCTTCGTACTTGAACGAAACCTTCACCTTGGCGCGGTACGCGGTGATCTTGCCGTCCTCCAGCACCATATCCAACTGGCTGACTTCGGCGATGCGCAGATCGCGCAGGGACTTCGCCGCGCGTTCCACAGCCACGCTCGCGGCTTTCTCCCACGATTCCGAACTCGTGCCAACCAACTCGATGATCTTATATACGCTGTCTGACATGGGATGCTCCTTTGTTTGATTTGTTCAATCGTAAATCGTCAATCCAAAATCGTCAATCGTTTTACCACTTCTCCCAATGGACAACTTCCTCCAACGACCTCCGCCCTCCCTGTTTCGGCGCGGAAGTTAACTTCGCTTCCTCCAGTGGATACCCGAACGACAGCGCGATGCGCAAATGCCACTCGGGCGGAAAGCCCAAAATTTGGCGAGCCAGTTCCGCGTCATAGATCGAAGCGGGGACCGAGCCGACCCCCAACTCCCAAGCGGCGAGTTGCATGTACGCGGCGGCTTGACCGGCGTCGAACATCGTCTGAAATTTCGCGGTCGGCTCGGCGGTGAGGATCGCCACTCCCATCGCCGCGCCCGCAAGATGCTTCGCCCACTCGCCGCATTCGGATAATGCTTTCAATGTCGTTTTGTCGCGGATCACGATAAATTGCCAGCCCTGTTCGTTCTTCGACGATTGTGACCTGCGTCCCGCATTGAGAATCGCGCGGATTACATCCTCAGGCAAGGGTGTTTCTTGGAATTTTCTTACGGCTCGCTTCAAGCGAATTGCATCTGAAACGTTCATGGGACCTCCGCGCACTTTCGGATTATACCTTTCCGATGCCCTGATATAATTTGCCGTCAACAGGAGTTTTAATGCAGTTATCATCACAGCGCATGCTCGGGCTTATCATCGGATCGATCCTCGGACTGGGGTATGCAGTCACTTCGAATTACGTCAATGAGTGGGTAATGCCGGGTATCCCCTTGTTTGTCCCGTGGCCCGGTCGTTTTGGCGTGATTGCCCTTACAACAGTCGTGTTCGGGCTTTTAGGTTTACTCGCCGCATGGACAGAGGAATCGATTCCCGGCATCCTACTTACCGGCGTGGCAGGCTCATTCCTTACATCCATCTGGATCTTTATGACCGCCACTTCAAACCTGGGCGGCGTGTTTGCCATGCTCTTGCTGGTTTTTCTACCGCGCATGTTTTTCTATGTTCCGTTTGGCTGGCTGGTGCGCTGGCTGATGGATCGTCTCACCCCGCATCCTCATCGATCCACTGCCCCGGTCCGGCGCTGGGCTTCGGTCTTGATGGGCTTCGCGGTCGTTTCCGGTTTTGGCTTGTTTGCGCTCCATGGCGAAGAGACGCGCCTTTCCCTACAGCGGATGGATGCTCTCTTGCGCGAGGGCATGCAAGCCGCCTCCCGTGAAGAATTGCCGGCGCCTTTGCAAAAGGTGGATGGATTTCTCCAAAACGCAAAAGGCGCATACTCGTACGAGATCGGCTCGAACCCCGATGTGCTCCCTGTCCAGCGTCCCATTGCAGAGTATGGCGAAGCAGAGCCGTTCATTATCGTCAAATTCAAAAACGGCTTTCGGTTTGGTTGTGTGTTTTCGCCTCCATACATCGTTCCCGCATGTATCAAATTTTAACGATCGTTTAGGAAACAAAGCATCGTGTCTTCACAAGGTTTTCGCTCGTACGCAATTTCTTCGCTCATCCTCATGTTGGTTGGATGGGGCGGCTTGCTTGCGGTGGTGTACTTTTCTTTACCGCTCGTCGGGTTTCGCTTTTTATTCTTTGCGCTCATCATCTTCGCGCTCACCGGCACAGTTCTACCCATCGTCTATTTTTCTCATCGCCGTTTTCCGAGCGAGCCTCCCGCGGAAGCGAACGTCATCGTGCGGCAGGCAGTCTGGTTCGGCGTCTACGGCGCAACGCTCGCGTGGCTTCAACTCGGTCGCCTCGTCACGGTCTACGTGATCCTCGGCTTGGCGGGCGGCATCCTCGCCATCGAATATTTCCTCCGCCTGCGCGAACGCGCCCGCTGGAACCCACCCGTCATTGATGATGACCAGCCTTCGTGATCTTCCCTCTGTGGATTCATTGCTCAAACACGCGGATGATCTCCTCGTCAGATTCGGCCGCCCCTTGACTCTGGATGCGCTTCGATTGACTCTGGATGAAACCCGCGCGCGCCTCAAATCCGACGGGGGATCTGCCTCGCCCTCCTTCGACTCGATTCTCGCCCAAGCCGAATCCCACCTCGCCGCATGGACAACTCCATCGCTCGCCCCAGTCATCAACGCGACCGGAGTCATCCTCCACACCAATCTTGGACGCGCGCCGTTATCCGAATCAACCATCCGCGCGATGAACGCCGTCGCCGCGAACTATTCCAACCTCGAATTTGACTTGGACACAGGCAAGCGCGGCTCGCGGCTTATCCATGCTGAATCAATTCTGCAAAAGTTGTTGGGCGTTGAGTCTGCGTTGGTTGTCAACAACAATGCCTCGGCTGTGTTGCTCGTGCTGTCCGCGCTGGCGAATAAAAAGCGAGTCGTCATCCCGCGCTCGCAACTCGTCGAGATCGGAGGCGGCTTCCGCGTGCCAGATGTGATGAAACAATCAGGCGCGAAACTCGTTGAGATCGGCACAACGAACAAGGTCCGCATTGCCGATTACAAAGACGCGCTCGAAGAACCGACCGCGCTGGTCATGCGCGCACATCGCAGTAACTTCAAGATCGTCGGCTTCACCGAAGAACCCGAACTTGCAATAATTGTAGAGACTGCTCACAAATCAAACGTCCCTGTTGTGGACGATCTCGGCTCGGGCGCGTTGATTGATACCGCGAAATACGGTCTCGCTCACGAACCGACTGTGCAAGAGTCGCTCGCGGCTGGCGTGGATATTGTCTGCTTTTCAGGAGACAAATTGCTGGGCGGACCTCAGGCGGGAATCGTTGTCGGCAAGAAAGAATTGATCGAACGAATCAAAAAGCATCCGCTGGCGAGGGCGGTGCGAGCGGATAAAATTTCGCTGGCGGGCATCGCGGCGACGCTGTTGCATTACCTCAAAGACGAAGCGGAGCGCGAGATTCCCACGGTGCGGATGATGTCGCTTACGGCGAGGCAGGTCGAGGTCCGCGCAGAGGCGTGGCGGAATGCGGTGGGGCAGGGCGAGGTGGTTGAGTCCAAATCCACAGTGGGCGGCGGGAGCCTGCCCGAAGAATCCATGCCCACGTTTGTTTTGTCGTTGCGAGTCAAAAGCCCCGATAAATTTTTAGCGAAATTGCGCGAAGCGAATCCGCCCGTCATCGCGCGGACGGAAAATGATCGTGTGTTGCTCGATCCGCGCACGGTGTTGGATGACGAAGCGTTGTTGCGCGTTGTGAAGGAGGCGTTGCGTGCATACCGTTGAAGTTCCGATCAAAGACGCGAAGAATCCGCCGACGATTAAATTTCCCGATCGCTGCGTCAATTGCGGAAAACCGAAGAGCGTTGTGATGCCGATGAAGTTGAACATGGGCGTTGAAAAACGCGGGCGAGGCGTGTTGATGGATTTCCCTGTGCCGCTGTGCGCCGAGTGTGAGAAAAAAGAACAACGCATCACGTACGTCACGCTCGTGCCGTTCTTGATCGCGGGGCTTATCGTTGGCGTGATCGCATTCGTCCCCGCGATGTTGATCGCCCCCGAAGGGACGTCGCAGCAAACTCTTGGTTTCCCGTTTGTCTTTGGCGGACTCGTCGGCATGGTCGTCGGCGTCATCGGCGGGACGATCGTTGAATTCGTTTTGAAAATCTTATTCGCGCCTGTGTATGGTCAACTACTGCTGAAACGCCCGCTGACCATCCTCAGTTTTTTCAATGACTCGGAAAACGTTATCGGTCTCTCGGCAAGATTCACAGACAAGAAAAAATCATTGAAGTTAACTTTTGAGAATGATGATATTGGAAAAGAATTCAAACAGATCAATCTCTAATCTCCGATCTCCAATCTCCCAATTCTCCAATTCTCTAATTCTCTATTTGTCAATTACCACTCACCAATTACCAATTACACCCCAGGAGCCCCATGAAATCAGACCTTGACACCCTCATGCAAGCCCGCAGCCTCGATGCGTTGATCGTGTTCGGCAACGCGGAACATAACCCGCCGATGTACTACTTCACCGGCGGCGGACACGTCAGCCATGCGACGATCATCAAGAAGCGCGGCGAAGAACCGATCTATTTCCATAATGACATGGAACGCGACGAAGCCGCCAAGAGCGGACTGAAGTGCATCCCGTACAGCAAATACGATTTCGACGATCTGTACAAGAAGGCGAACAAAGATTCTCTGTTGTCAAGCGCCATGCGTTATGAATTGATGTTCAAGGATGCAGGAGTTACTTCGGGGCGCGTGGGCGTGTACGGCACGTATGATCTCGGCTCAGTCTTTGGGATGCTGACCCAACTACAAAAATTATTTCCCGAAATTGAATTCGTCGGCGAGCTGCGCGAAGACTCGCTTTTCCTGCGGGCAATGGAAACGAAGGATGAATCCGAAGTGGAGCGCATCCGCAAGATGGGGAAAATCACAACGGGCGTTGTCGAAAAAGTTCGAGAATATCTCACATCCCGCGATGTCCGCGATGATGAAGTGTTGTTGAAAGAAGACGGCTCGCCGTTGACCGTGGGCGACGTCCACTCGAAGATTCGCTTGTGGGTGTCGGAGCAGGGCGCGGAGTTGCCATCGGGATTCATCTTCGCTATCGGGCGCGACGCGGGCGTCCCACATTCCGCAGGCACCTCGTCCGATCTGATGCGGCTGGGTCAAACCATCGTCTTCGACATCTATCCTGCCGAAGCGGGCGGCGGATACTATTACGATTTCACGCGCACATGGAGTTTGGGCTATGCCACGCCCGAAGCGCAGGAATTATACGATCAGGTCAAAGAGATTTTCGATCAACTGATGGACAACTTCGACTTGAACGCGGCGTTCAGCGAGTACAACAAAATGACCTGTGAATTTTTCGAGTCGAAGGGACATCAATCGCCGCTCAACACAAAATCGCCTGTGGAGGGATACGTGCATAGTCTGGGTCATGGCGTAGGACTGAACATTCACGAGCGCCCGTTCAGCGGACTGAACGCCAGCGCCGACCAGCGACTCGCGCCCGGAGTCGTCATCACTTCTGAGCCTGGGTTGTACTATCCCGAAAAGGGAATGGGTTTCCGCATCGAAGATACGCTCTACGTCCGCGCGGATGGCGTGATGGAAAAACTCGCCGAGTACCCGTATGATTTTGTTTTGCCGATGAAGAAGTGGAAGAAGGCGTAGTTCGTATTGCGTACTGCGTATGCCGCATCTGAAATCAATTTCTGTTCGTGAATTCAACTCTCACGACAAAGACTCGTTCCCATTCACGCTAGAGATCGTCAAATCTCTGCGCGAGATTCAATTTACCTCGCCTGTTACTTTCTTCGTCGGCGAGAACGGATCGGGCAAGTCAACCGTCCTTGAAACGATCGCCTGCGCCGCCGAATCCATCACCGTGGGGAGCGAAAGCGTGCGGACGGACAAATCCCTCGCGCCGCTTCGCAAACTTGCGCAATACTTCCGCCTCGCGTGGACGAAGCGCACACGCAGAGGCTTTTTCCTGCGAGCGGAGGATTTCTTCGGGTACGCCAAATCCATGCGGCAGACGAAGGAAGAATTTCAAGAAGAACTGAACAACGTCAAAAAGGAATATAAAGGACGATCCAAATACGCCGAAGCGTTGGCGAGCATGCCGTATCAAGGTCAACTGGCGGAGATGCAACGCAGATATGGAGATGGACTCGACTCGCGCTCGCACGGCGAATCGTTTCTGACTCTCTTCCAATCCCGCTTCGTCCCCGGCGGGCTATATCTGCTCGACGAACCCGAAGCCGCGCTCTCGCCCATGCGTCAGTTGACGTTCATCGCCGCCCTCAAACAGATGATACAGGAAAATTCGCAATTCATCATCGCCACACATTCGCCAATCTTGCTGGCGTTCCCCGAAGCGCAGATACTTCAATTCTCGGAGGGGCGAATTCAAGAGGTACAATATGCTCAGCTTGAACACGTCAACTTGACGCGCGATTTTCTCTCCAACCCCGAATCGTTTTTACGGCATCTTTGACGCTTCCTGCAATGGATCGAAGATATAGAAAGGAACATCGCATGGAAACCGTTACAATTTCACAAATAACAGCATTCCTTCGGAAGTTACCAACGGAAAAACTCGCCGAAGTCTATGACTTTGTCATGTTTCTTTCTGAACGCGCGAATTCGCCAGTTACAATCCAAGAGGAAGGCGAATTATATGCAATAGATACCATGTTGGCATCTGAAGACGTTCTTCGCCGTGACTGGGATACCCCCGAGGAGGATGCGGCATGGGCGCATTTGTAAAGGGCGACATTGTCGTCACTCCTTTCCCGTACTCGGATTTAACAGCAAGCAAGAAGAGACCCGCTCTGGTCGTTGCGTCGTTAGCAGGGGATGATGTTATTCTTTGTCAAATCACTAGCCAGCAAAAACATGACGAGTATTCAATTTCTCTGGTTGACAAAGACTTTAAAACAGGCGCATTGCGACAGGATAGTTTTATCCGTCCGAATCGCGTTTTTACCGCCGATTCGCGCATCGTACTTTATAAGGCTGGAACAATATCGGCTCCGAAAATCGAACAGGCGATTGCCGCAACAGTTTCCATTCTGACCTCTTGAATTCACGGTATACAACGGTTAGCAAATTTATCACCGCGCTCTTAAACCTGACCACTGATTACTGATAACTGATCACTGATGACCACTCTACCCCCCGCCCGCATCCTCGCTATCGAATCTTCCTGCGATGAAACCGCCTGCGCCGTCATCGAAAACGGACGCGCGCTTCTCGCCTCCACCGTCGCCTCGCAAATGGACATCCATGCGCGATATGGCGGCGTGTTCCCCGAAGTCGCCTCGCGCCAGCATGTGTTGAG
>JAJTXU010000127.1 GCA_021462845.1 Anaerolineales bacterium
CAAGCCGCGAATTACGCGAATTTCCGCTAATTTTTTAAAAATTCGCGTGAATTAGTGAAATTCGCGGCAAAAGGTTTTCGATCTGCGTAAGTCATGTATATTCCTTATCCCGCATGTTTTACCATTCAATGAAAGAAAACCAATTCAATTTTTCAACGTTATATACTTCCTGCGCGGGTTGATGCCCACCAAATGGCTGAAGGCGGCGGGTATGGCTTTCAGATCGGCTTCGGCATCCTCCGTCAGGTGATAGATTTGCCCCACATGCACGGTCTTTTGCTTTCCGTCCACTTTTGCCATCACAATGGGAACACCCGCGCCCTTGGCAATATGATAATAGCCGCGCTTCCACTCCGTCACGTGATGACGCGTCCCTTCGGGGGCAATGGTGAGAATGAACTGCGAAGATTCTTTGCACGCCTTCACCATTTGCTCCACCAGCCTGCCGGGCTTTTTCCGATCCACCGGCACGCCGCCGCAAAAATAGAAGAACCAGCCAAACGGCGAGCGGAACAACTCTGCCTTGCCCATGAACTTCACATTGGCTCTCAGCGTGAAGATCACGCCGAGGAATAGCACAAAATCCCAACTGGAGGTGTGAGGCGCGCCGATCAGCACATATTTCGGCAGGTCTGGGAGCGTTCCCTCCACACGCCAGCCGAAAGCCCGCATAAAGAAGAGGGCAAGGTAATGAAACATTCTGCTGAGGATGGGCGTGTTGAAAATCGTCATACGCAGATTGTACACTGTTACGTGTAAAATAGCGCGAGACATGCTCAAAAAATATCCCCTTTATCCCATCTTGTTCGCGCTGTTTTCCGTCGTCTCATTGACCGCCCACAACATCGGGCAGATCTTCATCGGCGAGATGACTCGCCCGCTGTTGTTTTCCCTCGCCCTCGCGGGGATTCTCTTTTGGGTTTTTCACCGCCTCCTGCGCGACCCGCATCGCGCCGCCCTTGCGTCTGCATCGCTTCTCTTTTTATTTTTTTCCTACGGGCAGACCTACTCCGCCTTCGAAGGCGAATCCGTTTTGGGGGTTGGCTTGTTCCGCCATCGTATCCTCTTTCCTTTTTTCTGTGTCCTTGGAGGATTCTTGGCTATCTGGATTATCCGAAAGATTAAGCAACCGTCATCGTTCACGTATCCATTGAATCTCGTTTCGATCTTTCTGTTGATCTATCCATCGTTCATAATTTCTTCCACCCTCATTCAGCAATCTATCTCGAACGCCCCATCGAAAAATTCCTCCGCTATCGCCGCAACCAACTCAAACTCTCCCGATGTGTACTACATCATCCTCGACGGCTACGGGCGGCAGGATGTGTTACAGCGCGAATACGGTTTTGACAATACCGAATTCATCCACGCTTTGCAAGAGCGCGGATTCTATGTGGCGCAGTGCAGTCAAAGCAACTACGCCCACACGTTGTATTCGCTGGCGTCTTCGTTGAATTACGATTACCTCGACAGCCTCGGCGCAACAGACGACGCGGAACGTATTGCTTTGTTGAAGCACGGAGCCGTCCGCGCGGCGTTTGAGGAGCGCGGATATTCCATCGTCGCCTTCCCCACCGGCTGGAGCATGACCGAATGGACGGACGCGGACATCTACCCCGATTATGGTAAATCGTTCACCACGCTTGCCGAATTTGAAACCCTCTTCCTTGATACAACCATGCTCCGCGTGGCAACGGACTACGAACGCGCCACTTCAAAGACCACGCCGTACAGCCAAGCCCGCCGACTGCGCGTCCTTTCGATGCTTCAAACATTGAAAGAAATCCCCTCGCGCGAGGGAAAGTATTTTGTCTTCGCGCACTTCGTCATCCCTCATCCGCCGTTTTCGTTCGGCGCGGACGGCGAATGGCTGGAGATCAACGTAAACACCGCCTCGCATGAAGAAATTGCGGACGCATATATCAACCAGATCATTTACATCAACCGCGAAATTTTGCAAGTGATCGATACGCTTCAACGCGAATCGGATATACCGCCGGTCATCATCGTGCAGGGAGATCACGGTCCGCCGCCCGACCTGACGAACGACCCCTCCGTGCGAATGCCCATCCTAAACGCGTACTACTTGCCCGGCGTCGAAGCGGCTGAGGCGTTGTACCCCGCTATCTCACCGGTGAACAGCTTCCGCGTCGTGTTGAACCGGTATTTTGAGTCCAGCCTCCCCTTGTTGGCGGATGAAAGTTACTTCGCGCCGAATCAAGATCACAAGCGGCTGACTCTTTTCCCGAACGGATGCAAATGACGCCGCCGCTTCAGCCCGGACCTTCAGCCTGCCTCGCCCGCGCCGGCGAATGCGCAACGTGATTGCAAGGTTGCCTGTGTAACCAACCGCGCTCTCATCTTGTCACGCTAATGCCGGTCAAAAGCCGATCATCATCCGACAAGGAGCGCGTACTATGAAGAAGTTTTTATTGTTTTTGATGGCGTTTGTTGTGACTGCCTCGCTATTGGGTTTGCGGGTCACCCGCGCCCAAGCCGCCGATTGGATCGCCTACGAAGAAAGCGCGTACGTGTACGGTAAAGGGATCGTATACATCTTTTCCGCGGCTGGGCACCGCACCAGAGATGTAAAAGGGGCTTCGATCTACGTTGGCTCCGATCTGTACAATCTGTTCTGCTGGGTGACAACCGATAAACAACATATCGTATGCAATGCCCAGGGCGGGCTGACGCAGTTCGCCGGGCAAACCGCCATCATCTACCTCGCCGGGCAGATGTTCTACGTGACCATCCCTCACAAGGGCGCGCCGCCGGAGGCCGCTTCGTCACAACCACAACCGCTCGTTTGCCCCGATGGGCAAATTTCAGGCGCGGATGTATTGTTTGATGGCGATGGTTTTCCCACCTTCATACCGGGGGACACGCTGGATGAAGTTGCATCTGCGGCGGAGAGTTGGGAAATAGAGTTCGAGATCGTCAGCGAATTGTATTGCATGATGGAGCCTACCTAATTCGTGTTGGCATACAGCGCGTTTTCAGCGCAAAACCGGGATGGAGAAGTTCTCCATCCCGGTTCGTTTTTTTTCAGGCTCGGCGGTGAATTCGATATTCAATTCACCGCAGGGTCAGTTCCCAGATGTGGATCTGCGCCGGGGGCGGCGAGAACGGGTCGAATACCTCGAAATGCAAGACTTGCGCGGTAACCGGTTGTGGAAGGTCGAAGGAAAGCACCGGTTCATTTTCAGACCCCTTCCCTTCGAAGGTATACGTCACCGAATCCGCGCCCGCCTCATTGCTGGCGATCAGCGTCACCCGAATGTTCGCCGAGCCGATCATGAGCGAAAAGCCGTTCAACGTGATCGGCGCGGGGAATGTCAACTCGATGACGAACGGGTTGTCTTCCAGCGTTTTGACATAAGTGTATTCATCGCCATCGAAGATCAAGGGGATGGTTTCAGATTGACTCACAGCATCCAGATACGAGAAGCGGATACCCACCTCCTGCCCGTCGATGTTCACCACCGCTTCCTGCAACACGGCGCGTACCGCCCGCTCCGCCGCGAAGATCTCGTCGATATTATCCACGTAGCGCAGGCGCACAAAATAGAAGGCTGGCGAGCCATCGGGGTATGCGACAGTCTTTTCGAGGCGAATGTCGGTGAGTTTTTCACTGCCGGTCGCTATCGAGTACTCCAACGGCACCATGATGAATACGGTATTCTCATCCACAGGGAATTTGCGCTGGATGTAGCCTTCGATACTGCCGCCATCAAGCCATGCTTGATCACCGATGAAAAAGCGGTTCAAAATATCCGCGCCGTTTGCCCAGCTGGATGTGAAAATGATCCGATCTTGCGGATGTTCTTGATGATATTGTTCGACGATGTCGTAGATCTGGAATGAGCCGTATTGGAGTTCTGCGTAGTCCTTCCACCAGAAGGGCCCGTTCTTCAACGCGTCGGCAAGAACGTAGATGTTCACGCCCGCCAATGAGGCAAACACGAGAAGCGCCATCACCGTGGAGGATATTCTCCAGGGTGGGAGCCAGCCTTGCACCCAGCGTTTGAGGAGCGAGAAAAGCCCCAGGCTGTGCGCGCTCAGAAGCCCAACCAATGTGACGACAAAGAGCCGATCGACACTTTTCTCGAAGACGCTGATGAGAAACACACAAGCGATGAAAATACCGAGGAAAAAGGCAACCCGTTTCACTGTCGGAGGAGAAGCGGGTTGCGCATCCTTCAACGCCTCTGCGGGGTTTTCGATCCAGCGTAACACGAGTTCAAGCCCAAGCGTGGTCAGGATCGCGGCAGGCACAACAAACACCAGACTGCGCGTGATGCCGATCTGCACCATGGCGCCGCCGATGGGAGACACCAACATGATGAGCAGAAGCGCGCGGTTTGCCGAGTCGCGCAGGTTTCGCAGAATCTGCGCCAGCCCCAAAATAAAGAATGGAAGCGTGGCGAGCATGATGTGACCGTAATCCTTCATGATGTGACGGATCTGGTCGCGGTCGTTGGGGATGAACCAATAGTACGCGCTCAACCCAAAGAAATATTCCGAAATGTACAACTTCACCTTATCGATCAGCGACATATCGCTGACGAGATATGAACCCAGCAAGTGAAGCAGATCGCCCGGCGAATTGGGATGCCCGATGCGATAGCGAATGTAGGGAATCGCCAGAAAGGCAAGCAGGAGACCGCCCTTCCAGACCGTGTTGCGCTGTTCCCAGTGATAGCGCCAGTCTGAAACGAGCAGGAGCGCCGCCGTCACCGGCACCATCAACTGCGCGGGATTATAGGAATAGAACGCCAACGCGCCGAACAGGGCAGTCCAATACAAATAATGCGGGGAGCGATAGCGGTACAACAGATAACAACAAAACGCGGCGGCATAGAACGCCACGAACACGCCCGTTTCGAATGCCGTGCGCGAGTGCAAAAACCATGAAGGCGTGAACGAAAGGAAGATCACCCCCGCCCACCAATATTTGGCGCGCACCACGTCGCGCAGAATAACCCCCACCGCCAGCGCCGCGATCACCGTCACGATCGTGGAGACGGCGCGCGTCAACACTGCCGACTTGCCAAAGAGCAATAGCGGAAGCCACTGCAAATACACCGTGAACCCCATACCGTTGCCGAAATAGGCAGGCAGGAAGGCTCCATCCACATCGCGGTAATTCATGCGGATGAGTTCATCCATGGCTTGGGTTTGAAATGCTTCGTCGGTGAAGAAATAGAGGGGGTAGGCGCTCAACCCGATCAGGCGCGTGGCGAGATACAGCACAATGGCGCCGGCGAACAACCATTTGGCGAGCGATTCCATTTTGACATCTGCCAGACGGCGAAGATACTGTCCCCAGACGGGCGCTTCCTTCCGCGCCTGAGCCTGCTTCGTCAAGCGGCGGGTTTTCTCCCCCTCCACGCGGATGCGCACCGGCACCTCTCCCGCCTTCTCTTTGCCCGCCTCAATGGTAAAGGTGGTTTTCGTGCCAGGCTTGATCGAAAACTCGAGCTCACCGGCTGTCTGCGCGCGGCGGGGTTTGGATGTTTTCTTTGGCTTTGATTTGGATTTGCGTTTTGCAGGCGGCATAGAGTTACCTCAGTTTTCGATTGTATCACCCGCTGTTTTTTCGAGATACCGGTTAACCAATCTGCAATGTAGCCCCAGCCATGGGCGAGAGAGGATGGAGAAAACTATCCGCGCCGAAAACCGGTTCATGACGCAGTTGTACTGCGTCATGGCAAGCGACACGATAACGCCACTGCGTCATCGAACTGTCGCCTGAACTTTCGTGAAGTACTGAGGATGGAGAAAACTACCCGCGCGGCAGGGTGAAATAAAAAGTGGAGCCACTCCCCGCTTCGCTCTCGACCCAGATCCTGCCATCGTGCAGTTCGATAATGCGTTTTACCAGGGCAAGCCCAATGCCAGTGCCTTCGCTGGCAGGGTCAAGTTTGTTGAAAAGCCCAAAGATGCGCTCATGGTGTTCGGTCGGGATGCCCATCCCGTTATCGCGCACAAAAAAAACAGGCTTATCGCCCTCCATACCTTGATAGCCCACCTCGATATGCGGCTTTGCCTGCCCGCCCATATATTTGGCGGCATTATCCAGCAGGTTTTGCAAGACTTCGATCAGGCGCGGCTTATCCACCCGAACGGAGGGAAGATTGGGCTGAATGTAAACAACAACCCCGCGTTCATCCACCCGGCCGCGCGCCAGTTCCAGCGCTTCCCGCGCCAAGTCGCCAAAAGAAATGCTGTCCGGTTCGTTGATGACGCGTCCCAGGCGCGAAAGTTCGAGTAATTCGCCAAGCATGGCTTGCATCCGGTTGACGGCGTCTTGTATCCGTTTCTTATCTTTCTTGAACCGTACCATGTCTCCTGCTGCGGCAGATTGTTCCAAAAACTCAAGAAAGCCGCTGATCGTCACCAGCGGAGATTTAAGATCGTGCGAAACCGTGTAGGTAAACCGTTCCAATTCCGCGTTTTTGTTCTCCAGTTCGTCGATCAACAACCTGCGTTCGGCAAGTTCCCGCTGCAGTTGTTCGAGTAAACGGGACTTCTCGATGGTAATGGAAACTTGTGTTGCAATGGTTTCCAATAGGCGGATCTGTTCCGGCGCATACGCCCCAGGTTTCAGCGATTGCACCGACATAATGCCGATCACGCGGTCATTCAACACAAGCGGGATGCCGAGATAAGAACGGATCGGCGCTTCGATAATGACAAGCATGTGATGGTTGCGCCGGACTTGGGGATCGTTAATATCCTCAAGGTAAATCGTCTTCCTGCCGGAAATCACTTCCGCCGCCAGCCCCGGCTTCTCGTGCAATTTCCGCGACGGCGGCTGAACGTCTTCATCCAGATTAAGAAAAAGGGAATAAGAAAAAATGTCGGTTTCCGAATCGTATAACCCGATGTGAAAAGCATCCGCGCTGATGACTTGTCTAAGCTCATGCGCAAACGCGCGCAGGGCATGATACAGATCCTCCCCGCCGGCAAGCGCCAACCCCAGGCGGTAGAGCAAGGTCACTTCATTGGCGCGCCGCTTGGCTTCCTCTTCCAACCGCTTGAGTTCGGTCAGTTCCACGATCGAAGCCAGAATGAGGGTATCGCCGCCCAGGGTCAACGGGACCAGCCCGATTTCGACTGGAAACAACCCGCCATCTTTGCGCCGCGCCGTAAGTTCCCGCCCGGTCATCGCGCGAGCAGAAGGGTGTTGGTTAAAAGCCGCGCGACTGCGCTCATGCGAAGCGCGAATGTTCTCAGGCGCCAATTGCTCGATGCCCATCCCGATCAATTCTCCCATCTCGTAACCCAGCAGGCGGTGCGATTGCGTATTGGCAAAGACAATCTGACCCGTCGCGTTGGAAACGACGATTGCCACCGGGTTTTTATCGAAGATTTCCAGAAAGGTGATATCGGGGGTATGCGAACTATCTGTAGATTGCATTGGTTAATGTCAGAGGGTTTCCGGCGCCACGGGGTTGGCGCTTATGGCAGTTTTATCATTGAGCGTTATCATTTTGTGTCGCATATCATGTTACCCCACAGTTGCGTCTGCTTCAAGCCCAAATTTATTTTTGCAACCCTTCTCATCGTTTTTCGGCGAGCTGGTTTGTGTCTGAGGGCGGGCGTTTCACTAGGCTTTATCGGAAATAAAAACGGGGACGCAGACACTTGCGCCGAACGCGTCCGAAATGGTTTGTTCGGCTAATTACCGATAAGGTCTACTATCTTTTGCCGAGCCAACGGATAGTATAAGTAGAGAATTCTCCCGAAAGGCGCGCGCATGGAAGATCGAACAGCAATCTCGCAACTCAAACAAGGCAACTTAAACGGTCTCGAAACGCTTGTCAATCGCTATCAGGTAAAGGCGGTCCATGCCGCGTATTTAATCACGCGCGAGCGCGCCTCGGCGGAGGATGCGGCGCAATCGGCGTTCGTCAAAGCCGCCGAACGCATCCATCAATTCGATGAAGAACGCGCCTTCCCCCCGTGGTTCTTCCGCATCGTCGTCAACGACGCGCTCAAACTCGCCAGGCGGATGAAGCGACAAACCTCACTCGACGATCTGGATGAAGACGCCGCGACTCTCTCCGCGCTGTTGGTTGATTCGGCTCCCCAGCCTGAGCAAACGCTGGAAGCGAAACAGATCCGCGAACACATCATGCAAGCCATCCAAAGCCTGCCGCCCGAACAACGCGCCGTTGTCGTGATGCGCTACTACCTCGACATGAGCGAAGCGGATATGTCCGCCAAAATGGAACGTCCGCTCAGTTCCATCAAGTGGTGGCTGAGAGACGCGCGCAAACGCCTGGGCGAATTACTCGCCTACGACAGGAGTTAAGCATGGACAAGAAAAACATCCAAGCCATTTTGCAAGATGAATTGGAAAAAGAAATCCCATCATCCGAGATTCATCTCTGGCAGACCGTAAAAGCCCGCCTTGTCGAGAAACATACCCAACAAGGAGTAAAAATGAACATAATCAAATCGCGCCTCACTTACGCAACTCTGGCGCTTGCCGCTGTACTGGCGCTCGCCTTCCTCACCCCGCAAGGACGCGCCTTCGCGCAAGGTGTCTTCCAATTCTTCGCCCGCGCCGATCAAGACAGTTACCCGCTTCAAGACTGGCAGAAGATCCCGCCCGTGCAAACCTCGCCCGAATCGCCTTTCAAGTATTCGGTGCAGGAAGCGGAATCGCTCGCGGGTTACGACATCCTCAGCCCCGTCGAAATACCCGCTGGAATGATTTTCGTCGGTGCATCATACGACGAGAAATATCACATCGTGGCGCAGGCGTTCGGTTCCAGCGCCGAGTTTATCGAACTCTCGCTCTGGCAACAACCGCTGGAATATTACGCCCCCTGCGGCGACATCAGCCAACTGTGCGATAATATGCTGGGCGGCAATCTGGCTGGCAATAGCGCCGACATTCAAACCGTGCAGATCGGCGACCTGACGGGCGAGTACGTGGAAGGCGTTTGGAATCTCACGGATAACGGTCCTGTTTGGGAGCCGACGCCCGCCCTAAAGACTTTGCGCTGGAAGAACGACACGATGATCTTCGAGTTGGTCGGCGGCATGAACCAGACCCGCAACGACCTTGTAAAACTGGCGGAAAGTATTCGGTAGCGAGGAAGTAAAAAAAGTGACAGTCACCTTCAAGCGACTGTCACTTTTTTACTCTTTCATCGTTCGAGCCTTCGCTGGATTCTTGCAAAAGTCAACCGTAGATCAGGCTAAAAGCCTGACGCCTTCTTAAATTCTGACGTGAGCAAGCTGTGCCAGTGGTTGAGAATATTGATCGGGCTTTTTTCAGTCAACTATCAGAGTAGCTTATATTATCTGACAGCGTAGTAGCGACTTCAGTCGCTTTTTAGCAGTAACAAGACGACTAAAGTCGTCACTACGTGTCAACCATTCACGGTTATTCTGAATAGGGAGCAATTCAGATAAGTTCAACCAATATTTATTGAAACTGATCGAATCGAACCAGGCGGAGTAATACAAGCGACAGTCACCTTGGTCAATTCTACAAGGGAAACAAATTACCCGCGTTGGGCGATTGGTACCAGTTGAGGCTTGGCGATGCGGATGTAATCCTCAAGCCTCATAAAGATGGAGCGGTCCAAGCGACCCGCGTTGAACACCACCTCTTCATTCTGCTGGACGAGCGGATCGACCAGCAAGTGGAGTTGGTCGCTGAACGTGAACGGGGGAATCGCCCCGATGACGCATCCCGTCAACGCTTCGGCTTTTTCACGCGACGCGATGCCGACGCCCTTCGCATCGAAGTGACGTTTGATCCCCTCCAAGTCCACGCGGCAATCGCCGGGGACATTGGCGAGGCAGTAGAGGTTTTCCTTTTTGCTCACCCGCGCCTGCACGACAATAGACTTGATGGATTGTTCGATTCGGTTGCCGCGAATCTTCGCGATGAACTCCGTCCGCCCTTCGGGTTCGTGTTCGACGATGCGGTAAGTCGTGCCTTCTTTATCGAGCAAGGCGCACAGTTGTTCGTGAATGTCGGTCATTTCATCGCATACACCGCGTACCCGCGCGGGGGAGCGTAGAACTGGGCGCGGCCGTCGCGGTCGGTGGATTGGTTGATGGGACGCGAAAGGTCGGATTTGGACCACCAAGCCACAGGGGCGAAAGAAGCGTTTGTCCATTTGGTGGCGACGAGGCGCCCGTTCCAGTTGTCGCCGCGATTGTTGAGCACGTAGACCAGTCCAGGCTGATCTGCGTATCCCACGCGCTGCATGATGTAGAGGTTGTCGTCCACGTACAAGATTTCGGTGTCGCCGCCCGCGTATTTTTCGTGCGCGTCCACGAGCGCGACGATGCCGTTGGGCGTATCGCCGAGCGCGAGATTCAAATTGAAGTAATCGTGCCAGAACACGCAGGGATAACCCTCGTGCGTGAGGATGTAACTGTATGCGAGCAATTTGTCATTGATGATGGGACGCCCCTCGTCGCGCAAGTCGTGATTTTCAACGAACGAAACCGCGTTCTGTTCCTCACGCCGCACGACGGTGTCCCATGTGGTGAGATTCTTCAAACTGAAACCGTATGAGTCGCACATCGCTTTGAGCATTTCGCGTTGGGGAAAATCGAACGCCTCCACAGGATTTGTGTTGGAGAAATTGGCAAGGTCTACCCAATTCTCGATGGCGTGCGCGTTATCCCAAAATTCCGCCACGCCGTACGGGATGAATTGTTGACCGTTGCGCTGATAACGATACTCTTGAATCGCGGTGATCGTATCGGCGCCGTAGCCTTTCACAAAATCATATCGAAACCCGTCGAAGCCAATGTCTTCGATCAGCCAGCGCGCCAGCTTCAGCAGTTCGGCATACACATACGGATTGCGATGCGCGAGATCGGGCATGTCGCCGAAGGTCATGTTGTCCCAACTTTCGTACATGCACGGATGAAAACATTCCCAATTGCGCGGAAACTTTCCGCTCTTCGGGTGGAACAACGTCCAACGCATTTGATTGATCAGCGGATTCAATTCCTGCGCGTCTGCCCCGCTGTTGTGTTTGAAGACCATGTCCGCGATCACCCCGACCTTCTGGCTGTGCGCGGTTTCGATGAGGGCTTCCAACTCCATTCGCGTGCCGTACCATGTTGGCGTCGTTCCCTTTTGGTCG
>JAJTXU010000128.1 GCA_021462845.1 Anaerolineales bacterium
CGTCCGAAAGAGGAAGCGGATGGTATCCACAAATTCGGCGCGGAGGGGATGCGAATCCAGTTCTGGAGGAATCGTGAAATCATCCTGTCCCCATTTTTGATAGCGCGTGGATTTTTCGGTGTACGAGGCGAGTCGATTCGACTCGATGCTCTCGATGGCGATGCGCGAAACGTTCTCGAAGGCGATGTGTAGAACCGCATGTTCCGCCACCGAGGCATGACCATACCCCACCACCCACTTCTCGTGGAACTGCGCGGATTTTTCATCGCTGAGTTCGGCGGCAATATCGCGGAAGGATTCGGGCGAGCGCGAAGTTTTCGCAAACGCAACCGCGATAGTTTCGGGGCTGAGCGCGCGCGGCGAGAGTAAATAAATTTCACGTTCGGGCATGAGAGTCTCCTGTTTATCCTTGCGAAGGTTTAAAACCTTCGCAAGGATTTTAATCTGGCGCATTATACCTATATGGGTACGTTGTATCAATAAAAAGGGCGGTCAAATGACCGCCCGCGGGTTTTGTCACAAAGACTCAACGGTTTGTTTCATCTTTATCGTGACCGCCATCGCAATGATGAGCGAGAGCAAATACAACGCGCCAAAAATCGTGTATGCCAAGCCCGTTGCGCCGCTTGCAAAGAACAGCGCGGCAAAAATGACGAAGAGGACAAATTCCGCGTACGCCAGCGTTTTAGCCGAGCCTTGCCGAGCAACATCCGTGTTGTGTTTGCGCGAAAGTGAAATCAGAAGGAGGAAATATAAGCCAAACGCCAGGAATTCTCCCGTTTCCAGAATGATATTCAACCATGCGGGAACAGTGAACCCCGCCCAGAAATTGACCTCGCCGCCGAGGGGCCAAAATATTTCAACGCCATTGAACCAAATTATCAAGTCAACGAGAATGTGCATCAGAATACCGATGCCAAACCCGATGCCAAAGTTATTCCATCGTTGGTTTCTTGTCGCTGCGGCGACGACATAAAATAAAACCAACATGGCGATCACAGTGAAAACGCTGTGCGTAAACGTACGATGCAATCCGTGCGTATCGCCGCCGGTCAATGTGGCATAGGCGACGGCAAGGTTATCGAGGTCGGGCGCCATGTTGCCCAGCACCGCCCCAAGCAACAGCCATTCCTTATGTGGCATCCATTTGCGCGTTGCTACGCCTATGATCGCATGAAGTCCGTTTTGTGACATGTAAACCTCTTGACCTCTCAGAATTTAGGAACTGCCGATATTTTGCGGAAAGTCCGTTGGACGCGATGGTTTTTTAGGAGCCAATTGCTGGAGTTTATTCAAGGCACTTAATCCGCTGAACAAGCCAAAGAGGAAAAAGGCGTGGAAGAGCAAGCCCATCCATTCTTGAAATACGAGCATCAATATTGAATCGATGATGTAGAACGCAATGCCCACAAAAAACGCCCAGCGTTTTCCTGAACCCGCAAAATACCCGAACAGGGCGAAGATGCCCGCCCCAAGCGCACTGATAACAATGCCAATGACCTTGATAATGATCGCGCTTTCGGGCATCGTCTGCGCAAGTTGATTAAAAATAACATCCACGAAGAGCGTGCCCGCCAAGCCGACAACAAAGAATATGTCCCCGCCGAATTGGAGCAAGAGTGAATTAATGACGGAGAGCGCGGCGATCCAATAGAAATTGTTCGCGCCGCTCTTCATGCGGCGAATCAATTCGGCAAGCGCCGCTTGAACGCGATACATCTCGCCTGTGGGGTCTGGAGCAGGCGGTTGTACATTTTGCGGTATGGATTCAAACGGTTGTGCCATGATCTATTTCCCTTCCAAAGTATGGATTTACACAATCACTGTATACAACAAATCCAGCCGAAAATCAATTACAAAGAGATTTCAGTCTTCAAGCGAGCCTCTGCCGAACCTCGTCCACATCTTTCCGTATTTGCGTTATCAGCGCATCTACCGAGTCGAACTTCAGTTCATCGCGCAGACGCGCCGCGAATTCGAGATGCAAGTTTTCATCGTAAATGTCGCGGTCAAAATCGAGCAAATAGGCTTCCACGCTCAATGTTTTTTTATCGGGCGTGAAGGTGGGATTGGTGCCGATGTTGACCGCCGCCTTATGTTTTTCATTCTCAACATACGCCCAACACGCATAAATTCCGCTTGCGGGAATTAATTTGTCAACTTCATAATTCAAATTCGCAGTCGGGAATCCGATCGTCCTGCCGCGCTGGTCGCCGCGAATCACAACTCCCTGCAAACAATACGGACGTCCCATCAACTTCGCGGCTTCTTCGACTTTTCCGACCGTGATCAATTTGCGTATCGCGGTGGACGAGATCACGCCACTCTCATCGCTGACGGCTGATACGGTTTCGACGGTGTATCCCAACTCCGAGCCGATCTCCGTCAAACGCGGAATGTTGCCTTCGCGGTCTTTTCCCAGAGCGGAATCATAGCCGAGGATGAGGTGATCCAGCCCGAGGTGAGATTTGAGGCGTTGCATGAAGTCGAAGGCGGTGATGTTCGCCACCTCCCTGTTGAACGAATGCGTGATGACCACGTCCACGCCCAACGCGGCGAGAATTTCCGCGCGCTCGTCGGGCAGCGTCAACAATTTTATATCGCCGCGCCCAAACACCTTCGATGGATGCGGATCGAACGTCAACACAACGGCGGGCAGGTTCTTTTCATGCGCGCCCTCCACAAGACGATGAATGATCTGTTGATGTCCGCGATGAACGCCATCAAAGACGCCGACGGTCAGCCAGGAATGCGGGAGAGCGATTTCATCAAGGGAATGATAATGTTTCATACGGAGAAAAAATTCCAGCGCCTCATCGGCGCTGGAATGATAACAGTTAACGTATCAACCGTGGGAAATCAGGCGTCGTTCGTGAAGAATACTTTCTTCGGTTGCCAGGCGAGCGCGCCGTCTTCACCCGTGATACATTCCATCAACGCGACCAACTCGCCTTGCGTGCTGACGCCGCGCACTTTATTTCCAAGAAGAGCATCCTCCGCGGCTTTCACGCGGTGACCATGCCTCACGCCTTCCACTTCATCGGGGCTAAGTTCGATGGCGGGCCAATCGCCCAACGCTTCGGCGGCAGGGATGAGATATTGATACCAGTTGCCCGCGGTGAACGCCTCTTGCAATTTGCGAAGCGGAGTCGCGTCGCGCAACGAGAACCGTCCGCTTTTGGTGCGGCGCAGACCCACAAGATACGCACCGCAACCTAACTTTTCGCCCAGATCATTTGCCAGCGAGCGGACGTAGGTGCCAGATGAACAATGCACGTCAATCACCACTTCGGGCGGCGCCCACTCCAACACTTCAAGATGATGCACGGTGATTTTACGCGGAGCAAGATCAACCTGCTCACCCTGACGCGCCATTTCGTACGCTTTACGTCCCTGCACTTTGACGGCGGAATACGGCGGCGGCGTTTGCTCGATCTCGCCGACGAACGTTTTCAACGCTTCTTCGAATTGCGCCTCGGTCACGTTGACGGGTTGCGCGGACGGCGTCACCCTCCCTTCCGCGTCGAAGGTGTCGGTCTTGCCGCCCATGCGGATGATCGCCTGATAGCGTTTATCGGAAGCGGAGACGTATTCGCTCAACCGAACGGCGGGACCCACCAGAATCACCAACACGCCGGAAGCGCGCGGGTCGAGCGTGCCGGTATGCCCTGCGCGGCGTAAGCCTGTTCCGTTTCGAATCGCCTGTACGACATCGTGCGACGTCATACCTACGGGCTTATCTACGACTAGAACACCGGAGATGGCGTTCTTCATTGTCTGGTTATCAGATTGCTTATTCATTTTTCCTCCATTAATTTATCGATGGCAATAGCGTATAACTATTTTAATCAAGGTCGAGTATTTCACGAGTTGACTTTAGTACTACAGGCTGAACCTCGCTTAACGCGCCAAGGATGTCTGCCCCGGCTGCGGCGGCATGACCGCCTCCGTTGAAGTGTTTTGCAACCTTGGAAACATCCACAGACGGGTCCAGCGCGCGCCATGAAATCTTGACATGATTGTCGTTTTGTTCGACGAATATCATACCCACTTTGTTTCCATTTCCGGTAATCGCTGAGATTATATTAATCAAATCGGCATCGTCGTTACCACCGTACCCAGCCCGCTTGCGGTCTTCGACGGTAAGGGTCGCCCAGACGATTCCATCCTTTTGTTCAAGTTTGGAAAGCCCGGCCCCCCAATATTTTGCCGCAGGGAACGATTTATGCACAAGCGAGCGCATGTACAGATCTGCGAGATCAACGCCCGTTTCCATCAATTTCGCGGACACCCTCAACGCGGAAGGATTCGTGTTCGAGGTGCGAAAGCCGAGCGTATCGGTGACGATGCCGGTCAACAGCGCGGCGGCGACGGGCTTGGTGATCTCATAGCCCCATTTTGGCAAGTAATTGGCGAGGATCGCCGCCGTCGCAACCTCGTCCGCTTCGATGAGATTCAACGCGCCGAATTTTTCGTTGGTCTTGTGATGGTCAATGTTGATATCAGGCTGACCAAAATTCTCGAACGCTTTGCCCACCCGCCTGAAGTCGGCGCAGTCTACGGTGATAAAAGTGTCGTATCCCTCTTTCGGTTCTCTGACGACAAACTCGCTTCCTTCAAGATATTTAAACGACGAGACCCCATCCACAAGAACCATTTGCACGGTCTTGCCCGCGTTCTTCAATGCCAAACCCAAACCGAGAAGCGAACCGATCGCATCGCCATCCGGGCGGACGTGTGAAGCGATAAGAATGTTGTGCGCTTTGGCTAACCGTCTCTTAATTGCCCCTGAAATATTCTGTGCCATTTGTTGCATTCACCTTTTCAACCTGTTTTGAGCAAACGTGACATAAATGTCGCGTTACAAAAACCAATCCGTTATTTCTTTGTCCTCAGCCCAGCCAAAATCTTCTCGATGTGGTCGGCGTTCTCCGGCGTCACGTCCCAGTGAAAGCGCAGGCGCGGGAAAGCCCGCAGTTCGACGCGCGAGGCGAGAGTCCGCCGCAGGAAACCGGAAGCAGACTCAAGTCCGGCAAGAACGTCTTTCGAACGCGAAGTCCCTTCGATGGCGGAGACGTAGACATCCGCAAAGGCGAGTTCTTTATCCACTTTTACGTCGGTGACGAAAATTTGTTGCAGGCGCGGATCGCTGATCTCGCGGATCAACATCTCCGAGAGTTCCTGGCGGATGCGATCCGCGATGCGTTGAAGACGAATTCCTGAAGGCATGGCAAGGACACCCTTGTGAAGGTTTAAAACCTTCGCAAGGTTCTATGATTTCTCCAAAATGTAGCAGATCAACTGGTCGCCGGGTTGAATGTCGCTGAAGCCTTTGAAGCCGACACCGCATTCATAGCCCTGCTTAACCTCTTTGACATCGTCTTTCTCATGACGAAGCGAGCCCATATCGCCTTCGTAGACAAGGTCGGTGCCGCGATAAAGTTTTACTTTCGCATTGCGGCGTAGTTCGCCGTCGGTGACGCGGCAACCTGCCACGCGCCCAAACTTCGACGCGGTGAAGACCTGCAACACTTGCGCGCGACCGATGACTTTCTCTTTGACCTCAGGCTCAAGCATACCCTTGAGGGCTTTCTCGATATCTTCGGTCATGCGATAGATGATCTCGTACAAGCGGATGTCCACGCCTTCTTTATCGGCAAGCCGCCGCGCGGAAACTTCCGCCTGCACGTTGAAGCCGATCATAATCGCCTTGGAAGACGAAGCCAGCATCACATCGTTCTCGCCGATATTGCCGGTTTCAGCGTAAATGACCTTGATACCGATCTCCCCTTCGCCGAGTTTGTTCAACTCGGAAATGACCGGGTCAAGCGACCCCTGCACGTCCGCTTTGACGATCAGGTTCAATTCCTTCGCCTCGCCCGCCTGCACGTTGGCAAACAAATCTTCAAGAGAGACTTTCTTTTTCGATTGCGCCTGCGCCTTCGCGGCTTCGACTCGTTCAGCGACGATGACACGCGCTTCTTTGTCCGAGTCTACAACTTCAAACAAATCGCCGGCAGACGGCACATCGCTCAAGCCCATCACTGAGACTGGGGTCGAGGGTCCAGCCTTCTTCACGGGCTTGCCCCTGTAATCGGAGAGCGCGCGCAATTTCCCATGCGCGATGCCCGCCACGACCACATCTCCCATTTCGAGCGTTCCGTTTTGAATAAGCAGCGTGGCTATCACGCCCTTTGTCTTGTCTACTTCTGCTTCGATCACCGTGCCAATCACCTTGCCATTGGGGTTTGCCTTGATCTCGATGTTATCCGCCACGAGCAAAATGCCTTCCAGCAGATCGTCGATGCCCTGCTTCTGTTTGGCAGAGACGGGGATCACCATCGTGTTGCCGCCCCAATCATCGGGGACGAGTTCCTGCTCGGCAAGTTGTTGCTTGACACGGTCTGGATTGGCGTTGGCTTTATCAATCTTGTTGAGCGCCACCATGATGGGAACGCGCGCGGCTTTCGCGTGGGCAATTGCCTCGCGCGTCTGCGGCATGACCCCATCGTCCGCCGCGACGACCAGCACCACAATATCCGCGCCTTGAGCGCCGCGCGCCCTCATCTGTGTAAACGCCGCGTGACCGGGCGTATCGAGGAAAGTAATTGGGCGGCCCTTCTTTTCCACTTGATACGCGCCGATGTGCTGGGTAATGCCGCCCGCCTCGCCCGATGCCACATCCGTCTGACGGATCGCATCCAGCAGGCTGGTCTTGCCGTGATCCACATGCCCGAGAATCGTAACCACCGGTGGACGGTTCTTCAACTGTCCGGCCTCCTCGCCGGCGATCATCTTTCGCCATAGCGGAACTTCCCCAGTCTCCACTATGACTTCCTCGATAACCTCGGGCGCCGCCTCATAGCCATATTCGGCGACCACGATCGCGGCGGTGTCGAAATCCACCGACTGATTAATGGTCGCCATCACGCCGTTCGTCATCAATTTTTTGATCAGGTCGATTGGGCTTTTTTCGATCTTCTGCGCCAGGTCGCGCACCACAATGCTGACCGGCAATTCGATCTTCTTGTTTCCATTGGTACTCATGGGACTGCCTCCAATTCTCAAAACGCCAAAAGCCACAGGCAATGTGACGCTTTGCTTATTACACCTTCAACGGTGGCAACCCAGTGAGTTAACGATTCACATTGGGCGGGTCACCGTTCCCCATCCGCGCTTTCAGCAGGCAGGGTGTTCATAAAGTCTTCCAACGCTGCGCGGTCATGATCTGTGATCGTTGTCTTCAACGCATGCGCCAGCGCGCCCTTCAAGCCTCGCTCCCAACATTCGCGTCGGTCATGCAAATATGCGCCTCGCCCGGCTTTTTTACCGGTCAGGTCCGCTTGCACTCCTTCTGCCCCGCGCGCGATGCGGATCATCGTCCGTTTGGGCAGGATTTCACGACAGCCGACACACGTCCGCTGGGGCACATGCTTCACGCGTTGAACGGGTTTCTTCGACATACTCCTTGACATTGTGTTCGCGATGCAGTTGAACGCATCACGAACCTTCACCAGAAATTACTCCTCGTCAAAATCATCGCCGCCGCGCTTGTGTTTCTTGCGACCCACAACTTCGCCGCGTTCTTCATCCAATACCAACTCCACGCTCTTCTTCTTGACTTTCTTGCCCTTCTTCTTATCCGCGGACTCATCGTCTGCGCCCGCAGTTTGGAAGATCTCCGGCTTCATTGCGAAGAGTTCATCCAATGAGACGCCGTCTTTGGCGTGTTCATCTTCTTCTTCTTCGACGACCTTTCTCGCATCTTTCTTAGTGGATGCTTGCTTCTCGGCTGGAGGAATCTCTGTCGGTGTGGCGATTCCCTCCGCCGCCTCAGGCGCGGATGCCGCCTCTACGGGCGAATCAGCCGTCCCTTCGGCGGGAAGCGTTTCGGGGAATTGAATCGCCGCAAGGGCTTCCTCGATATTTTGCATCGCTTTCGGTCCGATGCCGGCGAGTCCGAGCACGCGGTTTGAATCGGTTTTCAAGGTTGCCATGAGGCTTCCAACCGTATCGTAGCCAGCCTCGACAAGGATGTTGAACGTGTGCTCTTTGATGCCGGCTTTCTCCAGGGGCATACCGAATGCCGCGGTGGGAATATCGGCGTGATCGCCTGCAACCACCCCTTCGGCGCGGGCGGCTTCCTCTTTGATCTGAATGGTGCGGCGTTCCACACGGTCGACAAATTGCGCCAGGGCGGTAAATTCTTCCGGTGTGAGCGGGCGATTCTCCGCCTTTTTGGCGAGGCTTTCCTCGATGCTGGGAATTGACTCGACCGCATTGGGCATGAGCGCGGAAAGTTCAGCATCGCTTTGAAGTTTTTGCAGGGCATCGCCTGCGGCTTCTGTGAGTGATTTGATGTCGATACGCCAGCCGGTCAGTTTGGCGGCAAGGCGCGCGTTTTGCCCATCGCGCCCGATGGCGAGACTCAGTTGGTCTTCCTGCACGACCACGGTGGCAGTCTTGTTGCCATCCGCATCGGAGACATAGACGCCGGTGACGCGCGCCGGGCTGATGGCTTTCGAGATGTACACAACGGGGTCTTGATCCCATTGAATGATATCGATCTTCTCATCATGCAATTCTTTGACGATGGCTTGAATGCGCACGCCTTTGATGCCCACGCACGCGCCGACCGGGTCGACGCCAGCCTGGGTTGCCATTACCGCAACTTTGGCGCGCGCGCCGGGCTCGCGCGAGATGGCGCGAATCTCAACGATGCCGTGATAAATTTCGGGTACTTCGTTCTCCAACAGGCGGCGCAAGAAGTTGCGATGCCCGCGCGAGAGCACGATCTGCGGTCCGCGCGAACCGTCTTTCACTTCGAGCACTACCGCGCGGACGCGATCATGCACTTTGAAGCGCTCACCGGGGATACGCTGGTTGGCGGGCAACATTCCCTCGGCTTTCATATCCAGCCCAACGGTGGTTGCCTGAGCATTGGTGGCTTGCACTATGCCGCTGACGATCTCGCCGATCTGTCGTTCAAAATATTGCATTTGATTGGAGCGTTCCGCCTCGCGAATGCGTTGTTGAATCACCTGGCGGGCGGTTTGCGCGGCAACGCGGCCAAAATCTTTGGGAGTGGTTTCCACGATCACCATATCGCCGAGTTGCGCCTCGGGGTTCACTTGCCGCGCTTCGTCGAGCAACACTTCGGTCTTGGGTTCGATGATATCTTCAACAACTTCTTTTTCGGCGAACACCAACACTTTGCCGGTTTCGAGGTCGATCTTCGCTTCCACATGTTGGGCTGTGGACGCGTTTACAGCCTTGCGATAGGCAGACGCCATCGCAGACTCGATCGCCCCAAGGATGATCTCCTTGGACAACTGTTTTTCTTCCAAGACTTCGTTGAACGCCAGGGCAATTTCGTTCTTTGACATGCGAGGTACTCCAATTTCTCCTACCGCTGATTTATTCCAAAATGAAACTTCAGGCGATTTTGCAACTTGAATTAGAACTCAATTTCCATTTAATGTTGCGGCACTGCGTATTTCAAACAAAAAAGTGGGGGTGAGCCCACTTTCCAGTGCGTGCCTCTAAGTTCATCGTACAAGGGCATTTTAGCACGATGGATAAAAACTTGCAAGATATAATTCACACCATGAATTCACGCAACCTTGATAAAGCCGCTTTGCGCGGCGAACCCTCGTATGTGTGGAGAGCCGGTCAACAACGCCGCCTCGACATGATCGTAAAATTTGCGGGCGAACGCATCAAAGGGAAAATCCTCGAAAACGGATGCGGCGTGGGCATGTACGTTGAACACCTCTCCCCTTTCGGCGGAACAGTCATCGGATTGGAATACGACTTCGATCGCGCCCGCGAAGCGAAGGTCAACTCGCCTCACATACTCAACGCGGCAGGGGAATTTCTTCCGCTTCTTTCCGGGACGTTCGACCTGATTCTCAGCCACGAGGTGATCGAACACGTGCAAGACGACCGCGCGGCGATTCAAGAAATGATTCGCGTGTTGAAACCAAGCGGACGGCTTATCCTGTTCTGCCCAAATCGCGGCTACCCAGTTGAAACGCATGGAATCTACTGGAAGGGCAAATATTATTTCGGAAACAAGTTGTTCGTCAATTATCTGCCACGCAAACTGCGCGACAAACTCGCCCCGCATGTGCGCGTCTATTCGAAGCGCGATCTGCTGAAACTTTTCGAGGGCTTGCCTGTTAAATTCATCGAGCAGACAGTCATCTTCGGCGCGTACGATAACATCATCGCGCGGTTTGGAGTTTTAGGAAAGTTTCTTCGCGCGTTGTTGCAATTTTTAGAGAAGACGCCGTTGAGGATTCTGGGAATATCGCATTTTTGGGTTGTGGAGAAAGAATGACGGCGAACATGAGTAAAACAGAAACGCTCTCCTTGTTGAAAGACTCCAACCAACGCGTCGTCAACTGGTTCACAGAGATACCAGCGAGCGAATTTTTCCAGCGTGAAGGCGACGTTTGGTCCTCGTCTGACAACCTCGACCATCTTATCAAGTCGCACAAGCCGATTGCGATGGCGTTAAAGTTGCCGAAGTTCACACTGCGGACCATGTTCGGGTCGCCGAATCAGTCGTCCCGTAGTTTTGAGGCGATCTGCCAAGTGTACACGGATACACTTTCCGCGGGCGGAGTCGCTTCGGGGAGGTATATCCCAAATCAGCAAACTCCTGAAAAACCTGAAACCGCCAAGTCGGAATTGCTGAATCAATTTTCAAAAGCCAGCGCGGATTTGGTGTCGGTTGCCGAAAAGTGGTCTGACGATGATTTGGATGGTTATCTACTCCCCCACCCGTTGATCGGCAAGTTGACGATTCGTGAGATGTTGTATTTCACGATCTATCACAACCTGCGCCACGCGAGCCAGGAAGGCGATTGAGGAAGTGTGGTTATTTTGTCCGCGCGCGTTTGTGTTTCTTCTGCCTTGACGCCCGATTTGCCTGGCAAATCAAACTGCGTTGAGAACCTGTTTTCCTGACCGCTTGATTATTTGCATGACTTACGCAGATCGAAAACCTTTTGCCGCGAATTTCACTAATTCACGCGAATTTTTAAAAAATTAGCGGAAATTCGCGTAATTCGCGGCTTGGT
>JAJTXU010000129.1 GCA_021462845.1 Anaerolineales bacterium
TGAATTCCTGCACAACTATTTATTTGAACACGAGACTCCCCTCACCGCGAACGAACTCGCGCTGGTATTGATTCACGAACGCAACCGCGCCGAACGCGCGGCGGTCCGCAAACAGCAAGAGGGGAGCGGAAAAGTTTATTTTCCAAAAGACACTCATCAAGTGGGCGAGGCGCTGGTCTTCCCCGCGCTGGCGTGGAGGCATGGGAAGGTCGCCGACGTGCGACCCGGCGTAAATCCCGAAGTGACCGGGTTTAACGTCCTCACGATAGACTTCGACGATGGGTCGCGCCGCATGTTCGCCTCCGCATTGCCGAAACATACACTGAACGACAAACCCGTGACGGTTGAGAACGAAGGTTTTGAACCCGACGCGATCATGAACGAACACGGAAGCGAGATCGAACGCAAACTTGAAGCGGCGTTCAGCGGTGACGACCAGCTGATCCGCATCGCGGGCAGGTGGTTTCCTCGCGCCTTGCTTGTGGACGTGAACGAAGGGAACTTGAATCTGGCGGAGGCGGTTCTCGATGTTGCCGCGGGTGAGCCGATGTCCGCTTCGGCGCTTCTCAAAGATGTGGCTCTGCCGGAGGGTGTGAATCCTAAACTGGCTGAGTTCTCGTTGAACTTTGCCCTGCAAGAAGATGGCCGCTTCGATGAAGTAGGTCCTGTTGGCGAGGTGCTGTGGTGTCTCAAACGACTCGAACCTGAAGATGTGCGCAACACGCCTTCGTTCCTGCAATATCACCCCATTGAACATGATCGCTCCCTGCTCGATAAACAAATGCTCGACCTCGAAGCGCAACTGGACGATGAGTTAAGCGAATTGGATGCAAAACCCGATTCGCACTTGAAGGAAGTTTCGATCGCCCTCATCTACCCTCATCTCCGGGCTGGCACGTTACCTGTCTCGGCGCGCGTTCGGTCGTTTTTCCCGACCGCGTACGAAACGCCGCGCGTCCGATTCACGCTGGTAGACGGAAAGACTCGCCAGCGCATCCCCGCCTGGGTGGTGCGCGAGAATCGCTACGTCTACGGTCTGCGGGAGTGGTACAAAGCCAACGGATTACTGCCGGGCAGTCTGGTGCGAATCCGCCGGGGCGACACGCCGGGCGAAGTCGTCATCGAAGCGCGGACGTATCGCGCCACAAAAGATTGGATGCGCACAGCCATTGTCGGCGCGGATGGGGGCGTCGTTTTTGCCATGTTGAAACAAGCCGTCTCTGCCGAATTCAATGAACGCATGGCGTTCGCCATCCCTTCGTTCGATGCGGTAGACCAATTGTGGAAGCAGGATTCAAAGCGTTCTTTTGAAAAACTGGTTGCAGACTTGACCCGCGAGCTTTCTAAATTAACTCCGCAAGGACACGTGCATGCGCAGGAGTTGTATTCTGCCGTGAATATCGTCCGCCGAACTCCGCCGGCTCCTTTGCTGGCTTTATTGGCAAGTAAACCCGAGTTCGTCCATGTTGGCGACCTGCACTTCCGGATGAGCGAGGGAGAATAGCATGATCGAAACAAAACGCTTCAGCCTTGTTAAACCGACGGCAGATACTCCGTTCCATATTGATTTCGATTGGTGGAAGAAGAACGAGCGCGACTGGCATGTATACCTGCGGTCATTGCTTTGCGCGGAACATCGCGACGCATTCATGGACGCGGACGAAGGGCAGACAATCGATTGGGTAGACCCGGTGACTGCGGAAGTGAAGCAGGTGGAGGGCATCCAGAACGCCTTGATGTCGCATTGCGTCAAACAGCCGGACTTCCTCACCGAACAGACGGCGCTCGTGGAAGCGGTCTTCCGCCTGTTCCTGACGAACGGTAACATACCGATGTCTTCGAAGGATTTGGGCGCGCGCTTAAACCGCCCACCGGAGACGATTTTGCGAACCCTTGCCGGCCCGCGCGTGTACAAAGGTATCCGTCCTTCCTTTTCCTGATCTCTCTCAGGGGAACCGGTTTGCGCGATTTGCATCCTTGAGCGTGAAGTAATACAATAGAGTTACAATGCCCCCGTAGCTCAATGGACAGAGCGCCAGCCTTCTAAGCTGTCGGTTGCGGGTTCGATTCCCTCCGGGGGCGCCTCCAAATATGATTCCTAGCGGTTACCGCCGGTTCCGGCAAGGAGTACGCCATGACCACTATCGTTCGTAAATCCTACCCGTCGACCATTGAAGTTCGCAGAGATATCCTGCATGCCATTCACTGGCAAGTGCGTTCGAGCGTATGGCATCCGCCTACTGATGTGTACGAAACAGAAGACGACTTCATTGTGAAGGTTGAAATTGCGGGGATGCGCGATGAGGACTTCGCAGTAGCGGCGGAAGATCAATTGTTGCGCATCGAAGGCATTCGCCCCGACCCCGCCGGGCGACGCGCCTATCATCAGATGGAAATACTTTCGGGAAAATTCGAGATCGACGTGGAACTCATCGTCCCAGTGAATATGGATTTGGCATCGGCGGAATATAAAGACGGCTTTCTTACGATCAACCTTCCCAAAGCGCAACAGCCAAAACAAATCAAGGCGGACGAATAAACCATGCCTGCCTCGCGGTGGAACTCCAACTTCAACGAACTCTATCAGTGGATCGGCGACACGGACGATGAATTACTTTCCATGATCATGCCCTCCCTGTTTTCGCGCTCACCGAAAAAAGAAGCCGCCAACAAAGACGAACCCGTTCAGGCTTCTGAGCATGGGCAATTCCCGGACGTGCTCCCGATTTTACCATTGCGTGGCGTGGTGGTTTACCCGAACACCGCCGTCCCGTTGACAGTCGGTCAGCCGCGCTCGATTCGGCTGGTGGATGAGGTGGTAGGCGGGGATAAACTGGTCGGGCTTGTGGCGGCAACCAACCCAGAATTGGAGACCCCCTCGCCGGCGGATCTGTATCGCATTGGGACGATTGCCACAGTCCATCGACTTTTGCGCGCCCCCGACGGAACGATCCGCCTGCTGGTGCAGGGCATGGCTCGTTTTCGCCTTGGCGAATTTGTGCAAGAGGAACCCTATCTCAAGGCGCGTATTGAACTTGCCCCCGAGCAAGTGGAGCAGGGGCTGGAGATCGACGCTCTGGCGCGTAACGCTCGCGACCAATTCCAGCAGATCACCCAAATGATCCCCTCTTTCCCGGAGGAATTGGCGGGTTCGATCACCTCCGTAGAAGACCCGTTGCAAACGGCATACACCATCGCCAACTTCCAACGCATGGAGTTGAAAGACGCGCAGGAAATCCTTACCATCGATTCGGTCGCCGAAAAACTCAAAAAGTTAGTTGGCTTGCTGGCGCGCGAGGCTGAAGTGCTCTCGCTGGGGCAAAAGATTCAAAATGAAGCGCGCGGCGAAATCGAAAAAGTTCAACGCGATTATTTTCTGCGCGAGCAAATGAAAGCCATTCAAAAGGAACTGGGCGAAAAAGACGAGCAAGCCGTCGAAGTGGATGAGTTTCGCAAAAAGATCGAAGAGGCGAAAATGCCCGAAGAGGCGGCGAAGCAGGCTCACCGCGAGGTCGAACGTTTATCCCGCCTGCCGACTGCCGCGGCGGAGTATGGCGTCATCCGCACGTATCTCGATTGGCTGGTGACGATCCCGTGGGCGAAAGCCACAGACGATAACCTTGAAATTTCGCACGCCCGAAAAATTTTAGACCAGGATCATTTCGGGTTGGAAGATGTCAAGGAGCGCATCCTTGAATTTCTTGCGATCCGCAAACTGCGCATCGACCGCAGCGCCGATGCGGCAACTGTCAGTGAAGATAAAATTCGACGTGAACGCGAAGGCGTGATTCTATGTTTTGTGGGACCGCCGGGCGTGGGCAAAACCTCGCTGGGGCAATCGATCGCCCGCGCCATGGATCGAAAGTTTGTGCGCGCGTCATTGGGCGGCGTGCGCGATGAAGCCGAGATTCGCGGTCACCGCCGCACGTATATCGGCGCGATGCCGGGGCGCATTTTGCAGTCGCTTCGGCGAATTGAGTCGCGCAACCCGGTCTTCATGCTCGATGAGATCGATAAGTTAACCTTCGATTTTCACGGCGACCCCGCCTCTGCCTTGCTCGAGGTGCTCGACCCGGAACAGAACAGCGAGTTCCGCGATAATTATCTCGAAGTGGCGTACGATCTTTCACAGGTATTTTTCATCACCACAGCGAATACGCTCGAAACCATTCCGGGACCCCTGCTTGACCGCATGGAGATCATCGCGTTATCGGGGTATACCGAACGAGAAAAGATTGCCATAGCGAAAGGCTATCTCATCCCGCGCCAGATTCGCGAGAACAGTTTGCGCATCAAAGAGATTTCATTTACCGACGATGCCTTGCAGAAGATCATTCGCGAGTATACGCGCGAAGCCGGCGTGCGGAATCTGGAGCGCAAGATCGGCGCGGTCTGCCGCAAGGTTGGCACGCGCATTGCCGAGCGTAAACTCAAAAAGGCGAAGATCGGTGCCGAAGTTGTGGAGGAGTATCTCGATCACCCGATGTATTTTGGAACCGAGGAACTCAACCGCCGCATTTCGATACCGGGCGTGGTGCCCGGGCTGGCGTGGACCCCCTACGGCGGCGATGTGTTATTCGTCGAAGCCACGAGCATGCCCGGCGGAAAAGGGTTTCAAGTGACCGGTTCGATCGGCAATGTGATGAACGAGTCGGCGCGCGCGGCGTTGTCATATGTGCGTTCGCGCGCGGGAGCGCTGGGCTTGGACGATGAATTTTTCAACAAGTCGGATATTCACATGCACATCCCTTCCGGCGCCACGCCCAAAGATGGTCCCTCTGCCGGGGTCACGATGGCAACCGCGCTGGTGTCGCTGGCGTCGGGGCGCAAGGTCAAGCCGAATGTGGGAATGACCGGCGAAATCACCCTGCGCGGTCAGGTTCTGCCCATTGGCGGCGTCAAGGAAAAGGTACTTGCCGCTCATCGCAACGGGCTGAGAACGATCATTTTGCCGAAGTACAATGAACAAGACGTGGAAGATGTGCCGGACGAGATCAAAGACACCATGAAGTTCGTGTATGTGGAAACGGTCGACGACGTGCTCGGCTCCGCGTTGGAAAACGGAAAAACAAATTCGGCAATTAAAAGCCGCAAAAATGGTAAAGTAAAACAACATGTCAAAAATTCTGCTCGCCGAAGATGATCACACGATGGTGTCGCTCCTTCAAACGCTTCTGAAAATGGAAGGCTTTGAAGTGGTCACCGCCGATGTGGATTCCGATGTTCCCGCGCTCGCCATGCGCGAAATGCCCGATGTGCTTTTGATGGATGTGCATCTCGGTCCACATAGCGGCATCGAAATCGTGGGGGCGATCCGCCAGCATGACGCGCTTGCCGACCTGCGCATTATTATGACCTCCGGGCTGAATATGAAAGATGAGTGCCTGCAACATGGGGCAAACGACTTTCTGCTCAAGCCATTCATGCCAGACGATTTGCTCGGCTTAATCAAGAAAAATGACGCATGACGATTCGATTTGGGGTTCTGACTCTCTCCGACCGGTCCTCGCGCGGCGAGCGGGAGGATGTATCGGGTCCCGCGCTGGCGCGTCGCATCGACGGGGAAGGCTGGTTCGTCCGTAGGCAGTTAATCCTCCCCGACGAGGAATCCATCATCCGTGAGACGCTCGCCCAATGGGCAGACTCCGGCGAACTCGACGTGATCCTCACCACAGGCGGGAGCGGTTTTGGTCCCCGCGATGTGACCCCCGAAGCCACGCGCGCGATCATCGAACGTGAAGCGCCCGGTCTCGCCGAGGTGATGCGCGCCGCAAGTTTGAAGATCACGCCTCATGCCATGCTCTCGCGAAGTGTCGCCGGGATTCGCAAAAAGACGTTGATCATAAATCTACCGGGCAGTCCCAAAGGCGCGGTGGAGAATTTGGAAGCGGTGTTGCCCGTGTTGGAACACGCTGTTAAATTACTGCAAGACTCCCCCGAGGCAGAAGCAGGGCATTGAAGCCCTGCTTTTTTGATCCTTCGTCAGGGTGTGTCGATGGGTATAGTTCTTCCCATCGCCGAAATCGTCCACGATCGCGCCGCTGGTGTTGAGGTGCCACTCATGAGGATTTGAGTTCCCTTGCCACGCCCTCTTGCTTGGGCTATAATCCCGCCGCCTGAAAAGAATTTCACAAACACAAGGAAAGCGCAAGCATGATCGATGTCAATGAACTACGCAAAGGGGTCACATTCGAGTTGGACGGCGGTCTCTACAAAGTGCTGGATTACAGCCACAACAAAACGGGGCGCGGCAACGCCAACATCCGCATCAAAGCCCGCAACTTGCTGACCGGCGCAAACATCGAGCGCACGTTCAACTCCGGGTTGTCGGTGCAGGATGTGAGACTTGATTTTCACAACGTATCCTATTTATACAACGACGGCGAGTTTTATCATTTCATGGATAACACAACATTTGAGCAACCCGCCGTCAGCGCCAAAATGCTCGGCGAGACCGCGCTCTACCTCAAAGAAGGCATGGAAGTTAAACTCACGTTCTACAACGACGCGCCGCTGGATGTGGAATTCCCATCCACTGTGGATCTGAAAGTCATCGAAGCCGAAACTGCCATTCGCGGCGATACTGCCACCGGTGTGACGAAAAGAGTCAAAACGGAAACGGGGCTGGAGGTGCAGTGCCCTCAATTTGTGAAGGTGGGCGATGTGATCCGCATCAATACCGAGACCGGCGAATACACCACCCGCGTGTAGCCTTTTCTTGAATTAATAGGACTGACGCAAAACCTTGTGTAGGGCGCGTTCTCTAACGCGCGCGTTGGCGTTAGAGAACGCCAATTATGCGCAAGCTCTGATTAACCATAAACTTGAGCGAGCGGCTGAGGTAAGTATCGTGCCTGCTCGCTCATCGTTTATTTAGATTTCGAGCCTATACTACCCCGCATGAAGACACCTTTTGGCGCAGAATGCCCGCACTTTTACGGCGATTACTTCCGTGGTCGAAACGTGGAGGAATGCCGCCTCTTGAAATCCGACGGGCAGGCTTGGTCGCGCGATCTGTGCAAATTTTGCCCCGTGCCGGAGATTTCGCGGGCAAATGCCTGCGAGTACATGAAACTCACGGCAAAAGTTGGGCGTCCGCTTTCGGCGGCGTTTATGCGGCGCGTGCAGGTTTCAGCCTATTGTGAGAAATCGCGGAAAAAAGTGACCGAGCCGCAAGTGGGGTGCGGGGAATGTCACGCTTTGCCGTTCAAATTTGAAATCAAACCCTGAAATTTATGGGGGATCAACCTTGAAAAACTCCATGTCATTGACCCTGTTACTCGACCTAGACGATACCCTGCTCAACACAAACCTGCAAGCGTTCATGCCCGCCTATTTTCAGGCATTGGCTGATCACGTGTGCGGGCATGTTCCGTCTGAAAAATTTTTGCGGGCGTTAATTAACGGGGTCAACCGCATGAACGAGAACGAAGACCCGCGCCTGACGTTGCGCGAAGTTTTTGAATCGTATTTTTACCCCGCTTTGGGGATTCCCTCGAGTGAATTGCGCCATGTTTTGGAGGATTTTTACGATAGAGTTTTCCCCGCGCTTCATTCTCATACTTCGCCCATCCCCGGCGTGTCCGACTTTGTGGATTGGGCGACGACTTCCGCTATGCAGGTTGCGATCGCAACGGACCCGTTATTTCCGATCAAGGCGACGTATCACCGTTTGCGCTGGGCTGGCTTGGATCCTGAGCGTTTTCAACTTGTTTCGGCGTTCGAGGATTTTCATTTCAGCAAATCTCACCCGGCGTATTACGCCGAAGTACTGGGGCGTATGGGCTGGCAGGATGGTTCGATTCTCATGGTCGGCAATGATGCAACGCGCGATGTTCTGTCCGCGCACCGGCTGGGGCTGAAGACATTTTTGATCGAAGGCGAGGCAGGCTCCAATCCGGGAGTCGAGGCGGGCAGAGGGCGGTTGAGCGATGCGCGTCTCTGGCTTGAATCCAGCGACCAGTCTGCGCTTGAACCGTCGTTCACATCCCGCGATGCGGTGCTGGGCATCTTGGAATCTACGCCGGCGGTCTTGAATCATTTTCTCGGTTTGTTGAATGAGGATGATTTGAAGCGCGAACAAGCGCGCGGCGATTGGGCGATGAATGAGATTGCCTGTCATTTGCGCGATACCGAGCGCGAGGTGCACGCCTTGCAGCTCGATTTGATGCTGGAAAAAGTTGATGCGTTTATTCCGCGGCCTGAAACGAGCGTGTGGGCGAGCGAGCGCGATTATTTGTTGGAGAATGCCTGCGCGGCTGGCGTCGAATTTGCGAACGCGCGCGTGGAATTGTTGGCGCGCGTGAAATCTCTGCCGGAGGAAGTGTGGTCGCGCCCGGCGCGTCATGCGATTTTTGGACCGACGAATTTTTGTGAAGTGTTAGGTTTTATGGCGGATCACGACCGCTTACACCTGCAACAGGCTTGGAAAGCCACGCAAACCCTGCTCGGGGAACGTGTCTAATTGGGTTGGAGCGTGTTGTAAAGCGCAAGCCTTCTGAAGCGTGGAGGCAACCGACGAAGGAGAAACTTGATGAGGAAACGAGTTGTCGTCACGGGGATGGGTTGCATTTGCCCTGTGGGGAATACCGTAGAAGAGACCTGGTCCGCTTTGATTGCCGGGCAGTCGGGCGCGGGCGCGATCACCCACTTTGATTCGAGCAAACATAAAACTCGATTCGCGGCGGAGGTGAAAGGGTTTGATCCCATCGCCGAATTTGGCGCGCGCGAGGCTCGCAAGATGGATCGCTTTACGCAGTTTGCCATGGTGACTGCCGCTCAGGCGCTCGATCATGCCGGCTTGAAGATCGACGATTCGAATCGGGACCGGGTTGGCGCGCTTATCGGGACGGGAATCGGCGGGGTTGGCACGATGATGGAACAGGCTGAAATTCTGCGCGAACGCGGCGCGGATCGAGTCAGCCCGTTTCTGATCCCCATGATGATCTCAGACAGCGCGGCGGGCATGCTTGCCATTCGCGTCGGCGCGCGCGGGCCGAACATGTCTATTGCCACTGCTTGCGCTTCTGGAAATAACGCCATCGGCGAAGCCGTGGAAATGATTCGGCGCGGCGCGGCGGATGCGATGATCGCGGGCGCATCGGAAGCGGCGCTGGTGCCCATCACCATTGCCGGTATGAACGTGATGGGCGCGTTATCCACCCGGAATGACGATCCGCTCACTGCCTCCCGTCCGTTCGATAAGACGCGCGATGGCTTTCTGATGGGGGAGGGCGCGGGGATGTTGATCCTGGAAGAGCTCGAACATGCAAAGGCGCGCGGGGCGACGATTCTGTGCGAGATCTCCGGGTATGGAACGACCGACGACGCGCACCATATCTCGGCGCCGGCAGAGAACGGCGCCGGCGCCGCTATTTCCATGAAGCTGGCGCTTGAGAATGCGGAACTTTCGCTGACCGATATTCACTACATCAACGCGCATGGGACATCCACATCGTTGAACGATAAGAGCGAGACCGCCGCCATCAAGAGTGTTTTTGGCGAACAGGCGTATGCGATACCGGTCTCGTCTACCAAATCGATGACGGGGCATTTGTTGGGCGCTTCAGGCGCGGTGGAGGCGATCTTTACGATTCAGGCGATCCGCGAGTCGATACTGCCTCCCACGATCAATTACAACACGCCAGACCCTGAATGCGATCTGGATTACGTTCCCAACCAACCGCGCCGTGTTGCGGTGAAACACGCCATGTCTAATTCGTTTGGGTTTGGGGGGCATAACGCCACGCTGGTGATCAGCCGTTACGAGTAATTACCGAAACTTATGGGTGACGGCAAATTTGTTCATGCTGTGACTCGCGTTTTTTGCAGGAGAAAGCAATGCCCTACGCACATATAACAGGATGGGGGATGGCGGCGCCCGCAGGGGTGATGACCAATGACGATCTTGCCAAATTTGTTGACACGAACGACCAGTGGATTCGCGAACGCACGGGAATCCGCGAGCGACGCATTGCCAGCGAAACGGAATTTACATCCACGCTGGCGGTGGAGGCTTCGATCAAAGCGCTCAAAGTGGCGAACGTCCGCCCGACGGATATTGACCTGATCGTTTGTTCCACATCCACACCGGAATATATGTTCCCCGCAACCGCGTGCTTGATTCAAGACCAACTCGGCGCGACCAAAGCGGGGGCGTTTGACCTGCTTGCCGCGTGCACGGGATTCATCTATGCTTTGAATATGGGCGCGCAGGCGATTCGCAGCGGTTCGATCAAGACCGCGTTGATCATTGGCTCTGAAACTCTTTCGCGTTTCGTGAATTGGAAGGATCGAAATACGTGCATCCTTTTTGGAGACGGCGCGGGCGCGTTCGTTTTGCAGGCAAGTGAAAGACCCGGCGGCGTGCTTTCCGCTGTTATGCATTCGGACGGCTCAGGCGGTGACTTGCTCACATTGCCTGCCGGCGGAAGTCGTATCCCGGCGACCGAGTCTACTGTCCACGAGGGTTTGCATTGCATCCGAATGGATGGCAAGGAAGTCTTTCGTTTTGCCACGCGTGTTATGGCGTCTGCCACGCTGGAGGCGCTCGATGCGGCGGGGCTGAAAGTGGAAGATGTGAAGTGGATCGTGCCGCACCAGGCGAACATCCGCATCATCGAAGCGGCGGCGCGCGGACTCAAACTCCCGATGGAGCGGTTTATCGTAAACCTCGACCGGTACGGGAATACTTCTACTGCCTCCATCCCGATCGCGATGGTGGAAGCGATTGAAAAAGGACAGATCAAAGAGGGAGAAAAACTCGTGATGGTGGGCTTTGGCGCGGGTCTTACATGGGGGGCGCTCGCCGCCGAATGGACGGGACCGCTTCCCAGTAAAGGGCACGTGCGTCCTGAGCAATATCGCAGGCTGGGTCGCGTGCGTTCGCTTGTGCGTCGCGCCATCCGTTTTATTGAAGGTCTGCTCTATCGCCGCGAACTGTAATGGTAGGGCAATCGCATTTGGATTTTTTATCCGCTAATCTGCGCCAATCTGCGCGAATTTTTCTTGTGGATTAGCGAAAATTCGTGAGGATTAGTGGATAA
>JAJTXU010000013.1 GCA_021462845.1 Anaerolineales bacterium
CCGACGCGCCGGTCGAATCGCCGAATCCGTTTTGGGGATTGCGCGCCGCCGTCACCCGCCGCCGCGCCGACGGTTCTCCCTCTGTGGAGGGCTGGCGCGGCGAACAGAAATTGTCCACACCTCAGGCGTTCGCGGGCTACACCCTCGGCGCCGCCTACGCCGCCTATATGGAAGACCGCCTCGGCAAACTCGCGCCCGGCTTCCTCGCCGACCTCATCGTCCTTGAACAAGACCCGTTCACTTGCAATCCAACTGAACTGCTCGCGCTCGAATCCTCGGCTACAATGGTCAATGGAGAATGGGTTTACATGACATTTTGATAAATCGAAGAATCTCCCGCATGGCAAGAAAGACTCTTCGCTCCGCTCAGAGTGACACCAATAACTATGACAGACCAACCGCAACTCACGCCTGAAATGCTTGTGCCTCGCATGGGGGAATATTTGATTCAAAAGGGACTCATCACCCCTGAAGACCTGCAACGCGCGCTCGATTATCAACAGGAAGAAGTGGCAAAAGGGAACCGCCCCATTCTGGGCGAGGCGCTCGTGGCATTAAAATTGGTCGAGCGCTCGCAACTCGATCAGGCGGTGACGGAACAGATCATCCAGTTGCGCTCCGCGTTGCAAGCCGCCAACCGCACGCTCGAGCGCCGCGTGGAGGAACGCACCGCCGAACTGCAAAACGCGCTGGCACGGGTTTCGGAACTCAGTCAGTTGAAGTCTAACTTCGTTTCGAACATTTCACACGAACTGCGCACGCCGCTCACTCACATCAAAGGGTATCTCGAATTGCTGGTTTCCGAATCGCTTGGCGCGATCAGTGAGGAACAGCGTCATGCGTTGCAGGTCAGCCAAAACTCGGCAGGCAAGCTTGAAACGCTGATCGAAGACCTCATCATGGTTTCGCTTGCCTCGCGCGGCGAGATGAGCATCAGCCTTGGCAATGTGGATATCCACCGTGTGGCGAGCCTGGTGGTGAAATCTGCCGCGGAAAAAGCCGAAAAACGCGGCGTTTCCCTGAATTCGATGATCGACGACGATGTGCCTCCTGTGCAAGCCGATTCGCAAAAGATCGCCTGGGTGTTGAATCACTTGATCGATAACGGAATCAAGTTCACCCCGTCGGGTGGACGCGTGATCGTGAGCGTCAAGCGCGAAGGCGAGAACCTGGTTGTCGTCTCCGTCACCGATACGGGCATCGGGATTCCGACAGAACGACAAAAGGATATCTTCGAGCCTTTCCATCAACTGGACGGTTCCTCCACGCGGCATCACGGCGGCACCGGGCTGGGGCTTTCGCTCGTGCGCGAGATCATCGAAGCGCACGGTTCGATGATCGAGGTGCAGTCTCTCGAGGGGCGCGGCTCGTCATTCCGCTTCCCCCTGCTGGCGGTTGTAAAATAATATGGACCGTCCAACCCTGGACTTTCTGAACGAACTCATCCACATCGCCGCATTGGCGGGCAACTCACGCGGCACCATCGAAAAATTTCTGACTTCGCTACGGTCGCAATTTGTGTTCGACAATGTGGCGGTCTACCTCTTCGACGAACGCACCGCTTCGCTCGAAATTATGTATGCGCGCGCCATCGGACGCGCCCGCAACGCCGAAGCAGACGCGGCATGGGGCGAAACTTTTGCCAACCAGGTTTTTGCGCAGAAAAAAATTCTTAAGCAGGATCCGAAACCAGACGCCCCCACCAACAATCGCTTGGATCAGGCGTACATGCTCGGCATACCCATCGGCGCCGATGGGTTTCGAAAAGGCGCGCTGGTCTTTGTGCGTTTTGGCGGTCCCCTCTATTTGGATGAACACATTCAAATTGCATCCGCCGCCGCTAATCTGTTGACCATATTGTTCGAGCGCGCCGAATGGCGCGATACGAACAGCGAACTGCGCGAGTTGAAACGCCAGATGCAATTGCAGGAGGATTTCGTCAGCACGATCTCGCACGAACTTCGCACGCCGCTGGGTTTCATCAAAGGCTATAGCACCAGCCTGCTCCGACCGGATACAAATTGGGATGCGGAAACTCAAAAGGAGTTTCTCACTATTATCGACGAGGAGGCTGACCGCCTCTCCCAGTTGATCGAAAATGTGCTCGAATCGGCGCGGTTGCAAAGCAAAACTCTTCCGCTCCGTTTCCAACCTATGCGGCTCGATGCCGTTCTACGCGACGTGGTCATGCGCATCCGCTCGCGCTACAAAGACCTGCAAGTGAATATGGATATCGCGCTTGCGCCTCCCATCCAAGGCGACGGCGTGCGTATCGCGCAGGTGTTCGAGAACCTATTCACCAACGCCATCAAGTATGCGCCCGGCACACCGATCACGATTTCACTTTCGTTCAATCATGATACCGCTACTGTTACCTTCAAAGATGAGGGGCCCGGCATCCCGTTCGAGTCGCTTCCGCTCATCTTCGAGCGTTTTTTTCGCGCGCGCAGTGAGAAGACCGTGACCGGCTCCGGGCTTGGACTCTATATTTGCAAGCAGATTATTCAAGCACATCGTGGTAAGATTTGGGCAGAATCCGCTCCCGGCGAGGGCACCACGTTCTACATCCAACTACCCATCAACCCGGCGACTTGACAGGAGGTCTGTAATGGCAAAACGAATTTTGATCGTAGACGATGAGCCTCGATATTTACGCCTGCTGGAGGCAAACTTGCGGACGGAAGGCTATGAAGTTGTCACCGCACAAGATGGACTGCAAGCAGTAAGCGTTTTTTCAGACCAGCCGGTGGACCTTGTGTTGATGGATGTGATGATGCCCAAACTCGATGGCTTCGGCGCCACACAACGAATCCGCGAATTTTCCACCGTCCCTATTATCATTCTCACCGCCAAGGGCGATGAACAGGATCGCGTGCGCGGGCTTGACCTCGGCGCCGACGATTACCTTGTTAAACCGTTTTCTGCCACAGAGTTGCTGGCTCGCGTGCGCGCCGTGTTACGAAGGGCTCAACCGCCCAGCGAGGCCGGGCAATCCCGCTTCTTTACACACGACAACCTGAAGATCGATTTTGCCCGCGCCGAAGTGTGGCGGGGCGAATCGCCTGTTTCACTTTCTGCCACGGAATACCGGCTTCTCCTTCAATTTGCCCATCATGTAGGCAAGATCATGACCTCGGAAGAATTGCTTACCAGCGTGTGGGGACCCGAATACCGTTCTGATAAAGAAATCCTCTGGGTAAGTATCGCCCGCTTGCGGCAAAAACTCGAGGATGACGCGCACAGCCCCAAACATATCGTGACGCGTTCCGGGCTGGGCTACCTGATGCCGCCCATCGAGGAATGATCCATTTACTAACCGATGTTACGCAATTGAAGCCAGTCTGTTCTCCGTAACGCGACATTCATGTCGCTTTTGCTCAAGAACAACCTGAATTGCGAGATAAATCTTGCAGTACGGCCTTTACTACGCAAGGCGAGTTACTAACAAGATAGTTAACTCCCGGCAAAGAAGGTGCAAGGCTTATTCCCGCATAGTTCGGCTACACTTTGAGGTGCAGGTTTTGCGCCCGCCATTCAGCGATAACCAGCAGGTTGTCGCTTTTTGTTTTTGAAAGAGAAACTAACCAGCGAGGGAACATGCTTACACAATACGATGAAAAGGGAAAGATCTTTACCGAGGTCGTTTCGAAAATTCCTGTTCGCGCGACCATCCAAACCATCAAGCATCAGATCCGAGGCATGGTTCATGTCCGGCGCGAGGAACGCATCAAGGATGAACTCAACCGCGGCGAGGGCTTCATCGCGCTCACCGATGCGACTGTGTTCAACGAAGATGGGACCGTGATGCGCAATGCGCCTTTCCTGGCGGTGAAGCGCGAACATATCATTTGGGTGCTTCCCGAGCCTGTCGAAGAAGGAGGGGAATGATGGCAACGCCAATTGCGACGAATTTTACGCAACTCACATCCTCAGACCTGCTCAAGTTCAAACGCTACCTGGTCGACGCGGTCAGCCGCTCGTTGGAAGGGGAAACCATGACGATCGGCAACCGCGCGGAATTCATCTCATCGCGGTTGAGCGAGGCATATGTTCAAACCAAAGTCAACCTGCCGAAAGACCTGCGCACGCAGATCTTCAACGATATCATCGACGAACTGAGCGGATTGGGACCGATTCAGCCCTTGCTTGACGATCCGGATATTAGCGAGGTCATGGTCAATGGGCCCAAAAAAGTGTTCGTGGAAAAAAACGGTAAACTAGCGAAAAGCCCGGTGGCGTTCGACGACGACAATCATGTTCTACGGATCATCGACCGCATCGTCCTGCCCTTGGGCCGCCGCATAGATGCGGACAGCCCCACTGTAGATGCCCGCCTGCCAGACGGTTCGCGCGTCAACGCCGTCATTCCGCCGGTTGCCATCGATGGACCTTCCATCACCATTCGCAAGTTCAAAAAAGATAAACTCACCATTCAACAATTGATCAACCTTGAGTCGCTCACGCCGCATATGGCAGAATTCATTCGCGCCTGTGTTGTCGCGCGGCTCAACGTGGTCATCTCCGGCGGCACAGGCTCCGGCAAGACAACGCTCCTCAATGTGCTTTCCGGCTACATCCCAGAAGGGGAACGCATCGTCACCATCGAAGACGCGGCCGAACTGCAACTCCAGCAAGACCACGTCATGCGTATGGAAACGAAGACAGCCAACACCGACGGCACAGGCGCGGTCACCATCCGCGACCTTGTGCGTAATTCGCTCCGTATGAGACCCGACCGCATCGTAGTTGGCGAAGTGCGCGCGGGAGAGGCGCTGGATATGCTGCAAGCCATGAACACCGGTCATGACGGCTCGCTGACCACCGTTCACGCCAACTCGCCGCGCGACGCGATCTCACGCATCGAAACGCTCGTGTTGATGGCTGGCATGGACCTGCCGCTGAAAGTGGTGCGCCAGCAGATATCTTCGGCCGTGGACCTGATCATTCAACAAACGCGGTTGAAAGACGGCGCGCGCAAAGTGACGGCGATCACCGAGGTGGTCGGCATGGAAGGCGATACCGTTGTGCTAACCGATATTTTCAAGTTTGAACAAACCGGCACAGGACCCGAAAATAAAATTCTCGGCGATCTCAAACCCACCGGCATTCGCCCGATCTTTTCTCCGCGCCTCGAGGTGGCTGGCTTCAAACTCGGCGCCGAAATTTTCATGCCCGGTACTCCCGGGCGAACCCAACGGCGGTAAATCGGCGCATACCTCTGCTATAATCGTGGCAGTACAGTTGAGGAGCCATGGATAGCAAAACCCAGATCACGATTCGTACGAAAAAAATCGGCGTGCTAATACGCGATGCGCGGCTTGCCGCGCGTCGCTCCATACCGGAATGCGCGCAAGCCATCGGCGTAAAAGCCGGCGTGCTCCGCGCTTATGAGGACGGGCGAAAGTCGCCTTCTTTGCCGGAACTGGAAGCGCTCGTTTTCTTTTTGGATTTACCCATCCATCACTTTTGGGGAAAGGAGATTCGCTCGGAGGTTGCGGCTCCGCACGAAAAGATCGATCTTTCCAAACTTCTGGCTGTTCGCCAGCGTAAAATTGGCGCCCTCCTGCGGCAGGAACGCAATAACACTTCCATCTCCATTCGAAATCTGGCGCAGGAAACGGGAATCTCCAGCGCGCGCATCAAAGCCTACGAGTTGGGCGAGCGTCCCATCCCGTTGCCGGAACTCGAAGTATTGCTCCAAGCCCTGCATGGGCGGGTCGAATCGTTCTTCGATCGCAGTGGACCCATCGGACAATGGATGATGAACGAGGAGGCGATCCAGAACTTCCTCGAACTCCCGGACGAACTGCGCCAGTTCGTCTCTATGCCGGTCAACCGCCCGTATATCGAACTGGCGATGAAACTCAGCAACATGTCGCGCGACAAATTGCGCTCGGTTGCCGAGGATATTCTCGATATCACCCTCTAGACACCGTGAACGACATCACTGCTTCCGCGTTAAACGAACAGGGAACGAAGGAATACGAGAAGGGGGCTTATCTCGCCGCGGCAAAATTGTTTGCCCAAGCCGCACAGGCATACGAAAGCGCGAACGATCCATACAACGCGGCGGAGGCGAGAAATAATCAAAGCGTGGCGCTCTTACAGGGAGGCAATGCAAACGACGCGCTGAAAGCGACTGAAGGTACAGAAGAAATTTTCGCCGGAGCCGGCGACCTAAAACGCCAGGGAATCGCCATTGCGAACCGCGCCGCCGCACTTGAGGGACTTAAAAAATGGCAGGAAGCCCTAGCTGAGTATGATCGCGCGGCGGCCATATTCGAACAAGCAGGCGAAGGCGATATGCACTCGACGATACGAAAAGCATCGGCGAACATCCACTTGAAATTCGGGCATGTGAACAGCACGCAAATGGATGTCTACGACTCACTGCGGCTGGTCGAGAATCCCACCTTTGCTCAACGGATCATGCGCTTCCTCAAAAGAAGCGGGTTTATCAAGTAAGGGAAATACGCGTAACGGCAGGACATTGGAATGTTTTCTCATCGCAAAGGATTGCCGTGATCAACACCTTTGTCCGCCATGCGGATTCACACGACCATCAAAAATTATCCAATTTGATCTTTTACGAGACGCGCCTGCACCGCCACCTGGACTGGCGCTCGCCTCTCGATTGGTTGGGAAGCCCGTTTTACTGGGCGATCGACGATCGAGGCAGAATCGACGCGGCGCTGGCGTGCCCGCCGGAGGCGCCGGGCGCGCACTGGATCCGTTTTTTTGTTCACAGCGGCAACTGGACCGCCGACAACGCGTGGTCATTGTTGTGGCATGAAGCGCGCGAGACGGTGGCGCGAAGCGGCGGGGTCACGGTCGCGGCCATTGTCATGCAACCGTGGTTTGAACGCGCGCTAGCCCAAAGCGGATTCGAAACGCGTCAGGATATTGTGATGCTTGAGTGGAAGTATCAACCGTGGGCGCGGAAAGAAGCGGTGGGCATCCAGATCCGCAAGATGACGGAGGCAGACCTGCCCTCCATTGAAAAAATAGACCTGTCTGCATTCGGGGTGTTATGGCATAACCCGATCGATACATTGCGCGCCGCTTTTTCAAAGGCGCTGTTCGCCTCCGTTGCCGAGGATGACCGGGGCATCGTTGGCTACCAGATCACCACGGGCGAAAGGCAACGCGCTCACCTCGCGCGTCTGGCAGTAACACCCAACGCGCAGGGACACGGAGTAGGCGGGGCTCTGGTCGGCGATCTGTTGACGAGAGTCGTCAATTATGGGATCGTCAAACTCAGCGTGAACACGCAAAGCGATAACGACTCGTCGCTGGCATTATATGAGAAAATGGGTTTCACCCGCACGGGCGAGTATTATCCGGTGTATGTGTTCGATGTGAACTCTACGGAGGCATCATGGCAGAACGAACCGATTTGATGATCGTCAACGCGCTGGTCAGGCAGGCGCTCACCTCTGCCCAGGAAGTGATGGGCGAGAACGGGTTGAATGCGGTACTGCGCGCCAGCGGGCTGGAACGATTCGTCGGCAACTTTCCGCCGGATAATTTGGAGCCGGCCATTCAAGCTTCGCAGTATGCAAGGCTCAACGAAGCCATCGAACAATTCTATGGGCGCGGCGGACGTGGTATGCTGCGGCGCATCGGCAAGGCATCGTTTCAATATGCGGTGCGCGAACAAGCCGCGTTGTTGGGTCTCGCCGGTGTGGCGTTGAAATTACTCCCGGAAAAGCAACGGATCAAATTTATTTTGAATAGTATGGCAGGCGCGCTCAGGAAAAGCAACCCGCAAGTGGATGCTTCGGTGGAGGATAGCGGCGGGCGACTTGCATATTTGGAATCGACGTGCGCGATCTGCCAGGGGCGCCACAGCGATGCGCCGGTTTGTCATCTCTATGCCGGCTCCATTGGCGAAGCCGTGCAATGGGCAACCGGCAAAGAGTTCGAGATCGTCGAAACGCATTGTTGCGCAAAAGGCGACCCGTATTGCCGGTTCGAAGTGGGAGCGGCGCGTGAGTGAATTGAAATTTTCCAACCGAATTTTGCGGCGCTTTACAGAAACTGTCGCGCTCGAATTAGGCGCGGATCAGTTCCGTGTGATGGTGACGCTGGCAAAACTGCCTGTCGAATGGGCGAAACCAGATACGTTCAACAAGATGAACTCGGTCGAATCGGCGCGGGCGTACGCGCAACTCCAGTCGGCGATGCGTTCTCACTTCGGGCGCGGCGCGCGCGGCGTGTTGTTGCGAGTCGGCGCGCGCTTGTGGAATCACCTGCTGGAAGATGCCGCGCTCGGCGGAAAAGCCCAGGCGGCAGTGATTAAGCGGCTTCCGCTGGCGGCGCGTCGTAAGCAAACGTTGGAACTGCTCGCCAAATTCATCGGCGTCGCCTCGGGTGACGTCACGATTCACAATCTCGACCTTGACCTGCTCCTCGTGGACCATACATCTCCCGCCGCAGACGGACAACACTCAACAGCGCCTATCTGCTTTATCACACAGGGGTTGATCCGCGAAAGTTTGTATTGGGCAACCGGCGCAAGTTACGATGTGGAAGAGAGTGCCTGCAAGGCGCAGGGGCATCACGCCTGCGAGTTCAAGATCGCCACCGGTAAATAAGCGTCTACTCACCTGTTCCTAGACAAATCCCGGCGCGCATGGGAAAATTTGCGCCGAAATCATATTCCTCAAGGAGTTTTCATGAACGCCGACAAGAAAAGCAAACGTCAACTGCGGCGCGAGCAGATGAACAAGCAAAGCGCGCGCAACCGCCTGATCGTTGGAGGCATTATCACGCTCGTGGCGGCATTTTTCCTCTACGCCATTCTTAGGCCCATCCTGGCGCCGATTGCGGATGTGGTGGCTGTGGAATTCCGCGAACGTTACAAGGCGGAGGGTAATTCCATGGGCAACCCCGACGCCAAAATCCAAATCACCGAGTATTCCGATTTCCAGTGCCCGTTCTGCAAACGCCACTATTTGGAAGTGGAACCGCTTCTCGAACAATATTACATCGACACCGACAAGGTGTTTTTCACTTATCGTTCGGCGGGGAACTTCGTCAGCCAGGGCGGCGGCGGAGGAAATACCGAATCGGAGGATGCCGCGGAAGCCGCGTACTGCGCCGCCGACCAGGGCAAGTTCTGGCAAATGCACGACGCGCTGTTCCAAAATAACCGCGACGTGGAAAACCAAGGGTCGTTCTTCCCGCGCCGTCTTTCGGAGATTGCCGCTGTGGCTGGGCTGGATGTGAATCAATATCAAGATTGTTTCGACAGCGGAAAATATAAGGATCGCGTCCGGCAGGATCAGACCGACGCCACCTCGGCGGGCTTGCAAGGCACGCCATATTTTGTGGTCACGTATACAGTTAACGGCGAGACGAAGACATCCATTGTGAATGGCGCTCAACCTTTCAGTGAATTCCAGGTCACTCTGGAAGCAATACTCAACGAGATCGGCGCGCAGTAAAGTAGATCAAAAAAAGACACGAGGAAATGCTCGTGTCTTTTTGATTCTCAAGCTAGCCAGCCTACCTGTACAAAATTACCGAAGAAGTCCCCACACTGCCAACGCGCCGAAGATGACCGCGGTCACGACCGCGCCGGTAAATATACTACGCGGCTCGCGCTGATCCACAAGTTGTAACATGGGCGGAATGCCTTCCACATTCCACAACGGTCCGGCGAAGGAGGCGAACATCACGCCGCCAAAGAGACCGCCGACGTGACCCCAATTGTCAATGCTGGGGGCGAGACCCATGAATAAATTCACAAAGATGATGAAGATCACATTGCCGATGGCGCTTCGGAATTGATTCGGGAATATTTTTCGATTCTGAATGAGGAACACCAACTCCGCGCCGATCAAGCCGAAGATCGCGGTGGATGCGCCCACCGACACCCCGGTTGTGAACAGGAATGACATCACATTCCCTGCGAATGCGCCGAGCACATAGAGCAGAAGGAAGCGCCCATGGCCGAAAGCGCGTTCAAGTCCGACGCCAAAGATGAGCAGGGCATACATGTTGAAACCGATATGCGCGATGCCGCCGTGCACGAGCGCGGGCGTGAACAGACGCCAGAGTTGACCATCGCGAATCAAGTCATTGGATTTTGCCAACAAGCCAACAGGGAAATCGAATGTTAGAAAAGCCTGACTCGCCAACTGGAGCAAGTAGACAAACACGGTCGCGCCGATCAGGGAGTACGTCACATACGGCGCGGAGTCGGGCAGGGCGAGGCGAACCATTTGGGGAGCGGGAGCAGGTTCCATGGGAGAAAGAGGCGGCTCTTGATTCACAATGTCACCTTTCGGGGCTTCACGCGGTGATGTTCCGCATCGATGATGGCGCGGATGGTATCCACCGTTTTGTCTAATTGGAAATCCCGGTTAACGATCACGTAATCGAACGATTCCAGGCGATTGAGTTCCTTACGCGCGGTGGCAATACGAATGGCGAGCGAATCGGCGGTTTCGGTTTTGCGCGTTTCGAGGCGATGCACGAGTTCATCTTCATTCTGCGTGGTGATGAAGATCATCAACGCTTCGGGCGCCATTTTGCGAACCGTTTCGGCGCCTTGCACATCGAGCCGCATGATGACATCCTTGCCGCTGGCGAGCGCCTCGCGCACCTGCTGTTTTGGGATGCCCTTGTAATCGCCATAGACGATGGCATGTTCGATCAACTCATCCTCGGTGATCATGCGCGCGAACTCATCATTGGACACGAAAAGGTAATCGCGCCCATGTAATTCGCCTGTGCGTTTGTGTCTCGTGGTGGCAGTGACCACGAAATGGAACGGCAATCCGCGTTCCTGCATACGCTGCATGACGGTATCTTTACCCGCGCCTGAGGGACCTGAAATTACGATGAGAAGCGGCTGTGGAGTATAAAGATTGAATTCGGACATGGAGGAATTTTACCAGACGGCTCTTTGATGTCAGTTCAGAGTTAATACCGCTTGATGAATCTAAGATATTGATTCGGGCTTTAATATAAATTACGCAAATCGGACGAATTCCGCGAAACTCAAAAGAAGATTCGCGTTATTCGCTTTTTCGCGCCATTCGCGTTAAGATTTTCCATCTTGAAAGGATGCCTCACGATTTTGGCTGATTCCGTATACAATGGCGACATGCCCACCTATGATTTCATCTGCAACTCTTGCAACCAACGCTTCGACCTATTCCTCACCTTTGCCGAATACGGTAAAACGCCGGTGTCTTGCGCTCACTGCAACAGCAAGGATGTGCGCCGTCGTATGACGAAAGTCCGCATTGCAAGATCGGACGACAGCCGCATGGACTCGATGGCAGACGATTTCAGCGGCTTCGAGGGGATGGAAAACGATCCGCAAGCGATGGGGCGCATGATGCGAAAGATGGGAAAGGAGATGGGCGAAGATCTGCCCGCCGAATTTGACGAGGTGGTTGACCGCTTGGAATCAGGTCAAAGTCCCGAAGAGATCGAGAAGGCTGTCCCCGATTTGGGCGCGGGCGGCGAAGACGAATAAAAAATGACTGTCATCTTGAAGGTGACAGTCATTTTATTTGCGAAAGAACTATCCAACTGCGCCCGTCCCGCCGCTGCTACTGCTAGGAATGGCTTCGCCGCTGAGAGCCTTCCCAGCCTGCTCTGAAAGATTCTTGAGGTTGCGCACGCGTCCCAGCATATCGTGCCAGAACGAACTGCCCGCGCTGGCGGCGAGCCCCGTAGCTAACATCCCGCCGATGTGCCCGACCCGTGTGTTCAGGCTGGCAATCACATCATCGGGGAAAAGCACGCCAAGGAGCTCAAACGTGTTGATCTGCATCGCGAATGCAATGAGAACGCCGATCACCGCCGAAACGACGCGCAATGTGGTGATACGGCTTTTTTCAGCGCTGGCATGTTTCTGGCGCAAAGTTGCGAGTTTCAACGCGATATCTTTTTGCACCGAATTGACCTGTTCTTCCAACCCCATGGATTCCAGCGCCTTCACGGCATCATCGCGCAGGGCTTTTACTGTCTTATCTATCTCTACCATGTTGGTTTTGGTTTGTGAAGCAAAAGTTTGAATTGCAACCACTTTCTTTGCCTCTTCCGAACCTTCCGGCAGCCACTCTTGCACCGATTTCAACACATCATCGGGGCTGGCTTGCCTGCGCAACCCGCGGAACCACGTGAACGGTTCGAGCAGGGTTTCCACGCTCACGGAAAGAACAAGCAGGATCGCAAAATACGCGCCGAGCACACCCAACACGATCGTAAAACCATCGAGACTCATGGCTAACTCCTCCTGTGCAAGATTTTCAACAGTATAGCACTAACTGCAAACTACAACATCTTCTCGATCGTCGCGCGATGTTCCGCAAAATGTTCTGCGCTATCGCCCAACACCCACAAGAGCAAAGGTCGCTTCTCAGGGTCGTCCGCGCGGCGAGGCATCATCAACTCTTCAAACGGCATCGCGTCCAGTTTCTTCGTTAACTCCGCATACACGCGCCGCAATTCATTCAACACATCTGCCGTCGAACGGTTGCGGTTCCTTTCAAACAACACGGGGTTGATCGTTTCCATATCCCAGCCCCGCACCACCTCAGGCTCCACGCGCATCACCTCGTGCGCCGGGCGTTTGTCCATGTGATAGCCCATCAGGATGTTCATCCACTCGGTCAGATGCGCCAGATTATCTTTCGGACTCCACCCGCCTTCATCGGGCGTGGTCAACGTATCCGCCTTTTGGAGTTTTTCCACCACCTCCATGAGGGATTTCCACTCGCGCTCGATTGCGTTCATTAATTCGGATGTGCTACCGGGGATGAACTGCTCGTCGGTCATTCTCGCCTCTTTCTACGGGACGATTGCCTCGCCCTCGTCAACTTTTTTCTTCTCTTCATCTTTCCTCAACACCCACGCCTCCCCACGGACGAGGGTCGTCTTCTTCCCCTCTACTTTCACATATGCGCCGTCGCTGAGCATGATCACAGGGTTGTCGTGGAACGAATGATAGTCTGAAAGCCAGTCATCATGCAAAGCAGATTGCCCATAAACGTCCGCATCGTAGTGTGCAAGGAAATTGAATGGCGAGACGTTCAATCCATCGAAATGATCCGTCTCCACTGAGTTCATATCTTTGGATGTGAGGATGTTCGGTCCGCATAAAATTGCCCCTGCGCTGAATCCGACAACGGGCAAACCCGATTGCGCTTTTTTGCGGAGGTACGGCATCAACCCGCTGATGTGCAGGCGATGATTCAACAGGAAAGTGTTGCCGCCAGAAATGTACGCCACCTGCGCCTTGCGGATGATGGATTCCATCTTCGGCAGATCCATCCGCTCGGTGTCGATCAACTCAACGCGCGCGAGTTTTTCAAATGAACGCGTCGTGTACTCCATCCAATGATTCACATTCAACGAGGCTTGTGGGAGGAAAGCAACCGTCGGCTCATCTTTATCTTGCAAATAAGGCTTGCACGCATCGATCACCCAACGGATGTCGCGGTCGCCTGGGGTGGAGAGGAGATGGAGAGTAGGCATGGGAATATTGATCAGTGCGTCACCCGAAGCATCTCTGCACAGATGCGCCTGATGGCTTTGAGGCGTTGGATGTCTTTGGTTGAGTTGGCGGTCATGGAATGAATGTAACCCAAGATAATACGCTCATTTTGAGTCCCACTCATTATCCTTCAAGGAATTGAAACCTTTGCGTTGCATTCTACGCTGTTCATCTTGTTCAGTTTTATCAAACTCAGGATTGGAACGATTGATTTCGTCTATTTGTATACGCGCCTCAATCACCTTCCTCAACCCCTCCTGCACAGACTCCCACTTCTGCCCCGCATCCACCACCGCCCAGCGACTTGGTTCCGCTTTCACCATCTGCAAATACCCCGCGCGGACACGTTGATGGAACTCCACTGTGTAGGCATCCAGCCGATTCCATTCGTTGTCTTTCTTCTTGCGCTTCAGTCCCTCTTCAACATCCACATCCAGTAACACCGTCAAATCAGGGACAAGCCCTCCCGTCGCGTACTTCACCAACCCGCGGACTTGTTCCAAGTCCTGTTGATGTCCGTAGCCTTGATAAGCAATGGTCGAGTCGTAGTAGCGATCTGAGATAACAATTTCCCCGTCCGCAAGACGCGGCTTGATGACCTGCTCCACAATCTGGGCGCGCGCCGCTTGGTAGAGGAGAGTCTCGGCGCGCGGATGCATCTCCACGTTTTTCAGATCGTGGATCACCTCGCGTATCTGCTCGCCAATGGATGTTCCGCCAGGTTCGCGCGTGGGGAATACGATATGTCCCTTCTCGCGGAGGTATTCCACGAGATACGGGATGTGCGAGGTCTTGCCTGAGCCTTCGGGTCCTTCGAGGGTGATGAACATGGGGGAAGTTAGAGGATTAGAGGAGTAGAGAATTGAGATTGGGTAAGTATAAAGTAGACAGGGAAACAAGTAAACAGGGAAGAAGTATGGATGCCCGCTACTTTTTACTCATTCCAAATTCACAGATTCACGGTAAGATGCAGGGAACTTAACAGGAGACTACATTCATGGAATCAAACAACTCGTCATCGTCCTCAGGTAACACCACCAGAATCATCGGCGGACTCATCGCCGTCGTTTTATGCTGCGCGTGTGTCGTCATCGCCGCAGCGGGATACCTCCTCTATCAGGGGTTACAACAAATCCCGGACCTTCCGACTGCGTTCCCGCCCATTGATGTGCCGGGTGTGCCGACTGCCACGCCGGAGATCGAACGCCCAACAACTGACTCGATCTCCACCGAAACGCTTGAGACTCTCGGCAACACACTTGTGCCGGAAAATAATCCATACGAGTTGGCGTGCCGTTTACAAAATATCTGCAATGTCCCCGCGACCGTTCCCTCCAAGTCATACAAACTGGGCGACCAGGAAACATTTTGGGTAACGAATGTGGACACGGTGGAAAACTTCCAGACCAAAGCCACTTTGCGCTATGTAGGCGACCACATCTATTTCTGGATCGAGAACGGCGTGAGTTATGACGAAGGCGACTTGAAACGCCTTGCCGAAACGTTCGAGAACCAAATGTACCCCACTAACCGTGAATTCTTCGGCAGTGAGCCGAACCCCGGCATCGACGAGGATCCGCGCATCTTCATTCTGTACGTACGCGGCACCGGCGCTTCGAACGCAGGATATTTCTCCACGCCCGATGAGTACAACCCGCTCGTCAAAGAGTTTTCGAATGGGCACGAGATGTTCTTCTTCAATGCCGATAATATGGATTTGGGCGCGGAGGACACCTACGGAACGCTGGCGCACGAATTCCAGCACATGATCCACTTCAACACCGACCGCAATGAAGCCTCGTGGATCAACGAAGGTTTTGCGATGGTCGCCGAACTGTTGAACGATTATCCCATTTACTTTGACTATTACTACGTTACCGACCCCGACATCAACCTGACCGACTGGTCTCCCGACCCCGGCTCGAACGGACCTCACTATGGGCAATCTTTCCTCTACCTTGCCTACTTCCTTGATCGATTCGGGGAGGATGCGACAAAAGAAATGGTGAAGCATCCCGAAAACGGACTCGCCAGTATCGATCAGACCCTCGCCGATCTCAATATCACTGATCCGCAAACGGGAAAGGCGATTACCGCCGACGATGTCTTCATGGACTGGGCGGCGACCATGTGGCTCCAGGATGAATCCGTTGGCGATGGGCGCTATCACTACGGGAACTATCCCGACGCGCCGAACATCTCCGTTTCGCAATCCATCGACTCGTGCCCGCAATCCACAAGCGGATCGGTCAACCAGTATGGCATCGATTACTTCACCATCACGTGCCCCGGTTCATACACGCTGAATTTTAGCGGCTCTACCGTGGCAAAACTCCTGCCTGCCGACGCGCATTCGGGCAAGTATGCGTTCTGGTCGAACAAAGGCGACGAATCGAACATGACCCTCACGCGCGAATTCGATTTCACAGGCATCAGCGCGCCGATTACGCTTTCGTACTCCATGTGGTACGATCTCGAGACCGATTACGATTATCTCTTCCTCGAAGCCTCCACCGATGGGAAAACGTGGCAAATACTCACCACCCCCTCCTGCACTACTGAAGACCCCTCCGGGAATTCCTTTGGCTGTGGCTACAACGGTCAGACCAATGACTGGGTTCAGGAAGATGTTGACCTTTCGCAATTCGCGGGACAGAAAGTGCAAATCCGTTTTGACTACGTTACCGATGCGGCGGTCAACGGCGAAGGCTTCCTGTTGGATGATGTGCGGGTGGATGCGGCAGGCTACACGTCCGATTTTGAAGCGGACGATGGCGGCTGGATCGCGGCGGGCTTCGCGCGAGTCGAAAACGTTCTCCCACAGACGTATCGCCTGTCCATCATCATCAAAGGCGATACCACCACCACCGTGACGCAGATCCCGGTCAATCCGGACCAGACGGCTGAGTTCCCGTTTTCGTTGAAGCCCGGCGAAGAGGCGATTTTAATCGTGACCGGCACAACGCGCTATACGCGCTTGACGGCTGGGTATCAGGTCGAGATCAAGTAGGCGTGCTTTGCGCCATGTCATTCTGAGCGAAGCGAAGAATCTCTACACCGTGTAAGAGACCCTTCGTGGCGCCTCGCGCCACTCAGGGTGACACATTAGTTGTTACAAAGTAAATTGTATAGATTAAGTAAAGAGGTAAACAATGGCTACTGCCCCAAAATCTGAAATTCTTCACATGGCGGACCTTGCCGCCTATAACGAAGGTTCCGTTGTAAGCCGCCAGATCACCAAAGCGGATGCCGGTAATGTGACGTTGTTCGCTTTCGATAAAGAGCAAGAATTGAGCGAACACACCGCGCCGTATGACGCGCTCGCGCATGTACTGGACGGCGAAGTCGAGATCACGCTTGGCGGCAATCCGTTCCATTTGAAAGTTGGTGACGCGATCATCATGCCTGCGAATATCCCTCACGCGGTGAAAGCGTTGACGCGCTTCAAAATGTTGTTGACGATGATACGGAAGTAAGAGTACACACGTAGATACGGAAACAGGTACACAAGTAAATCTGTGTACCTGTTTTTTTTACCTGCATACCTGCATACCTGCATACCTGTCTACGTGTTTACGTGTTTACGTGCTTACCTGCTTACTCATAACCCCGCTTCCCCTCATATACGACAACGCCATAAACAACGGAATGAGCGAGAGAACGCCCGCGATGACCGCCATCATCGTGTAACTTGTCGCGTCGAAGATGAATCCGCTGGAGAGGCTGATGATCGCCGAGGCAAGCCCCACGAGAAAATCGCTCGTGCCTTGCGCGCGCGAGCGTTCGACGGGGGAGAGTTGATCGGAAAGCAACGTCGAGCCGCCGACGAAGCAGAAGTTCCATCCCAAGCCAAGTAAAAATAATGAAATACCCAATGGCAAAACGTCCGGTGAGAGCGGCGCGGTGATACAAGAAAGAAGCAGGGTCAACGCGCCGATGAGGATCATCCTGCCGCGCCCGATCTTGTCTAACAGCCAGCCTGAAATGATCGAAGGCGCGTACATGCCGAAAGTGTGCGCCGAAATAACGGAATAAATGTCGGCGCGGTTATGGCTATGATCTTCCATGTGCAATGAGGTGATGACCATGATGCCTACCATCACTACTTGCCCAAGCATCATCGCAGTGACGGCGGTGATCGCCGCAGGCTGGCGCAGGATCTGCATAATCGGACGCGCTTCACCGTGCGGAATCTCGGATGGGTATTGCTTTGCCACTTCTTTGCCCATGTCGCGCGGGTCGGGGCGCAAGCCGATGAACACAAGAACGGCGGCAATGGCAAACAGAATCAACGTAGTTGAATACGCGCCGGCGAGTTCATCCATGCCAAGCGAAACGACGAATCCGCTCATCGGCACGGCGGAGACGCGCGCCAGAATCGTCCCAATCACGCCGCCCAGCACCACCATCGAGATTGCCCGCCCGCGCCGGTCTGGAGGATTCACCTCCGCCGCCGCAAAGCGACCCAACTGCACTGCCGAGTTGGTCGCGCCCATCATCATCAAGCCGAGGATGACCAGCAAAAATGAAGCGTGTTGAATGGCGAACAAGACCAGAGCATTTCCGAGAATGCCGATGAGCAAACCGGCAACGATCCCGTTGCGCCGACCGATGCGATCCATGATCACGCCCCATGCCGAAGCCGAAAGCGCGCCGCTCAACAAATACGCGGCGGTGGGCAATGTTGCCCATGAACGGTCGGAGGCAAGTTTCGCCCCGAGAATGGGGTTGATCGCCGCTGCGGCGATAAATCCCGCCGATGCAAGGCTTTGCGCGAGAAATAGCACCCACACGATTTTTTTCGCAATACGATTAAAGTCTGTCATTCGGATTCCTCACTGCTCTCAATGCCAAGGACGGCGACATGAGCGCGATAGCCAGTACTTCACGAAGGTGTAGGCGACAGTTGCACTGCGTCAAGAACCCGTTTTCGTGATCTGCTGATAGTCTGTTATGAAATTGACCACATTAAACGGGCGGATTATACATGGGATGCGGGTAAAATTTGCCTCATGGATTTTGACCTCAAGCCCGCTTCAGACCTGTCTCTGCCTGATCTCCTCCAGACGCTGAATCGCGGCTTTGAAGAATACCCTGTTCCCATCCGCCTCAACCTTTCGCAATTCCTCGACATGGTCCGCAAGGACAGCATTGACCTGACCGCCAGCCGCGTTCTGTTCGTGGATGACAAACCGCAAGGCGTAGCGCTGATCGCCCGCCGCGGCTGGACGAGCCGCCTCGCGGCGATGGGCATTGCCCTTGAATCGCGTAACAAAGGGGCTGGCTCATGGCTCATGGAAAAATTGATCCGCGAAGCGCGCGAACGCGGCGACCATGAGATGACCCTTGAAGTCATCGAGCAAAACGAACCGGCGGTCCATCTCTATGAAAAATTCAGGTTCCAGATCATGAGACGGTTGATCGGCTTAATCCGCCGCGAAGCAGTTGAACTCGAAGATGCCTCATTGATGGAGATCGACGCGCGCGATGCGGGAGCGTTGATCTCGCAATTCGGTTTGCCCAACCTGCCGTGGCAATTATCCGGCGAGACCATCGCCCAGATGGCGCCGCCCGCGCGCGCCTTTCAGAGCGGACCCGCTTTCATCGTGCTATCAGACCCAGATGCCAGCCACGTGGTGGTGTGGTCTCTGTTGGTAAAGCCCGAGGCGCGCGGAAACCGCCTTGGCAGTACTCTGTTGAAGCGGGTGATCGCCAACCACCCCGGTAAAACGTGGCATGTGCCGGCGATCCTTCCGGAGGAACTGGTCACAGTGTTCGAACGCGCCTGCTTTGAGCGCGAGACTCTTTCGCAATGGCAGATGCGCCTCCCGCTCTCCGCCTCCACCTGAGAAATCTGTAAAGCGCCGAATCAGGTTTGGGCTGGCGTGAAGCGATATACTTTCCACCCAGTCTACGGCGATCTTATTTCATAATGTCAACATCAGCGAAACGCAAAACGATCGGTGTCTTCGTCTCCCAAGTTGGACGCGCCTGGGGAGCGGAATTCCTCGCGGGTATCGCGGATGCCGGCGAAGAAAACGATGTCAATATTTTGTATTTCGTTGGGGGCACGCTCAAGTTATTCGTCCAACCCAAGCCATCGTTCGGGTTTTATGATCTTGCCCGCGCAGAACAACTGGATGGGCTAATCGTCACCGCCGACACTGCCTTCGGCGTCAGCGTGGAAGACTTGAAAATTTTTCGAGAGATGTTCGGGGAAATCCCTCTCATCACGCAATCGGTGAGTTTGGAGAACTCATCCATGTTCATCCCCGATAACACAGAGGGGATGCGCTCGCTGGTGCGTCACTTGATCGAGGAGCATGGGTACAAGCGTATCGCTTTCCTGCGCGGCATTCGCGGGCAGATCGACGCGGAGCAGCGCTTCGAGGCGTATAAGGAAGAACTCAAAGCGCGCGGCATCCGCTTCGACGAACGCCTGGTGGTGGAAGGGGATTATTCACCCGATGGCGGCCGCGAGGGAATACAGGTACTGCTCGATGAGCGCAAAATTCAGTTCGATGCGCTGGTGGCGGCAAACGACCGCATGGCATTCGGCGCGCTCGAAATTCTGCAACAACGCGGAATCCGCGTGCCCGATGAGATCGCTGTGGCTGGCTTCGACGATCTGCGCGAGGCGCAAAGCACCGGGGTTTCACTGACTACTGTGCGGCAGTCGTTTTATACGGCGGGTAGGCAGGCATTCGATGCGTTGATAAAACGTATCGACGGCAACACAATTCAAAAAGTAACCGTTACCCCAACGCAATTGCTCATCCGCTGGTCGTGCGGGTGTCTCCCGGAAAACGTCAAACAAGCGGCGGTGGCTCCGCGCGAAGTGGCAAAAACGGGACGGCTGGAAAATAAACGCGAAGCCGCCCTGCGGGCATTGTTGACCTCCGCCGGGGTAACGGAAGGCGACCCCGCATACGCATCCTTCCGCGATGCCCTCAGCCGCGCCTGGGATACGCTCCTCTCCGCCTTGCGCGAGAATACAAATGGGGATGATTTCCTCAAAGCCATCAACGCCATGGTCGAGTTGATGGAAAAGCGCGATCTCCCCGCAAACATATGGCACGGCGTAATCTCCGTAATGAGGCGGTACGCGCTGGGCGGCATCAAAGAACACGAGACCATGTTACTCGCCGAGAATATGTTCCAGCAGGCGCGCCTGCTCGTGGGCGAACTTTCACAGCGCGCCCAAGCCTATCGCCGCCTGATGCTCGAACAACAGGAGCACATTCTGCAGGGATTTAGTTTTTCGATGGCGCCGGTCATGTCTATGGATCGGCTTGGGGCGGCGATCGAAGAACGTTTTCCTGAAATGGGCATCGAACGCTGGTACGTGATGTTCTTCAGCGATTCGACTTCATCGCCGCAACTGGTTTCCTCCGCCCCGCCTGAAAATTACAATTTGCTTTTCCAATATGAAGGAACAAAATTCGAGATCCCGTCACAGCGCACTTTTGTGGGCACCGGTCAATTGGTGCCGCGCGGAAAAACTCCGCAAGGACGGCGCTACACGGCGGTCATCATGCCGCTGTCGCTGGCGCGGAACCGATTCGGGTTCATGTGGGCAGAGATGGGTCCGCGCGATTGGGAAGTGTACGTTCGCGTGCGCAATCTCGTCAGCAGCGCGCTCCTGCGCGTCATGCTCGCGCAACAAAAAGAACAGGCGCAACATGAGGTGGAACGCCTGCTCAAAGAATCAAAGGATCGCGCGGTCGAACTGTCCATCGCCAAAGAATGGTCCGAACAGACTGCCGCAGAGAACGCAAAACTGTACTCCAGCGAACAAGCCCGGCGTCGCGGAGCCGAGGCGCTCACCAAAGCCATGCGGCAGATCTCCTCGCTGGGCAAGGTGGATGAGGTGCCGGCGCAGATCGTCGAACAATTATCCAATGTAGTGCCGCATGATCGCTGCGCGTTGTTCCTCGAGGCGGTGAACGGCATGGAACTTGTCGCGCATCGCGGCTTTCCCGCAGACGCGCCCATCGATGAACTGAATTACAACATCAACGGCACGAACATCCTGCACTTCGTCGCCAAGCAGACCGACCCGATGCTGGTCAACGACATTCAACAAACGCGCGGCTGGGGGCAATCGGAATGGCTCCCGCCCGATCGTTCCGTGCTTAGCGTGCCGTTGCAATCGAAAAAGAAGTTCGTCGGCATGTTGACGCTCACGCGCAGTGAACCGTCCGCGTTCAACCCCGACGACGTTCTGCTTGCCAGCACCTTCGCCCTGCAAGCCTCCATCGCCCTGGAGAACGCCAAACTCTTCGACGAAGTTACGCGCTTCAACGAAATGATGGAGCGCATGGTCGAACAACGCGTGGATGAACTCGGCGTGGCGCACGACACCCTCAAAAAACTCGACAAGAACAAAAGCGATTTCATCAACGTCGCCGCGCACGAACTGCGCACGCCGCTCACAGTCATCAAAGGCTACATGGGCATGGTCAAAGCCGCGCCCGCCGTCAAAACCAATACCGAACTCGCCCAAGCCGTGGATGGAGTGCTTCAAGGGAGCGAACGCCTCCACCAGGTGGTCAACAGCATGTTGGATGTGGCGCGGCTCGAGAATCAAGTACTAAACCCGCATCTCGATGAAACCTCGCTCGGTCCCATCATGCGACTCGTCCAAAAAGATTACGCCGCCGACCTGCAAACGCGTCAACTCACATTGGAGCTTGATCAGTCCATCTCAACCGTTCCCCCGCTTATGGCAGACAGCGAACTCCTGCAAAAAGCGCTGGACAACGTGATCGTCAACGCCATCAAATTCACTCCCGACGGTGGAAAAATCACCGTCAACGCGCGAGTAACCCACGCCGACGGCGATGGGGACGTGTGCGAGATCTGCGTCCACGATACCGGCATCGGCATCGACCCCGCCGACCATAAGATCGTGTTCGAAAAACTGTATCAACTCGGCAATGTAGAACTGCACTCCTCGGGTCGCACAAAATTCAAAGGCGGCGGACCCGGTTTAGGTCTCGCTATTGCGGCGGGCATCGTCAAAGCGCATAAGGGAAAAATTTGGGTGGAAAGCCCCGGTCACGATGAAGAAAAATTGCCGGGCAGCACATTCTTTGTGCAAATTCCCCTGGCAAAGACAAGATAGACGCAACGCATAACATGCTGTACAAAAACCTCCGAAGTTATGAACCTCGGAGGCTTTTCTTCAACAATCTATTTTCAGTATTTCATGAAAGCGCGTATTTGTCGGTCTCTACCGCCAGGTTTACGCTAGAGAGCGCAACCTACGCGGGATTTCTCGTGGTCTACTGATTCTCTATTCTCTTAAATATCTGATGTTACGCAGTGGAAGCCAGTCTAGTCTCCGTAACGCGACATTCATGTCGCTCTTGCGCAAGAATGGCTGGAAATGCGAGACGCTTCGCAGTCTCGCATTACGATCTTTACTGCGTAAGGTGAGTTAAATATGTATCGGACTTCCCTCCGCGCCGTGTGCGGCTTCCATCAACACCTCCGAAAGCGTTGGGTGCGCGTGGACGTTGCGGGCGATCTCGTGCGGGGTGAGTTCCATCAGGTGAGCGAGCGTGAGTTCGGGGAGCAACTCGGTCACTTCGGGACCGATCATGTGCGCCCCCAAGATCTCGCCATATTTTTCATCCATGACGATTTTTACAAACCCCGTGTAATCGCCGAGTCCCAGCGCCTTGCCGTTCGCCTGAAATGGGAAGCGACCCACTTTGATGTTATAGCCCCGTTCCTTTGCCTGCGCTTCGGTCAGCCCAAACGACGCGACTTGCGGATGACAATACGTGGCGCGAGGCATCATCTCGTAATCCAGCGTGGTCGTTTCCGCGCCCGCGATATTCTCGGCGCAGATGATTCCCATCGCCGAGCCGACGTGTGCCAGCATGAGTTTGCCGGTCACATCGCCGATCGCCCAAATGCCCGGCACGTTCGTCTGCATCTTATCGTTGACATCCACGAAACCGCGCTCGCTGATCTTGACTCCCGCCTCCTCAAGCCCGAACCCCTTGGAATTGGGACGGAACCCGATCGCCGCCAAAGCCTGATCCGCTTCGAGAGTTGTTTGCTTCCCTTCAGCCGAAACAACAACCTTCACGCCCGCTTTCACCGCTTCCACCGATTCGACTTTATGCCCGACCAAACATTTGATCCCGCGCTTCTCGAATTCTTTCTTCAACTCTTTCGAGACTTCCTCATCTTCAAGCGGAACGAGTCTCGACAACATTTCCACGATGGTCACATCCACGCCGTACGCGCTCCACATCGTTGCAAACTCAACGCCGATGGCGCCCGACCCGATGATGACAACCGATTTCGGAAGTTTCTCTTGCAAAATGGCTTCCTTATAGGTGACGATTTTCTCGCCATCCACTTTCCACACGGGAGGAACAGCCGCGCTCGCGCCCGTGGCGACGATGAAATTCTTTGCCTTTAATTCGGTCACTTTTTTATCGGCATCGACTACGGTCAACGTGTCTTTTGATTTGAACTTTGCCTCTCCCATGAAAACTGTAATCGCATTCTTTCGCATCAAGAAACCGACGCCCTTCACGAGACGGTCGGAATTCGAACGCGAGCGTTTGACTGCCACGCCGTAATCCAGTTTGAGGTTGTCGAACGAGAAACCGAAATCTTTGCCGCGTTCGCGCAGGGTGTGAGCCACCTCCGCATTTTTCAACAACGATTTGGAAGGGATGCATCCCACATTCAAACACACGCCGCCCAGCCACTGTTTATCTACAATTGCAACCTTCTGCTTGAGTTGCGCGGCGCGAATCGCGGCAACATACCCCGCCGGTCCCGCGCCGATGACGATCACATCGAAATTTTCTGGCATTGAAATCTCCTAAAGTATGTCGTTGCGAGCCGAAGCCGAAGCAATCTCCTTATACGGTTAGAGATTGCTTCGCAACCTTTGGCGGCTTGCAATGACACTGTTTTTACCATTTTACTATTAAGTCGAGGAATGGCGACCAGCCAGCCCCAGACTTAAACTGAAAGAGCCAGGCGCTCCAAGCCCGGCTCTTTCAGTATCAAAAGGAGGAGAAGAGAACTTAACTGTATCATCAGCCCGCGAACCATGCTTGGCGTTAACCCTACGGCAAACAAACGTTTGAGCCACGTTCTGAATGAGCATTTACTCATATTTCCTATGGGCAATCTGCGGATACTGTATCCGCCGGTAAGCCGAACGCTTCATACACGGGAACTCCATCCCATTCGGCGGGGATCGGCAACCCAAGGGCGAATGCGGCTGTGGCGGCTGTATCCATCGTGTGAACGCGCGTCATCAGCCCTTTCGGCTGGATACCCGCCCCCGACGCGATCCACGGGATGGTCATGTCTTCGGGGAGCGAGTAGCCGTGCGTCGTATCATGCCCGCCATGATCGGCGGTGACGATGATCAGCGTTTCGCCGCGCAGACCTCTCGCGTCTAACTCGGCAAGGAGTAGCCCTAGCGCCTCATCCGCGCGGAAGGCAACACTGATCTGTTGAGGTGAAAGCCAGCCGTATGCGTGACCCATACCATCCACCAGCGGGAAGTGAACGAACATCACCCCAAAATTTTCAGGGAAGTCTGTAATGAGTCTTTTCGCAACGACCAGGTCGCGGTCATTGACGTAGGTGAAGATGTCGAGACTGGACGAGTCAGTGATTTGTTGCAACTTTTTCTTGCCCACGTGCATCACGGTTTGCAAACCTGCCGCATGCGCGATGTCGAACAAGTCGGCGCCTTGCGCGATTCCCTTTTCGGGGATGTAATCGTTCCAGTCTACGCCGTGTTTGGAGGGACATAAGCCGGTCAGCATGGACGAATGTGAGACCAGCGTCACGCTCGGGAACACGGTTTGCGCGGACAAGGTATACGCGCCCATGTGCATCAATGTTTGCAAATTCCGCATCGGCGCGAACGAGATCAGGTCGGGGCGGAGTCCGTCAATGGACAGGATTAACACGCGACGGGCGAGAGGCGCGGGTGTGGGCGTGATCGTCGGCGCGGAGGTTTCAGTCGCTGTTGCGGCGAGAGTGGGCGTTGAGGTCAGCGTTGGCGCGAGGGTCACGATAGGCGTGGAAGTTGCGGAAACGGGCAAGCCTGCGATGTTCGGTGTCTGGCAAGCGAGCAGGAGGAGAAGCAGAAAAACGGGTAAAAGTTTTTTACGATTCATCGGGGTTGAGCCTCAATTGAAATTTCTTGCGGATTCAATGACACATCCACTTCATCCCCGTATGCAATGTCTTTGATCTCCATTGCAATAACCTCGAGCAATGAAGGATTCTGGAAGTGTCTCAATTTCGTTTCGGGGTGCGGATAATACACCCAGCCATCGTATTCGATTTCCCTGAAAACGACTTTGCAACGTGAAAAAGAAAAATGTTCGGGCGGATGCAAGTTCGTCCATTCGACGTTGTAAAAAGTAAATTCAGGTCGGATGAGTTTGAACGTGTGCGGGCTGATGTCAATGTTGAGCGTGCCATTGAAGTAACTGCTGATGTCGAGTCCGCGGGCGGCGAACAAGGGTCGCTGGCGGCTTAAGGCTCCATAGGGGTAGTCAGCCGAAGGTCCCGAAGCGACGCGGTAGCCTTCCACGATCTGTCCGTGAACGCGAGTCCATTGCATGAGGGGAAGTATAATGCCGAACGAGGAGTCCACATGCGCTTTGAAAACAAAATCGTTTTGATCACGGGCGGTAATCGCGGCATTGGGCTGGCGGCGGCGCGTCTGTTTGCAGGGCAGGGGGCGCGAGTCATGTTGACGGCGCGCGACCAAGCCAAAGGGGAGGAAGAAGCGAAGCGCATCCCGAATGCGAAGTTTGTTCGGGGCGATGTGTCAAACGCCGAAGATTGTCGGCGTGTGGTGAATGAATCGTTGAATCAATTTGGCGGGCTGGATGTGCTTGTCAATTGCGCGGGAATTATTTTTCGCAATCGAACTGTTGAGCAAACGTCTGAGGAGGAATGGGACGCGACGTTCGATGTGAATGTGAAAGGCGCGTTTCTGATGAGCAAACATGCGATGCCGTTTCTGCGCGAGCGAAAGGGTTGCATCGTCAATGTCGCTTCGTATGTTGGGTTGGTTGGGTTCGCCAACACGGCGGCGTACGCGGCGTCGAAAGCCGCGCTCGTCAACCTGACGCGTACGATGGCGCTCGACCATGCGCGCGAGGGCGTGCGTATCAACGCCGTATGCCCTGGCAGTGTGGAAACCGACATGATTCACGAGGCGTGGAAGAAATTTGGCGACGTGGAACAGGCAAAGCGCATGTGGGCGGAGAAACACCCGCTGGGCCGCATTGCTCGCGCCGACGAAGTGGCAAACGCCATAGCATTTCTTGCAAGCGACGAAGCCAGCTTCATCACCGGTGTTGCCCTGCCCGTGGATGGCGGCATCACAGCGGCATAAAAAAAGAACCCCGGGTTTGCCCGGGGGTCTTTTTTGAATTATTTTTTTCTGTAGTTGATCCTCAATAACTCGTATAGCGCTTTTGCCAGTTCAATGCCCTGAATGATGAGTATGACGATCAGGGTGATCGAGGTGGTGTAGTATGCGGCAAGCCCCGCAGCGCCAGCCTCTTCTGAAATTTTTATGAAGTTCAACAGAGACTCGTTCGTAAAGAGGGTGAGGTTTGGCGTGCGGATGAGTATCACGGTGATCGCAATACCAACCGCTTCAATGATGACTTTGGCAATCCGTCCTGGCGTGTTCCATTTGGCAGTGACGAGCAGGTATACATCGAGGATGATTTCGCCGAGGAAGACCGCGTTGATCCACGGGATGAATTGCGAAAACTCTTTCGTAAAGACCGGCAGGTTGAACAATCCGTTCAAGAACGCCAGACCAAGCGCTGTAAAAACCACTTCTACGATCAAGTCGCCGCGCTTCACCATATCGGGGTCGGGTTGTTTTGCAAGCGAGGCAGGGTCCCAATCCTTTTCGTTGGAAAAATCGCCCATCTCTTTTTCCGGCAGGATGCGCTCGAGAATGGCAAAGACGATCACTACATTTCCAAATGCCGCGATGGCGGTGGACAGCGCGTTACCAAACCCCTGCATGATGACCTGCATGAAATCCGCCGCAAAGAGAGGGAAAGCCGTTACTGCTTTTATCGAACTGAGCACAAGCATGATAACGATCACCACCGTGAGCACGATCTTCAAGACCATCAGGAAGAACGGGAACATGCGCGGGCCGATCAAGTACGGATGCGGGTTGTAACTGGATGCGATCCTTTGCGGCGAGCCGTATTCTTTGAGCAGTTCGATCTCCATCGCTTCATCACGCGGACGCCCAGCCTGCTCCGCTTTATCTTCGAGCATATCCTCCAGTGTGGATTTCAATTCCTTTTCCACATCCTCGCGTCCTTTGAGGAGCGGCAGGTGTTTGCCGACTTCGGCAACATATTTGTCAATTAGATTCATTTTATTCTCCTTCTTCACGACAACATCTGGGTTATGGTCGCTGTCATGGCAGACCATTCCTTTTTGAGTTTTGTCAGCACCGCCTTGCCTTGCGCGCTGATCACGTAATAACGGCGCGGACGCGCTTCGTCCACGATGCGCCAATCGGACTGTAACAGTCCCTGCGACTCGAGCCTGCGGAGCAGGGGGTAGAGCGTGCTTTGGTCAATCTCCATGCCCTGATCGGAGAGCGCTTTGAGCAGGGAATAACCGTATTGCTCCTTGCCCAACTGGCTCAGCACCGCAAGAGACAGGATGCCGCGCCGAAGTTCCAACAACATGTTTTGTACGAGTTCGTCATTTTCCATATGTCACCTATATCTCGTACTATACTGTATGTTATACAGTATGTCAAGAGAAAAAGTACAGGGTGACTTAAACAAAACATCCCGAAGACTACCTTCGGGATGTCAGTTCATGCTCTTTCAAGCGAGTGCAAATTCAAGGGTTACGTGCAATCAATCTCGTAGAGCGCTTCTGCAACCAGGCTGTTGGGGCTGGTGACCACCAATCGCACCCAATATTTTCCCGCTACCACCGGCAGAACGTGGGTATATTCACCGGAGACTTCTTTGATGCCAAACGCATCAAACTCCGTGGCCTTGACCGGCTGGGCGCCTCCCTGCTGGGTTTCAAAATGCCACTTGACCTCGGTGGGGCCGTTCGTTTCAATGGAGCCGGTGAATTTCACCGGAGGGATCACTCCGATGCAAAGCAGAACTAGATCAATAAGTTTGGGCTCCAGTTTAATCGTCACATTGGTGACTGATGCGGCTTGAGTCTGCACCACTTGCAAGCCAGAGAGGTTGCCCGATGCGCTGGTTACACTAGAGGCAACCCAGCAGTTCCGTCCGGGGTTGAGCGGGTCTTGAATCAGCCACCAACTTGCGTCTGAGTTTTTCCCAACGATCTGCGCGCTCTGTCCGAGGTTCAACGCGCTGGTTGCCAGCCATGCCGTGCTGGGACCCAACCGGCAATTCACCGGTTTATCGAGCGTGGTGATGGTTGGCACGCTGGGGGTGAAGGTCAATGTGGGGAGCGGCGTATCCGTTGGCAGTGGCGTGCCGGTCGGCGCCGGCGTGTCGCTGGGCAATGCCGCCGTTTCGGTAAAGGGAGGCGTTGCGGTCGCTTCCGGTGTATTGACCGGCAAATTACATGAGGTCGCAATGACTGCGGTCAATAAAAACAGGGTAATGAGCTTATATTTCATTCGTTCTCCTTGGAACATGGGCGGATCGATCTCATTGGATAGATATAGATTTTGCCATGGACGGTTTTCTTACAGTTTGCATCCAACTGCGCGGCATTTCCGCTCTTCGTCGGTCAGCTGGTCATTGAGCAGGAAGGGGTCGTCCCATTTGAAGGTTGGTTTCATAAAATTCCTCGAGATTGGAGAGTAGAGATTATGGTTTGGTGACGATTGTATCAAATCTCGTATTGACGAAATGGGAGTGTCTAACATCAAACGCATCCCTTGTCATGTCACCCTGAGTGGCGCGAGGCGCCACGAAGGGTCTCTGAGAGTGTCGCCGAGATTCTTCGCCGCAAAGAACAAGAGCGCGGCTCAGAATGACATAAGGTTGTTTCTTTTGTCTTCCATCTTGGACACTCCCGACGAAATGACGTTGACCGCAGCCGCTTCACTGATGCTATAATTTTATTGGTTTGGAGAATACAGAAAATGAAAGTAAAAGACTTGATAACCCTTTTATCTCAAATGCCTACCGACGCGAATGTAATCATTGAAGGATATGAAGGCGGTGTCGATGATGTTGTAAAAGTAGGGTTGGTGAAAATCAAAAAAGATGTGAATAGTAAATGGTATTATGGCAAATACGTGATTGACGAAGAGGGCGATGTTCAAGCAGTGTTTATCGAGGGAGAAGAACGTCAAGCCAAGTAAACAAAAAAACAATCCAAATCTTGATGAGAATTGTTTTATATCGGATAATATACAGTAGTTGTATATTATCCGATATAAAATGAAGATAGACCTTCTCTGCTCATTTAAAGGTTGGTTTTGGCATGGTTGCCTTTGCTGAGAGGAAACAAACTCCTAATATGTTAGCAAGAGCCTGTCAGATACTTTTTCCCCATCTAGCTTTTTCCCGTTCATTTGAAATCGTTTTAGCATGGAATGACCAATATCAATCATTATTTCATGTTCAAACAAGCCATCAGGAATTGGCAAATCGCAAATCATATTCCCTGATCGTTTTGTTCCATCAATGCTCAAAGCAACATAAACCCCACGTTCCTTGCATTTCGCAATAACTTCAAGAAGGTGTTCCAAACTGAACGATTGAGCGCCATACAAAATGGCTTGACTATATGTGTAAGGCGGGTCACAATATACCAAATCGCCAGGCTTTGCCAAGTTCATAGCTTCTTCAAACTCAAGATGCAGGAAGGTTGTTGCTGTGACCCGTTTGTGCCACTCGTCAACTCGGCGGGCAAAACTCTCTGGCGAGATTGGATTATGAATACCGCACGGAGTAGACATATATCCATCTGCTTTGCGGAAACGGACAACACCGCCGTAACAGGAGCGTGTTAGAAAAAGTAAATCTGCACCGTTTGGATTCTTGTTATATGATGCCTTGACTTGTTCGTATGCTTCGACTTTTGGACCCTTCGACATTTTCTCCCAACGCACCTGATACCATTCCTTGAGTGTGTTTGGAGAATCCTTAAGCGTCTGCCAAATCTGAATTAAAGGCGCAAAGGCATCGGATGCTATAGCCTGATTTGGGATTAAAGTCCCAAGAACTCCGCCACTTCCAAGAAACGGCTCGTAATAAGCGCCAAATTCAACAGGGAAGTAGGAAATAATTTGATGAGCAACTCGTTGCTTACTGCCTATCCATTTTAGGAGTGAAGTGTTGAATGGCTCAACCTGCCGCACTTTATGTGTTACAGTCTCAAATAAGTAGAGTTGTGCTGTATCTTGTATTGTCTTCATAGGATTCATTATACCAAGCAATAATATCCTGTTTTAGGATATTTGTCAACAGGCAAATATGAAACGTACCAGCAAAGAAACCCAAAATGAAAAGCTACTGAGATTATTGAAAAGAATTCGCCAAGAAAGAGGAATTCGACAAGTTGAATTGGCTAACCGACTAGGCTTGCCGCAATCCTTTGTAAGCAAATATGAGTCGGGAGACCGCCGTCTTGACATTTTGGAATTGCGAAAAGTATGTGAAGCGATTGGCATACCCTTTGAAGAGTTTATTCGGGAATTGGAGGAAAACTTAAATGAACCCAAATGATAAGTTTATGCGTCTCCCTAAAACTTTTTGGGCGAATGTTCGCCTAATAAGTCAAGAGATTGGTTATACAGAAAAGGGAACGAATCAAATAAGGATACCTTCGATGAATGGTATCGAATCTAAACTTGATAAATTTGGCATTGATATCAAGCGCCTGCGAACTCAAAAAATTAACAATCAGAGGCTGGGCGAACTTCTGCAAGATTATTTTGCTTATCGGGCAGACGTTTTGAATTCATATGTCGAACCCAGGCTTATGAATGTCAAAGATGCCAAACGAATCTTTCGTGAACACTTTTCAAAACTTAAACCATCTTGCCCAATTCCAATGAATAAACAAACGGGCACGAAAAAGGCTCCTGCCTATCTGACGGGCTTAGTGAATATGATAATAGAGGCTAATTCACAGGGTTTGCCTTGCGAGTATGATCCTCGTCAACTGACAGTTCTTACCAAAGATAATTTACCTCTACGCACTTTGGCTCGTCGAGTTGATGGCGCTTTTCCAAGTAGCGTAAATCCTTTAGCGGTTTGGGAAATCAAAGAATACTATTACACAACGACGTTTGGTAGCCGTGTTGCGGATGGGATCTACGAAACGCTCTTAGACGGACTTGAACTTGAAGAACTTACCGAACATGAAAACATAAAAGTGCAACACTACTTGATTGTTGACGCTTATGATACTTGGTGGAAACAAGGCAAATCATACTTATGTCGAATTATTGATTTGCTACACATGGGTTTGATAGATGAAGCCTTGTTTGGTTATGAGGTTGTCGAAAGGTTGCCGTCCATCGTAAAAGGGTGGGTGAGCCAAATGGTAAAATAATCTCATGCAGACCTCATTGGAGAAATTACGTAAATTCTTTCGGCTCGAACATGAAAACGGATACGCCAACACCGCCATCATCGGCGGGCTGGCGGAGATGCTCAACTTTTGGGAAGGGGAAGCCCGCGCAGATAACATCAACGAAGAGGTGATTCAAGCCGTCGTGCAGAGACTGCGTTCCTACGACGGGCTCAGTCCCCAGTCCCGTGCGGACGCGTTGAAGGGATTGTGGAAGCGCATCGGGGACGCGTACCCAGAGGCGCAACAAAAGCCGAAGCCGCCGAGTCAGGTTGAAGGGCGGCAGGAACCGCATCCGCATCCGCAGAATCAGAGTCAGCCCAAATCCGAATCCGAACCGAGAAAAGAATCGCATCCGCAACATCAACAGCGGCACGAACAACGTCCGCGTCCGCCCGCGCCGCCGCGATCCGAATCCGTTGCGGGCGCGCGCACATCTGCCACGCCCGCCGCGCTCGACGCAAAGTTGACCGTGCTTCAAGGCGTCGGTCCGAAAAACGCGGAGACGTTCGCCAAGCTCGGCATGGTCACGCTCGGCGACATGTTGTATTACTACCCGCGCCGCTACGACGATTACTCGCAACTCAAACCCATCAAAGAATTATTTTACGGCGAACAAGTGACGGTGATCGGAACGATTGACAGCGTGCACACGCGCCCGATTCGCGGCGGCAAGGCTTCGATCGTCGAGGTCATTATCAGCGACGGCACGGGCGGATTGCGCCTCTCGTATTTCAATCAGCCGTGGCTGGCGAATCGATTCAAGCAAGGCAACGCGATCTCCGTTTCGGGCAAGGTGGATCAATATCTCGGTCGCCTCGTGATGAACAGCCCCGATTGGGAATCGGTGGAGGTCGAAAATCTGCACACGAATCGCATCGTGCCGATCTATCCGCTTGCCGAACGCATCACGCAAAAATGGCTGCGCAATGTGATGAAGCAGGTCGTCGAATATTTCGCGCCCGCAGTTGTCGATTCGATTCCCGAAAGCGTTCGCAACGCGGCGCGAGTCATGCCGCTCGGCGAAGCGTTGTTGCAAGTTCATTTTCCATCGTCGCAGGAAAAATTGAAAGCCGCGCGCGAGCGACTCGCCTTTGACGAAATTTTTTATCTGCAAATGGGAGTGCTTCGCCAACGCCGCGACTGGCAGTCGGTGGATGCGGGTCGCTTCGTTCTTTCGGACGGGCAACTTGATTCGCTAAAGACCAGCCTTCCCTTCACTTTGACGTCCGCGCAAGAACGCGCCATCGCCGACATCCGCGCGGACCTCGACTCGGGCAAGCCGATGAATCGACTCTTACAAGGTGATGTGGGCTCAGGCAAAACGGTTGTCGCCGCGATAGCCGCCGCGGTCATCACATCGAACAATGCCCAAGCCGCGATCATGGCTCCCACTTCGATCCTTGCAGAGCAACATTATCGCAACTTCACCAAAATTTTGGAGTCGGACGGCTTGCCGTTCGAGAAGCAGGAGCATACCCTTTCGGGCACACGAGCTCCTGCACTCCAAAAAATTCGCTTGCTCGTCGGCGATACACCTGAATCGGAAAAAGAACAAATCCGCGCGGGGCTTGCTGATGGTTCGATAAAAATCGTGATCGGCACACACGCCGTCATCGAAGGACCCGTCCAATTCAAAGACTTGCAACTCGCCGTCATTGACGAGCAACATCGCTTCGGCGTGGAGCAACGCGCGGAATTACGAAGCAAAGGGACGAATCCTCACCTGCTCGTGATGACCGCCACGCCGATCCCGCGCTCGCTCGCGTTGACACTCTACGGCGACCTCGATCTCTCCATCATGGACGAAATGCCCGCAGGACGAATCCCGATCAACACGTTTGTGCTTCGTCCGCAGGAACGCGAACGCGCGTTTACGTTATTGCGCGGACAGATCAAGGACGGCAAGCAAGCGTTCATCATTTATCCGCTCATTGAAGAGAGCGAAAAGATCGAAGCCCGCGCCGCCGTGGACGATTACGAGACTCTCTCGAAAGAAGTCTTCCCCGATTTGAAACTGGGATTATTGCACGGCAAGATGCGTCCGAGTGAAAAAGACGAGACCATGCTCAAGTTCCGCGACAAGGAATACAACATCCTCGTTTCGACCACCGTCGTCGAAGTCGGCGTGGATGTGCCAAACGCAACCGTCATGTTGATCGAAGGCGCGGATCGCTTCGGTTTGGCGCAACTGCATCAACTCCGCGGGCGCGTCGGTCGCGGCGCGGATCAGTCGTACTGTCTGCTCATTCCCACGCGCGAAGACGCCACCGAAAACGAACGATTGCAGATCATGGCGGAGTCGAACGACGGCTTCGTGCTGGCGGAAAAGGATTTGCAGATCCGCGGTCCTGGCGAATTTCTCGGCACGCGTCAGGCAGGTTTCGCCAACAGCCTCCGCATGGCGAGCATCACCGACGTCAAATTGATCGAGAAGGCGCGCGCCCAAGCCCAAGCCGTCTTCGAGAAAGATGCGGATCTGAGTCAGCCCGAACACAAACTCCTCGCCGAATCCCTTGGACGATTTTGGGGTGAAGGCAAAGGCGACGTCAGTTAAATAGTTGGATAGTCGCGTAGTTTGATAGTCAAATGCGCGACCACCGACGAGAGACTACGAGACTAGATGACTAGGAGACTAAACGACTAACATGGTTAGAGCCTTATTCCCCGGAACATTCGACCCCATCCACCTCGGTCACATTGACATTGCCGAACGCGCCTCGCGTCTCTTCGATGAGGTCGTGATGGCGGTCTACGACAAGCCGTCCAAATCGTTGATGTTCTCGCCCGAAGAGCGCATCGGCTTGGTGAGAGAAGCGTTCAAAGATACCCCGAAGATCAAAGTGACAGGCTATAGCGGACTCACCGTCGAGTTTGCGCGCAAGATCGAGGCGCAAGTGATCGTGCGCGGCTTGCGCGTCTTCTCGGACTTTGAGTTTGAGTTCCGCATGGCGTTGGCGAACCACCGCCTCGCGCCCGACATTGAAATTGTCGCGCTCATCACCGCGGAGGAGCACACCTTCCTTTCCTCCACCACCGTCCGCGAGATCGCCATGCTTCACGGCGACGTTTCGAGCATGGTGCCTCCGTTCGTGGACAAGGCGTTCAAGGAAAAGGTCGCCAGCCTCGACGATCCCAACCCCATCCCTAACTCGCTGCGGGATTAATCTGTGCTAGAATTGCCCTAAGCCGCTAAACATTATGAAGAAACAATATGATTTTTCCAAAGGCGAGCAGGGCAAGTTTTATCGCCCTGATGTTATTTTGAAACTGCCAATTTATCTTGACGACGACCTTGTAGCCTTCGTTGAAGAATATGCAAAAGAAAAAAAAGCAGATTTGCAGACTGCTGTAAATGAAATTCTCAGGCACAACAAGGAAATGCTTCAGGCTCTTCGGTAAGTTTTTCCGAGGGAGTATTCTATGGACATCCTGCAACTGATTGACCGACTCGAAGAACTCTTCAACGAGAGTAAATCCATCCCGCTGACGCGCAACGTGATGGTGGATGAAGACCGCATGTTGGACATCATTGACCAGATGCGCATCGCCATCCCCGAAGAAGTGAAGAAGGCTCAGCAGTTGCTCGGTCAACGCGACCGCGTGCTGGCGCAGGCGCAAGAGGAGGCGAACCGCACCCTCGACCTCGCCCGCCAAAAAGCGGACCAACTCACTTCAAAAGAAACGGTTGTGCAAGAAGCGCAGAGACGCACCGAACAGATCCTCGCCCAAGCGCGAGCGGACGCCGACAACACGCGCGCCGATGCGGACGATTACGTGATGCGGAGCCTCACGCAGTTGCAAGCCGAACTCGAACGGATCTCGAATCAAGTGGCGAACGGAGTCCGCGTGGTGCAGGATGAACAGGAACGTCGCGCGGCAATTTCAGACTCGGTAGATAAATAATCGAAATCCCTCCATACGGAGGGATTTTTTATCGTAGCGCCGACTTCAGTCGGCTTTTTGCGCGGGCAACTCTGCCTCCCTCCCAAACCACCACGAAGCGACGGGATTCCTGCGGATAAACAACTCATAGATCAGCGCCGAGCCGCCAACGCCCATGAAGAATCCGATCCAGATCGAGAGCGGAAGATTATCTGTGACCGCCAACACCTTCTGCCCCCAGAAATCCTGAATTGGAACATGGAAGATGAGGATGATGAGCGATATGCGCCCGAAGTATTTCATCAGCGCGGCGAGTTTGTCTGTGCGGACTTCAATTTGCCGCGACAACGCCAGCGCGAACAAAATCCCAACGACCGCTTCGATAGTGTTGATGAAGAATGAGTTGTAGGTTCGGGTGTTGAAATCGATCGGTGATTCGATAAAGTAGTTCATCGCAAAGAGAGTAACCCCCGTGCCGATCAGCAGAAAATAATTATCAAATGTCTTCTCGGTGGTGACCTGTCTCAATTCGCTCCCCAACACGTAGAAGAAGCCGCTCAGGAAGATAAGGTCGAGGCTGAACGGCAAGCCGAAGAGTTCGTAGTCGTTTCCAAACAGTGACACCGAAAACGGATAGAACGATTTGAGGAACGGAAGCGAGAGCGCCAGCGTCGCGGCTAAAATTCCCAGCCTCAGCCAACGATTGTTGAGTTTGCCGACCACGACAATAAAGAGGAACGCGTACAAACTCGCCACGAACATGTGCGGTAAGAACCACAACTGCACCCAGTCAATGTATACGCCTGTCCCATACAACGATTTGACGATGCGCCGCAAAGCCGTGCCGAATGCCATCTTTTCAAAAGACACCGACGTGAAATAAATGAGGAAGAGGGTGAACAGGAACGGCTTGAGCAGGGAATGGAATCGCTTTTTGAAAAACTCGAAGAACGAACTATTCGTTTTGATGAAATACCCCGAAAGCAAAAAGAACAACGGCATGTGGAAGGAATAGATCACCTTGTAGCCGTATTGCGAGATAAACCCGAAGTCGTTGTGCGCCAGCACCACCAGCAGAATGCCGATGCCGCGCGCGATGTCAATGTATTCGATCCGTTTGGGCATGGAAGGGTTGCCTCGAAAGTCTTTTCTTAGCCACAGAGAACACAGAGAGCTTTGAGTTTTTTCTCAGAGTCTCTGTGAACTCTGTGGCAAATTAATTTCGCAAACCTACCCTCGAATTTTACCCCGTGAACTCGAACAGCGGCAGACCTCCCACGTTCGTCTCCACGCGGAAGACCCCGCCCGAAAGCGGAGATTGATCCAACGCCGCATCGTCCAAACCTTTGCGCGCGGAGGTGATGAAGAGTTCGTTCATGTGCTTTCCGCCAAAGACGCATGATGATGGTTGAATCACAGGCACAGGGATTTGCTCCAACAATTTGCCTGTGTGCGGATTCCATTTTGTGATTTGCGCGCCGCCCCACATGGCGATCCACAAGTTGCCTTGCGAATCGGAGGTCATGCCGTCGGGCCAGCCGAGGGATGCGGGGACGGTCACCGCGACGCGCGGATTTGCAATCGCGCCCGTTTCCAGATCATAGTCGAAGGCTTTCACTTCGCGCGTGGGAGTGTCAATGTAGTAAAGAGTTTTGCCATCCGCGCTCCACGTTAAACCGTTCGAGATGGTGACGTTGGAAATTAATTTTGTGATGGACTTTCCGTCGAAGGAATACAACGAGCCAGTGGGGTCTGTCTCGTTCATGTCCATCGTGCCGGCGAGGAAACGTCCGCGCGGATCGCATTTGCCGTCGTTGAAACGGTTGCTCGCAGGCTCATCCGCTGGGGCGGCGAGAAAAGTTGACGAAGCGGAATCCAGATCGAACGTCCAGAAAGAGAGGCGCTTCGCAAGGATGAGTCCGCCGCGCTGGCGTAGAGCGAGACATCCGATGAAATCATCCAATTCAGCGATCACATCCGCGTTGGCATAGACGCGCTTGTTGAGGATGTCGAGCCAGTATAAAGTTTGCGCGCGCGAATCCCACACGGGACCTTCACCGAGATGCGCCTTTGAATCGTGCAACAACTCGACGCGCATGTTAGAACCAATCGCGTTTGTAAAAAATAAATGTGGCGACGGCGGTGAGGGCGAGCGCGATGCCGAAGACGATGAGGAACGCTGTCGGCTCGGCGTCGGAAAGCGGGAGCATCACGTTCATGCCGAAGAAACCCGCCACTGTGCCGGGCAAACTGACGATGATCGTGAGCGCGGCGAGGGCTTTCATCACGCCGTTGAGGTTGTTCGAGATGATCGAAGCGAACGCGTCCATCATGCTGGAGAGAATTTCGGCGTTGATGCTCGTCATTTGAATGGCTTGCTGATTTTCGGTGAGCACGTCTTCGAGCAGGTCTTGGTCTTCCTCGTAATAGTTGAAGATCTGCGTGCGTTGGACGCGCTCCATCATCACTTCGTTGGATCGAAGCGCAGTCGCAAAATACGTGAGACTCTTCTGATATTTGAGCAGTTCAAGCACTTCGCGGTTGCGCGTGGACTTTTGCAGTTGGTCTTCGATGGTTTCGGTCATGCGGTTGATCTCGCGCAGGTGCGTGAGGTAGCGCGTGGCGGTCTCCAAAAAGATATACAACGCAAAACGATAACGCTTGCCTGTTTTCAATAAACGATATTTTCGATTCGCCAGCACTTGGAACATTTCTTTTTCGTATCGGCAAATGGTGACGATCATATTGCCTTTGATAAAAATGCCCAGCGGGATCGTGGTATATGGAATGTCGCTTTCGGGTTGGCGATGCGGAATGCGGATCAAAATGAACGTGTACTCGTCGTCGCGTTCCATGCGCGGCATTTCGTCGAGGTCGAGCGAGTTGTTGATGTAATCCGGGTCCACACCCCATTGCACGAGTTGTTGAATTTCCTCAGCGGTCGGGTCTACGGCTTTCACCCACGCGCCGTTTTCCATGGATTTCAATTCTTCGATTCCGCCCTCGGTGGTTTTGTAAATGGTGAGCATCACTGCCTCCTTGCATGAAATATCCGCGCGGGAGGCGCGCTCACCTCCTACGTGATCGGTTGAAAATGATGTTGCGACGCGCAGGCTCCTCCCAAACTGGGAGGCTGACTCTCGGAACTGGAAGACTTGCCTTCGTCTCGATGAAACATGATGACGTATTTTAAGCCCGAAGATTGGATTCCACAACCGGGCGCGGATTGCAATTCTGTGAACGCTTCATCTCGACGGGAGGGCTGATTCGGCCGCGCGGGCGTTTATCTCCCTTCAACACCGCGCGGAGGTGATATGTGTAGGACACGTTCTCTAACGTGTCCGTCGGCGTTAGAGAACGCCGACTACGCAGTTTGCATCTATAATTGACCGCGCATGAAACTCTCTGAAAAAAACATCGCCATCACCTTGCTGTTCGTCGGCGCGATTCTCCGCCTGCGAGGGTACTTCAGCAGACGCTCCCTCTGGGCAGACGAGGCGATGTTGGCGTTGAACATTGTCAACCGCAATTTCGCCGAATTATTCCAGCCGTTGGAGTACGATCAGGGCGCGCCGCTGGGATTTTTGCTCGTCGAGAAATTTTTCAATGCTGTGTTCGGTCGCACTGAATATGTCCTGAGATTATTTCCCCTGCTCGCAGGGCTGGCGTCGCTGTGGTTGTTTTATCTGCTCATTAGAAAAACACTGCAAGGCACAGGCTTTTTCCTCGCACTTGCATTATTCGCAGTCAATCCCCAATTGATCTATTACA